>JAQUHN010000106.1 GCA_028683555.1 Geobacteraceae bacterium | reverse complement strand
CCGCCAGCGTTCGTTCTGAGCCAGGATCAAACTCTCCAGTTTTATACTGAATAATTTGTAACTCAAAATTTTACTAGCTTTTAAAACCCGCTGTTCGTCTACTATTTAGTTTTCAAAGACCAAGCACCACAGATTCAAAAAAACACCAAATCTGCCTAAAAGTTCCCTTTAGAAAAAAGCTGCATCAATCAAGGGAAGACGCTTATACCAATCTAACCACCCAGATGTCAAGGAAATAAAAAAATTATTTTACGTCTCAACTACTTTATTCTGCCTGGCACAATGGCATCCAAGAGCATTTAATCAATATTATCAGTAACTTGAACGGTAAATATTACAACGACAGCAGGACAATTGCAGCCAATAGAATTTGTCATACGGAATAAAACCCGCCGTCCGTACCAGGCGCGCGCAACATAGCTACTACGGAAAGAGAATCACATCGGCAGATTATATACCATCATACAGAAACATATTTATTAAGATGCCTCTGATTCCGCCGGTTCATGGAAGTCAGCATAACGCTACCCGCCCTGGCATATTCACGATACCTACTTTCGCAGCCTGATTCAGCGCGTCGATAAAAAAGGGGTTAGCAAAACGGCTAACCCCTTTTTTATCGATTGCTGAACATAGAGATTCTATTCACCCAGCAACAAGAGAACTATACTATCCCAGCTACAGCACTGCGGCAATAGCATCGCCCATCTGCCTGGTGGTCACCAGGCGCTCACCGTCACTGTCCAGGAAAATATCAGCTGTCCGGTATCCCTGCTCCAGCACCCTGACCACGGCACTCTCCACAGCAACAGCGGCATCCTCGAGGCCGAAAGAGTGGCGAAGCATCATGCCGACCGATAGTATCTGGGCGATAGGATTGGCGACTCCCTGACCGGCAATATCAGGCGCCGAACCTCCCGACGGTTCGTACATACCGAACGCCCCCTCGGCCAGAGACGCAGAGGGCAGCATACCCAGCGAGCCGGTCAGCATGGCCGCTTCATCCGAAAGAATATCCCCGAACATGTTCTCGCACAGCAGCACATCAAACTGCTTCGGCCAGCGGACCAGCTGCATGGCGGCATTATCCACGTACATGTGGGTCAGCTCAACATCAGGATAGTCTCTGCCAACGGTGGTAACGGTTTCCCGCCACAGGACCGACGAGGAGAGGACATTGGCCTTGTCGATGGAACAAACCTTGCGGCTCCGTTCGCGTGCCGCCCGGAAGGCGACGTGTGCGATCCGCTCGATTTCCGGCACACTGTAGCGTAGCGTGTCGAAGCCGACCTTGCTGCGCCCTTCACCCTCGATCCCCTTTGGCTGCGAGAAGTAGATGCCTCCGGTCAACTCGCGGATCACCAGGATATCGAATCCGCCATGCACGACCTCCTCCTTGAGCGAAGACGCCCCGGTCAGCGCCGGAAAGATGATTGCCGGGCGGAGGTTGGCATACAGGCCAAAGATTCTGCGTAGCGGCAGCAGGGCGCCCCGTTCGGGTTGTTCGTCAGGTGGCAGCGACTCCCACCGGGGTCCCCCCACGGAACCGAACAGCACAGCATCGGATGCCTTGCAGATATCTACCGTGGTTTCAGGCAGTGCTTTCCCTTCATTGTCAATGCCCGCCCCTCCCACGTTGGCGTGAGTACACCTGAACACTACGTCGAACTTCTTTTCCACGGCATCCAACACCTTGAGTGCCTCCGCCATAACCTCCGGGCCGATGCCGTCTCCGGGCAACACCGCTATATTAAAATGACGCGCCATACAATCGTGCTCCTCTGCTTGGTAAATTTTGAAAGTGCCCCACCATCCCAAAAAGTGTGGCGATTTCCATCTTTACCTTACCGGAACAGGCATGAAAAGCAGTATCTCGTGAGGCTGCCATCGCGAAAAACGATGGCAGCCTCAATCGCTCAACATGCTGATGCTCACGCAGAAGACATGAACAGCAGGAAGATTTCATCGAGCCAGAGCATTGCAACGCGAAACTCCGAAGTCGTGGTTATTCGCCCTGCCGGAGGTGCTCGACCAGAAGTTTCGCCGCGGCGGGCAGCGCATCGAAAGATCGGACACATAGTTTCAAATCACGTATTGCCCATGGCTCCCGCAACTGAACCGGGCGGATTCGCAAACCTTTGAAATAGGGCTTGGCAGCGCCCCTCGGCACAATCCCGATCCCGAGACCCGCCTCCACCATCAGGCACAAGGCATCGAAACTGTTTACGTGAACCCGCAACTTCGGGCTTCTGCCGAGATCATTCGCCGCCCGCACTATCCGGTTGTTCAAGGCGCTACCGACCGGCAGCCCGACATAATCGAAATCCAGAGTATCCCCGAACGACACCGACTTGTTGTGTGACAGGATGTGGTCTTTGGGCGTAATCACGATGAGCTTATCCGAATGGTACGGGATATATTCCAGATCCTCCCGGCATGAATCCATCGTAATGACACCCACGTCAGCCGCGCCCTCTGCCACAGCCTTCATGATGGCCTCGCTGATATTCCCTTCCAGTCGGACCTGCACCAGGGGATGCTCATTCAGGAAGGATTTCAGTTCGTTCGGCAGAAACTGGTTAATGGCGGAAATATTGGCCCACAACCTGACACGACCGCGTACCCCGCTGGAATACTCCTGCATTTGCAGAAAGATATCATTCAGATCGTGCAGAACACCCCGCGCGAGATTAAGCAGCGTGACTCCTGCCACCGTCGGCACAACCCCCTTGTTGGTCCTTCTCAGCAGGGGCGTGTTGAGCGTGTCCTCCAGGTCGCTGATACGCTTGCTCACGGCGGATGCGGCAATGTGTTCGCGTTCCGCAGCAGCGGCAATGGTCCCCTCTTCCACAATGATGACGAAAAGCTTGAGCGATAGCGGATCAATAATCATCGTATCCCCTTCCAAGAAGCATACATGCACCACCCTGGTTCAACGTTCCCTTTTTACCAAGGCAAATGACCTGATGAAAAGTTCGAACATGATTTCAGGGCTTAATTTCCGGGTTTCGGCCTTTTCCCTGGTCAAAACATACCACAGATCATAAAATGTTTTTACCGGTAATCGCCGAAACACGAAATACCGCGTTTGAGGTTATGAAACAGAAAGTGGACACAGCCGGACACGGCAGGCAAGAGAGACGATTAGCAAGACACTGTCTCGCGCAGTAAAGACCCTGTTGCAGGATTTAGCGCTGAACGAAATATTCCCCTAGTATAGGACGACCACTTTACTGCTCAGGACACCATACTCCTGACAGATCGGAATCATTCAAGAATTTCTCCTTGCAACAGCTCCAAATCCGTGCTAAAAGTCCGTCTTATGACCAAAAATGATCTTACAGAAGCAGTCCGAAATGTAACAAACTGCCCAAAGAGAGATGCTGACACATTAGTTGATTCAGTTCTCGATATCCTGAAGGATACCCTTGCATCGGGCGAGGACGTCATGATCTCCGGCTTCGGCAAGTTTGTTATTCAAAGCAAAAATGACCGCCTCGGCAGAAACCCTCAAACAGGCGAACCACTCACCATAACCGCGCGAAAAATCCTGACCTTCAAACCGAGCAGCCTTTTAAAAGAAGAGATCAACCGGGATTGATCTTTTCTTGCGATCTTCAGGCGCTGACGATGAACGAGGAGCCATAGAATGACTCCGCTGGACAGGTCGTCACGAAGCCGGCTCAGTGAAAGGCTTCTCCACCAATTTGCCGGAGATACCCTTTTTGATGCAATCGCCCGGGCGGTCTGTCGAACAGAGTGCCTGCCACGCAAAGAGCTGTACGAAGCATGGGAGGTTGCGCGGCGGGTGCGGCGGCGTTTTCGGGGCGGACGGATAGTGGATCTGGCATCAGGCCACGGGCTGCTGGCCATGATCCTGCTGCTGCTCGACGACAGCTCTCCCGAGGCTGTCGCAGTGGATCGGCGCATCCCGGACAGCGCGACGGCTCTTTACGCAACCCTTACCGAAACATGGCCGCGGCTTACGGGCCGGATACGGTTTATGGAAGAAGATCTGGAGAAGGTTCCGTTACAGCGAGATGATCTGATAGTCTCGGTGCACGCCTGCGGTGGACTGACCGACCTGGTCATCGAGCGGGCACTAGCTGCAGGGGCAAGGATGGCGGTATTGCCCTGTTGTCACGACCTTAAAGGGGCAGATCTGGGCGGACTCCAAGGTTGGATGGATGGTCCCCTGGCTATGGATGCAGCCCGGGTCGCACGGCTGCGTGCCCAAGGATACCGGGTCATTACCCAGCTCATCCCGGAAGACATCACTCCGAAAAACCGGCTGCTACTGGCTGAACCGGAATCTCTCTTGTCAGCACACTAGAAACGTACCCCGCATGCAGCCGGTTTCGGTTGCCAAACGTCGCCTCTTGCAGGAACACCTTTCGCCCTGCCTACGCTTCATATCTCCAGCCGCAACAGACCTTCGATACGAACGTTCGGCCAGCTACTCTTTCCTTAAGTTCTTTGCCAACTCTAAAAAAGGGCAGCTTCTTCGATTGAACGCAAATGGGCTCACCTGTTTTCGGATTGCGGCCCAGATATGACTTGTAATCCTTAATGGCAAAACTTCCAAACCCTCGAATCTCTATACGCTCTCCAGCGCGAAGAGCATCTGAAAGAGCTATGAATACGGCATTAATTACTTGCTCGGACTTATTGAAAGTCAGATTTTTATTCTTCGCGAGAACTTCGATCAGTTCAGATTTGTTCATATCAAATCCTTTTTCTCTTGCTGGATTTTTCCTGAGGTTTCCGATCGCTTAACACCTTCAGGCAAAGATCAGTACCCTTACCTTTACCATTCGAAAAGAAGGTTCGCGGAGACGCTCTTTATCGGCAGACCTTTGCTACGAGCAGTCAAACGGCCCATAGTGGACCGACATGTCCCCGGTTAAAGTAAAATGCTTTCCAAACCGGCTCTCCGCGACCATGGCCCCGGTATTGCCGCAAACCAGCATCGGCTTGCCTGTTATGAATTCATGGTGGTCATCGAGGGGAAACGATTTAGGAAAGCCCGGCATGGTTCCCTTATACACCGCGACCTGCCCATAATCCTCGCATATATCCTCAAGTGGCAACTTAAATGTCCTGATAGTACGGTACGTAACACAGGCAAGCCCTACCCTGTCCAACATCATCTGCTCACAAAACCAGACAGGCTGTTTCTTGATATGCCGGTAATCGTGACAGCCAATATCGCGCAAAAGCCTTCGAAAATCCTCGGCGTACAGAGCTCCGGCCAAGCCGGCCCGTTGCAGTTCAACGTCATCCGACAGGCATTCCGGAAGCCGGCGATCAGCAAGGACAGTCGTAAAACAAAGCTCTCCACCCGGTTTCAGAACCCGAAATATCTCCGAAAAAACGGCCCGCTTGTTCCAGGCAAGATTAACAATTTCATTGGTAACGACAACATCAACCGAATTGTCCGCGACCCCGAGCGACAAAAGATCCTCGGGATATCCACGTATGAAGTCCACTACTGTTTTATCGAATCCAAGTTTCTTCATCTGCTTGCGAACATGCGTCTTGGCCCCCTTAAGCAAATCATCCCGCATATCCACGCCGATAACACGCCCCTCAGGACCAACCAACTGTGCCGCAGCAAACACATTCCTGCCGCTGCCACACCCCAACTCGAGAACTACGCACCCCTCCAGGTCAGGCGGCAGGGGAGAACAACTCCCAGGAGCAGAGCGTAACTGTTCAGGAACGATCGAGGTCAGAATACTTTCCATGTCCGGATGCAGATACCCGGGGTCACAGCCACAACCAACGATGGTACAATCCTTAAAAACGTTCTCATAGTGCGTAGCAAGCGTGCTCTTCATGGTGCAGGCTCCTTTTGTAAGATTTCAATGCATGGCATGCAATATGTTCTTTCACAGAATCTGCAAGACATTTTTCTATTGCTGCATGCTGAGTACTATTCTGCCGGTCTCAAATAATGAGAGACATAGTGTTACTAAACAGAATTATCTTGCCCCCATTTAAGCTTTGTACGTAGCACCTCAAAATAATCTTTGTTACACGAAAGGATAAGCTTCGTTCTGTTTTCCGCTTTATTCACCAAAATGGTATCGCCGGACTTGAGCTCCATCTTGATCTGACCATCCAACGTCAAAAACACGTCCTCGTTCTTTGACTTCAGCATAATGGCCAAGGATGAATCGCCTCCGACCACAATCGGCCTGTTGGTTAAGGTGTGAGGACAGATGGGAGTTACCAGGAGGCAATCCAGGGAAGGATGGACCACAGGTCCTTGTGCGGCCAAGGAGTAACCTGTCGATCCGGTGGGGCTTGAGATAATGAGACCGTCAGCCCTGAACCGGGAAAGAAAGTTGCCGTCGAAGTGGGCTTCCAGTTCGATAATTCTTGCCAAAGCCCCTTTATTAATAACTACATCATTCAGAACAGTATATGATGCAATGATTTCATCATCCCGGATGATATCCGACCGCAACATCATCCGTTCTGATATGTGGAAATTCCCGTAAAGACAGTCCTCAAGCAACGGATACATCTCAGAAACGGTAATCTCGGTAAGAAAACCGAGGCTGCCCAAATTCACCCCAACTATGGGGACTTCCCTGTCAACCATGAGCCGGGCGACGGAGATAAGGGTACCGTCACCGCCGAGAACGATTACCAGATCTGCCTGCTGCGCAATGACAACTCCACAGGAAGATTCTGTCATACCCAAGTGCAGCGCAAGGTTGTCCTCAACCAGGGGGATCATTCCTTTGCCGATCACCCAGTCAATCAGATCCCTGGCAACATAACTGCACCTGGGATCATGAACTTTAGCGAAAATCCCAACGTATTGCATGATTTGCCCTTCGGGAGAAACAATACTCCACAAGGTTATGGTTTGCTGAAAAACAGCTGTAACGTCAAATCCAGGCTAACCATGCTTCCGATCCAACAATAGTTCCAGGACCAGATTGGCCTGCATTGCGGCAATCAGCGTCACCTTTGGCGCAATGGGGGCAATAAGGCCGGCGTCACTCTCCATATCGCCACAAACATAGACATGGTCAAAATAGTGCTCCGTCCGGCACTGGTTGTTGCCTCCATAACCGGCGATTCCGCTTCCAACTATCAAAGGGGTAAGGGGAAAATGCTTTACCCAGGTTTCCACCAGCATCAATTTCATTTCCACCTTGTCAAAGGCTTCAACCATAATATCCACATCGGCATAAATCTCCGGGATATTCTCCGCGTCCAGCGTAACCTGATTGATTTCGTAGGAGGAAAACGGGTTTATTCGAACAAGGGTTTCTTTTAATGCCACGACCTTAGGAATACCTATCTGATCAAGGAAAAATTGCTGACGGTTCAAGTTGGATGGTTCGACGACATCGAAATCCGCAAGAACAAGTTTGCCTATCCCGGAACGAGCCAGAGCAATAGCAGCATTAGACCCCAGGCCTCCCGCACCGGCAATTCCTACGGTAGCTTTCTCCAGAAGAGGGATAATTGTTGGATCATGCTTGGCATAAAATGCTTTTTTCATTGCATCCATAAAAGGATCTCCCTGAGCGTTGGGAACACTAACTGTTGTCAGATGGCGCAACTATCCCCCACCGACAAAAGGATAGGCCTTGACAATTGCCCCGTCAGGGATAATGAAGGTATCATACTGGTCCCTGTTCACAATCTGTCCATTGACCCTGATCATAAAGACAAATGGGTTCATTCCCTGTGCAAGCAATAACTGCTTGATTGTCATGTCAGAAGAAACGGGTATCTGCTCATTATTTAATAGGACTACCGACATAGTGCCTCCATCGAAGAAGCTTCTCTGTTATTTGTCAGGTATTATTGTGAGCAATTTATTCACTATTCAACATCGAATGAATAGCTGCAGCGGCTTTTTTACCATCACCCATTGCCAGAATAACGGTTGCACCACCGCGGACTATGTCTCCACCCGCAAAAACACGAGGCAGGCTGGTAGCGCCGTTTTCATCGGCAGTGATGTTTTTCCATTTATTCAGTGACAATTCAGGTTCGGTAGCAGTAAGAAGCGGATTAGCCTGGGTGCCAAGTGCGTTTATGACCACATCGGCTTCCAGATAAAACGTCTCTCCTGTTATCGGTATCGGCCTGCGCCTTCCCGATGCGTCCGGCTCGCCAAGTTCCATCTTCTGACAGGTAAGCCCCATAGTCCAGCCGTTATCATCCCCAACGACTTCCAAAGGTGCCGCAAGGACCAGCAATTCGATGCCTTCCTCCTTGGCATGCTTTACTTCCTCCACCCGCGCCGGCATCTCGGACTCAGTCCGGCGATAGACCAGCATGGCTCTTTCCGCTCCCAGCCTTCGGGCCACACGAACGCAGTCCATGGCAGTATTACCACCACCGATGACTGCGACATTTCTGCCTCGGAGTATGGGCGTTGCGCAGTCCGGGGTTTGCCCCGCCCCCATCAGGTTGACGCGCGTCAGATATTCGTTTGCAGAGTAGACACCTTTGAGATTTTCACCAGGAATCCCGAGCATTACCGGTAACCCTGCTCCGTTGCCGATGAAAACTGCATCAAATTCATCCCTCAACGTTCCCAGGGTAATAGTCTTGCCGACAACCACGTTGCACTCTATTTCCACGCCAAGGTTGAGCAAACGAGACACTTCACTATCTATGATATCCTTCGGCAGCCGAAATTCGGGAATCCCATACCGCAGTACGCCTCCGGTATCATGCAGCGCTTCGAAGATTTTTACGGAGTGCCCTTTCACGGCCAACTCAGCAGCAGCTGTCAGCCCAGCCGGTCCGCATCCGATTACGGCGACATTTTTTCCACTTGAACCAGGCAACGTCAAACTATTCAGCCTCAAGTCATGCCGCAAGGCCCAGTCAGCCACAAAACGTTCGAGATAGCCGATCGCCACCGGATTATCTTTCCGTCCCAGGACGCAACGCGATTCACATTGGACCTCCTGCGGACAGACCCTGCCACACACTGCAGGAAGAGCATTGTCACGCTGGAGAATCTCGACGGCCTTAGCAAAATGCCTCTCTGCTATGGCGCCGATAAAACCTGGTATATCTATCTGCACAGGGCAACCATCGATACACGGTGTGCTTTTGCACTGCAGGCAACGCTGCGCTTCCCGGACCGCCTGCTCTTCGGCCAGTCCCAGATTCACTTCCTTGAAATTACTGCTCCGCTGGGCAGGGTCCAGTTCCGGCATAGCCACACGCTTGATTGCCAAACGTTCCCCAACACTTAAGGTATCGCCTCTCATGCCGCCTCCCTACTTTCTTTTTCCTTCAAGGCAATCCTGCACTCATGCTCTCGATAGGTAGTCAGACGATCGGCCAGGTTATTGAAATCAACCAGGTGGCCATCAAACTCCGGGCCATCAACGCAGGCAAACCTGACTTCTCCGCCGATCAGCACACGACAACCGCCACACATACCGGTTCCGTCAATCATGATCGGATTAAGACTGACAATTGTCTTCACTTGGTAGGGACGGGTAAGTTCAGCAACGGCTCTCATCATGGGTACCGGCCCGACGGCAAATACCGACATGGGACTACTCTTGGAATCTTTCAAAAGGTCTTCCAGTACCGCTGTCACAAAGCCTTTTCGACCAAGGCTGCCGTCCTCCGTAGTGATAAGGGTCTGTTGGGAAAAAGCCGACAACTCATCAGCAAGAATTATGACCGGCTTGGAACGGCCGCCGATAATGGTCGTAACCTCGTTTCCGGCGTCAGCCAATGCTTTCGCCATCGGATAGAGTACCGCTGTCCCGACACCGCCGCCAACACAGGCTACGCGTCCCCAATTCTCAATATGAGTCGGCACCCCTAACGGCCCAGCAATGTCACGGACATGCCCCCCCACCGGAATGGCAACCAATTTCCGTGTCGTAGCTCCCACTGCCTGGACAAAAAGCGTAATGGTTCCTGCCAGCGGATCGGCGTCACCGATTGTAAGGGGTATCCGTTCACCTCCTTTTTCCACTCTCACAATGGCAAATTGACCGGCTTTCCTGACCGCCGCAACCCTTGGTGCCGTGACAACGATCTTGTGCAGGTTTGGGGCAAGCATCTCGTTACTTTTAACCTCGTACATACGTAGCTCCCTTCAATAATGGTATTCGGCAATTCGAATTTATTCACTCGCCATGCAGTTTCTTATGAATTCTGAAACTGTATGAAACTATGTAAACAGGAAGTACTTCTGCAGTTTGATTCCATAGGCCCTGCAAAAATATTTACAAAAGAACCCTTGAATGTCAACTAATATTTGTAATATTTGGGTATTTATTTGTAACATGCCGTATTAGTTGGGTTTATCATTACCCAAGCAACTACCAGATGATTTACCTATACTACAGAGCCAAGATTATGCGGGAATATCTCTTCAACATATGAGACAAAAAGGAAGGACATTGCGATCAATCGGCAGTGACGACCAGGATGACAGCTTCCGTTCCCGCCGTGGAGCGCAAGCTGTACTGCAAAGATTTATAAAAATAAACACTGTCACCTTCTGCGAGAACAATTTTTCTATCCATACAAAGTACGTCAAGACCCCCCTGCAGAACAAATATAAATGTTTCATCTTCATGGCAGGAGATTGTGCTTTCCTGGCATTCAGCAGATAACGTTAGAAGCACAGGAACCATTTTCTTGTTCGGCAACCTTTGAAAAAATGGTTCACAGAAATAGCCGAGATGGTATCCGACTCGCGACAGGAAGGGGAAAACCTGATTACGATCTTCCTTGCGGATAATCTCGAACCTTCGCCTGTCAGACTTTTCCACAAATA
The DNA here is from genome assembly GCA_028683555.1 of Geobacteraceae bacterium. Taxonomy (GTDB): domain Bacteria; phylum Desulfobacterota; class Desulfuromonadia; order Geobacterales; family Geobacteraceae; genus RPRC01. The sequence goes on along the minus strand of JAQUHN010000106.1, from coordinate 1,976 downwards.
GTTCGCTCAATTTTACGTTAAAAAACCGCGCCAACCGAGAAAGAGTACCTATCGGTGGCGAGATTTTATTGTTCTCTATCTGGGACAAAAGAGAAATAGAGAACCCCATTTCACGAGCAACAGAACTTTGCGTCAGACTTCTGGCCAGACGAAACTCCCTAAATTTTGAACCGATGTCATACTCGTTCACGTCGCACCCTACAGAGCTACTACATAATTACCGCTTAGAATAGAGCCTTTTGACCAAGACAATGAGAATATTCAGCGGACAACGCCACGCTAAAAGCATAAAACCGTCACGACAAGTACAACGGTGATCTGCTGTACCGACTGTGTCGTTCGTTAATGGCGCAACAAGGTAAATCCACGGCAACTTTCTGTTTATTGGTGAAACTGGCAGAAAGAAAAAAGTAGGCGAAAGCGAGATGGAGGGTTAAACTTTCGCCTACATGGCAAATGGCTACAGTGAATATTTCTTTACCGCTACCGAAATGTCATCTCGAGCAGCGGCGACTACCAAATAAAGATTGTACCGAGTGCAACAGTGTTGGCATCCTGCTTTTGTCCGTTATACCAGCTATTCCGGGCCCAAGTATACTCACCGACCAACTGCAGGTACTTATTGACTGAGTAATACAACCCGCCGACCAAAGCCTGCTGCGATTTAAGAACCGCTATGCCGGAACCGTAGATATCCCCCGGAATCACGGCGCCCTGCTGGCGGGCAATTTCAGCATCAGTCCGGTCCGAATAATTGATCCCGTAATTCACGCCAAGTTTTGCTTTGCCGATGGAATACAGGCATTGAATAAGACCACCGTATTGGGTACGCTCCTTGCCGGTAAAGTCCAGGGCATCAAAATCCTGGATAAACGTTGAGCCAAGGCCTTTACCACCGTACAATGACACAACCGCCTCAACAGGACCATAACTGGCCTGAACACCTCCGGCACCACCTATAGATGCAACCTTGTGCCCCTCAGAGTTACTTTTGGCCTCCTGGTACATAGCAGATAGCCAGGCCTGCATCTTCCCGCCGGAATACGTCGTACCGTACGAGAGTTCCGTCTCGAAGCGAGGCTGATTGATTGTTGTGGCTTGATATCCTTCATCACTCACGATCCTGCTCGGGTCATTGAGACTGAAAGCCCACTTGAAGCCACTATAATCAGGAGTTGTATAGCGAAACTGGGCACCAAAGTCGGTATAAAGGTAGCCATACCCTATGTGACCAAGCGTTGTTCCGCCGCCCAGCAGACCTCCGTTCACCCCGACACCATTAATTGTCATATCTGTCAGGAGATTTCTCCCCTGATAAAGATACAAGGCACGACCAACCAGGAACTGACCAAATGCTCCATCCGCCGTCATGAATACTTCACGAATGTCCAGACGCGGGCCACCGGGTGAATCAGGTCCGAAACCGGTCCTGGTACCAAAGTTGTTGATTTGCGGCATTAAAGCGATTCTGGCAGCATAATCCACACCATTTATATTCGGCGACTTTACATTAAAAGCCAGGATGCTCGGCACGAGCCCCGTATGAATACGAAAACCCTGCCGGGTATTCCCGGGTCCGATATCAATACCAACAGATCCATTATTTGTCGTACCAACCGGATCTTTGTCATTTACGGTATAGGTCATAAAAGCGTTTATCATACCGTCAAAGCTCATCTGCCAGCCATTCTCACCACCGACAACAAACGCAGCCTCGGCCGAACTGGAAGCAGCAAGACCGATAATGGTTATTGCAAGCACTCTGATTATTGATTTTTTAAACATAGACCCCCCAAAACACATGTAGAATTTTCATGGCTACTGCTCCGCCCGACAACAGACGGAGCAGATTGTAATGAACAACATGTGAACACTAACGCTGATTTTCCGTGGTACGAGGACCCTTACGGTAATCGTACTGATCCAGACCGAGACGATTGAGAGTCTCCGGTGTAGGAATTCCCCACTCATCCCAA
>JAQUHN010000105.1 GCA_028683555.1 Geobacteraceae bacterium | reverse complement strand
TGGCCGGAGACTCTTCACCCGTTCTCATTCTGCTGACATCCATGTTCCGAGGCGCACCTCATGAACATGAAGCGCCGGAAATGGGGGCCCGCGTCCATATACCCAAGTCGACAAATCCGCTGGACATCGTCATTATTGTCGAGCAGCTTCTGGATCGAAAAAAATATCAATCGTAAATCGATGAAGGTGTCTTGTGCCTTTTCTTATTCGTAACCTTGCAATTGATTACCGAATTGATGAAGCATCTGTTCTCGGCTATCTCCTCAACCGGTTGAACCTGCGCCCGGACGAAGTCATCTCGTGGAAGATCGTTCGCAAAGGGCTTGATGCACGGAAAAAGACCGCTATCCGTTATGTCTATACGATCGAGATATCCGTCAGGAACGAAGCTGTTTATATTGAAAAGTTCCGCACTGACCGTGATATAACGCATGTTGCCGAGAAAGAGCTGAAATCCTTTTCCCGCATTCTTTCTGACAAGAAAATTGTTATTGCGGGAATGGGTCCAGCCGGTTTGTTTGCCGCCCTTCGCCTCGCCGAGTATGGATTGCGTGCTACCCTTGTTGAGCGAGGCCGTCCGGTTGAAGAGCGAGTGCAGGATGTGCAGACATTCTGGGACCGTGGGATATTGGATCCGGAAAGTAATGTTCAGTTTGGCGAAGGTGGCGCGGGTACTTTTTCCGATGGCAAGTTAACTACCCGGATACGTGACGAGAATCTCGGCTATATTCTCGAAAACCTGGTCCGGTTCGGTGCGCCGCGTGAGATTCTTTGGCTGGCGAAGCCGCATATCGGTACCGACAGGCTGCGCAGGGTGGTTGCCGGAATCCGGCATGAGCTCCTGGCGCGTGGTTTCGATATCCGGTTTTCCGGGAAGCTGACCGATATCATACCTGGAAACGGACGTGTTGCTGCATTGCTCTTGAATAACGACGAAGAACTTGTCAGTGACTATGTTGTGCTGGCAACGGGACACAGTGCCCGTGATACCTATCAAATGCTGCAGCGTCGCTCGATTCGGCTGGAAATGAAACCTTTTGCGATCGGTCTTCGCGTAGAACATCCCCAGGAGTTGATCGACAAGATCCAATATGGGATGCAAGCCGGGACCGACCTCCCTGTTGCCGAATATGCCCTGACCCACCATGACCCTGAAACGGGCCGGCCTGTCTATTCATTTTGCATGTGTCCGGGCGGTGTCGTCATGGCTGCTGCGTCCGAAGAAGGCTGTGTGGTCACAAATGGCATGAGCTCCTATCACCGGAACTCGCCCTTTGCCAACAGTGCATTGGTTGTTGCTGTCGGTGCCAGGGATTTCACTGGCTCCCATCCCCTTGCCGGTGTCGACTTTCAGCGCTCCTTGGAGCGAAAAGCATACGCAGCGGGAGGTAATTCCTATTTTGCGCCGGCACAGAATCTGATGGATTTTGCTTCCGGCAGAGGCTCCAACGCTGTTCATTCCAGCTATCGACCCGGTGTTGTTGCTGTCGATCTTGCCGAACTGCTGCCCCGGGAAGTCGCTCGGACTTTGCAATCGGGGGTGCGGGCATTTGACCGCAAGATGCGCGGATTCCTTACCGCCGATGCTTCGCTTACCGGTGTCGAAACACGCACTTCGTCGCCGGTTCGTATCGTACGGGGCGAAGATTTTCAGTCGGTCAGCCTGCCGGGACTTTTTCCGGTCGGAGAGGGTGCCGGGTATGCGGGTGGCATCATGAGTGCCGCGGTTGATGGCATCCGCGCGGCCGATCAGATCGCCCGCGAGTTGCAAATGAAATAAGGAGAGTTGTGTGACCAAATTGTTTGTCAACGAAATACAGGATCGTAGTCAGGTTGATTCCGTGTTCCTCGTCAAGGAAAAAATATCTTCGGTGGCCAGAAATGGCAAACCGTATCTTACGCTTCATCTGATGGATAAATCAGGTGAGATCGAAGCACGGGTATGGGAGAATGTCGAGTCCCTTGGGGCATTGTTTGAAAAAGACGATTTCATTCGCCTGCGTGCAAAGGCGACGGTGTATCTTGGCAAGATGCAGCTGATTGTATCCGAGCTGGCACGTATTGCAGACAGTGAGGTCACACTGGCAGAGTTTCTTCCGGAGGCTGATCGTGACGGTGTTGAAATGCTTGCCGAACTGGCCTCGCTTTTGGACTCCTGTTCCAATATTGAGCTGCGTCGACTGTTGCGGTCCTTTTTTGATGATCCTGTTTTTCTTGAGCTGTACCGCACAGCTCCTGCCGCAAAGGGTATGCATCATGTCTATCTTGGCGGCTTGCTGGAGCATTCGTTGTCGGTTGCCCGTCTTGTCGATCAGATCATGCCGCTCTATCCTGAACTGAATCGCGATCTGCTGGTAGCCGGTGCGTTGCTGCATGATGTGGGAAAGGTGCGGGAGATGACCTATTTCCGGGCCTTTGACTATACCGACGAAGGCAAGCTGCTGGGCCACATATCGATCGGCGTGGAGATGGTCCACGAAAAAATTGCCTTGCTGGAGGGCTTTCCCGTCGAACTCGCCATGTTGCTGAAGCATATGATTCTCTCCCATCACGGGCAGTATGATTACGGATCGCCGAAACGGCCCAAGACTATCGAGGCAACCGTACTTAATTATCTGGATGACCTGGATTCAAAAATCAACGGCATTCGCACTCATATGCGCAAGGAAACGGTAAACCAGTCTCGATGGACGGGATATCATCGATTGTATGACCGCTATTTTTACAAGAGCGGCAGGGACTGTGGGCAACGAGTTCCTCTTACCGCCGACCTGGTGCCGAATAAAGGCGCTCCGGGTAACTCGCCTCCGGGTACCGGTTCCAAGGAGAAGAAAGAGTTTCGAAATTCTCCGTTCGAAGGTTTGCGGGAAATTAATCCGGACCGCGTGTGATGTATGTAGCGATGTGTCTGGCAACCATTGTCGATATGGCTGGATTCCAGCATGGGAAAGGTGAAAAATGATTCTTGAAACCGTTGTTGTTGGGCCCCTGATGGTCAATTGCTATATCCTCGGCTGCGAGGAAACCCGGGAGGGGATTGTTATCGATCCCGGTGGTGATGCAGACAGGATTTTGTCTGTTGTTGCCAAGCATGACTTGAAAATAGTTTCTCTAATCAATACTCATGGTCATTTCGATCATGTTGGGGCAAACCAGGCCCTGATGAAGTCTCTCGGCGTCGGGCTCTTGGTTCACGAACTGGATGCTCCGATGTTGGATCGCGCCGATGATACGGCGCAAAAGTATGGTTTGCGCGCCGTGAATTCACCGGCCCCTACCGGTTTTCTGCGGGACGGGGATCTCATTTCTTTCGGCAAATACAACCTCACGGTTCTCCATACTCCCGGGCACACCCTGGGGGGCTGTTCGCTGTATGGTGAGGGAATGGTCTTTACCGGCGACACCCTGTTTGCCGATTCGGTCGGCAGAACAGACTTTCCCGGCGGCTCTTCCGTTGCTCTCGGCAAAAGTATCAGGGAGAAGCTGCTTACCCTTCCCGACGCGACCATCGTCTATCCTGGCCACGGTCCGATAACGACGATAGACCATGAGAGACGCCATAATCCTTATTTGACGACAGCGGGTATGCTCTAGGTGACAGTATGATGACAGGAAAGGTGGTACTTCTCGGGGTAACGGGCGGCATTGCTGCCTACAAGGCGGTTGAGCTGGTTCGGTTGTTTGTCAAGGGAGGAGCGGAGGTGCATGTGCTGATGACCGAGTCCGCACAACAGTTCGTTACGCCGCTTACCTTCCAGACTCTCTCCAGAAACCCGGTTCATACCGGCCTTTTCAATCTTATCGAAGAGCAGGAGATCGGGCATATTTCGCTTGCCGATCGTGCGGATCTCGTAGTAATAGCGCCTGCTACTGCCAATATTGTCGGAAAAATCGCCCACGGCATTGCCGATGATCTCCTTACCACGACCGTTATGGCTACCAGGGCGCCGGTCTTGATCGCACCGGCGATGAATTCCAATATGTACCGCAATCCGATCTACCGGGAAAATGAGGATCGTTTACGCAAGTATGGCTATCTTTTCGTCGATCCGGTCACGGGTATGCTGGCCTGCGGTTGGGAAGGGGAGGGGAAGTTCCAGGATCCGTCGATCATTTACCAGGAAGCTCTTTGCGCCCTTTCTGTCAAGGATCTGCAAGGGGAGCGAGTGCTGGTAACTGCGGGGCCGACCCAGGAAGAATTGGATCCCGTGCGCTACCTGAGTAATCATTCGTCAGGTAAGATGGGATATGCCATTGCCCGTGCGGCCCGTCGCCGGGGAGCAGAGGTGGTCCTGGTTACCGGCCCGGTTGCCCTGGCGCCGCCCAGTGGCGTTACTACCATTAAGGTTGTTTCCGCTGCGCAGATGCGCGAGGCTTCACTACGGGAATTTGCCGATGCCACCGTCGTTGTCAAGGCTGCTGCTGTTGCCGATTATCGGCCTGAGGTAAGAGCAGCTTCAAAGATCAAAAAAAAGGGTGCTGCGTTGACGCTAGCGCTTAAGCAAAATCCCGACATATTGGCTGAGATGGGAAAAAACAAGGGTGACAGGATTATCGTCGGTTTTGCTGCCGAGACTGCCGGGTTGCAGGAAAACGCTTTGAGCAAGCTGAGGGCAAAGAATCTGGATATGATCGTTGCCAACGATGTTACCCGGGAAGGAGCCGGTTTTTCCGTTGACACGAACATTGTTACAATTCTGTCCCGTGATGGCAACGTGGTGGACTTTCCGGTGATGGAGAAGGAACTGTTGGCTGATATCATTCTCGACAGGGTTGTCGTGCTCCGCGATCAGGGCCGGGGGTGCGACAGCGAATAAGTTTTTCGCTCGTGGTCGGTGGGGTGAATCTGCTGGAGCAACGCTGGCGCGCAAATGGCCTGACGAAGTTTCGGTTTTATCTCTTCCAGTTGTCCGAGTGCCTGCTGCCGCGAAATTTTGCCGCTTTTGTACAGGATTCGTAGGTTTTTTCTGAGAATTTCGGCTGTTGCCAGTGCTCTTTCACCAGTTGGGTCGGCAAAAAAATAGCGGGACTTTTCCCTGTTGTTGAGAAAATCGAAAACAGCCTCTTCGGAGAGGTCGGTGTATTCCTGGCGGTCGGTGTCCTCCAGTGTGTAGCTGGAGGTGGCGGAAACTGTTCTGAGCATTGCCTGCCATTTTTCCAGACGGCTCAGCAGCATTATTGAGTTGAAGATGCGCTTATTGGTTGCGAATGAAAAGATTGTGTCCGAGAGCACCCTCCTGAGCAGTTCGTCGTTGGTTTTGTAATGCTCCATGGAAACCCTTTTACCGATCTCCCAGATTTCCTTGTCGACGAAATTCTCAAATCGAATTTCCCAATAGGCGTGTTTCATGGTGAGACTCGAGAAGCTTCGCATGATTTTGAAGGGTACAAAATAGTTGTGGGCCACCGTGTCAGCGGCGAGATGGGCGAGGTAGCCGTAGGCGCATGCTTCCTGATTCCTGCTCCGGGCTGAATGGAGCACCTTGAGACCAACGGGCCATCGATGACAATGTTGCAGATAGTGGGTGAATTTTTTGCCGATGGTAATGTCAGCGGCGATGCATCCGTACAGGAAGTCGAGCGGGAATTCGCCGAGAAGTGCAGCCAGGGCAGGTTTGAGGGCGTGAAGGTTGTTCAGTACGGTAGAGCCCATCTGCAGATGGAAACCGGCGCCCCAAGCACATGCCTGGTCTGGTATGATAAGTAATAGCAGCAGGGCTGCTGTCAGTGTTGCCATGATGTGAAAAGAATAATGTCTGTTCTGGCGAATGTAAAGGAATAAAGCGTGTCGGATTCTGAACTTCATTATCTCATTTCTGCCTTGCGAGGCTACCTTGATGAGCTGCGGGAAACCGGAGTCGATGGGCTGCCCTATGATGACGATCGGAAAGATCCTGTTGTTCCGTTTGTTGTTGCGGAAGAGCCTGCATCGATGACGACTGACGTAACGGTCGGCGAAATAAGCGGATGTGACTCTTTGGAGAATATCCGCCGCGAGCTGGGGGACTGTCGTCGCTGTTCTCTCGGTGAAAAAAGAACCAACCTGGTATTCGGTGTCGGTAATGCGAATGCCGATATTGCTTTTGTCGGCGAGGCTCCGGGGCGCGATGAGGATCTCAGGGGCGAGCCGTTTGTCGGTGAGGCCGGGCAGCTGCTTACCAAGATTGTCCTTGCCATGGGATTAGCACGGGAAGATGTTTATATCTGCAATGTTCTCAAGTGTCGTCCGCCGAATAACAGGAACCCGCAACCCGATGAGATAGAATCCTGTGAGCCGTTTCTGCTCCGCCAGTTACAGGCTATTTCGCCGAAAGTCATTGTCGCCCTTGGTACTTTTGCCGCCCAAACTCTTCTCCGGACCCGGGAGCCGATTTCACGGCTGCGCGGTCGTTTCCACGATTATCACGGCATTCCGCTCATGCCTACCTTTCATCCTGCGTATCTACTCAGGAACCCGGCCATGAAACGCGAAGTGTGGGATGATATGAAAACTGTGCTGAAGAAGCTCGGTCGCGAACCTGCCGTTGCCCCGAAAGCGGACGAAAAGGGCTAGAAAAACCGAACGTTTGCCGTTTTACCCAACCTTTATCCCCAGTCAGGATTGCGCACTGTCGTGTTTCAGTGCGCAATCCCGTCCGGGGGAGGGGAACTGGTCGAAATGAGAACCGTACCGGACGAACTAGCTCACTCCCAGAATGATATCCGACGATTTGCAGATGGCACAGACGTTATCCCTTTCACGCAAAGACAGACTTTCAGCGCTGGCATTGGTTATGATGGCGCTGATGGTGTTGCCACCGGAAAGCTCGAGAATTACCTCGGTGTTTACCGCCCCTTCTATGAGTTTCATGATTTTTCCGGGCAGGATATTGCGCGTGCTCAGCTTGGTTTCTTCCAGATCTTTGCCGATCAGGATAGAGCTAGCCTTGATTATGGCGTAGACATCTCCCCCTACGTGCAAACCGAGATTTTCGACGCTTTCGTTGGTAATTACCGAAACGAGTTCATTCCCGCCCTTCAGAGACAGCTTTACTTCTGCGTTGACGGCGCCCTTGGTTAACTCGCTGATGGTTCCGGCAAAAATATTTCGTGCGCTGACTTTCATGGAAATCCTCTTGATGAATTTGTAGAGTTCGGTTGCTGAACCGATTTTCTTGGTTATATTCGAGAGAAATTTGTCGTGTTCCTCCTGGATGACACGGTATTTGCGAATAACTTCCCGTCCTTCATCGGTAAGTCGGGTGCCGCCACCTGACTTGCCTCCCGCCATACGAACGAACAGGGGCTTTTCCGAAAGGTTGTTGATTGCGTCCATCGTATCCCAGGCTGTCTTGTAGCTGATCCCGACCGCTTTTGCCGCTTTGGTTATGGAGCCGTGCTCATCGATCATTTCCAGCAGCCTGATTCTGTCCTCCCCGAGAAATAGCTGGTCCGATTTGCAGAGTGATACCTTTCCCGCCAGTTCCATTTTCTGTTTAGCATTGCTCATGCTGTTATTATCTCCTTTATGGTCCGATTAGGGTCTCAGGTTGTGGGCAGATCCAATTCTTGCTGTAAAGATTGCAGCCTGTTCCGTATTTCCTGGGCACTTCCCATTTGCAGAATTTCTGCCGCTATTTGTTCTGCGTCACGAAAACTCGTTTTACGCAAAAAACTTTTTACAAGGGGAATGTACGGCGCAGAAAGACTGAATTCGGTGACGCCGAGGCCAAGAAGAATCATGGCACTGAGCGGATTGCTTGCCATTTCGCCGCACAGAGATACGGATTTTCCGGCTTTTTTTCCGACTGCTGCAACATGGCTGATGGAACGCAGTACCGCGGGGTGGAACGGATCGTAATACTGCTGGACTTTCAGATTGTTCCGGTCGGCTGCCAGGGTATACTGGACAAGGTCGTTGGTGCCGATGCTGAAAAAATCTACCTCACGAATCAGAGATTCGGCCATTTGAACCGCCGCCGGAACTTCAACCATAATGCCTGTCTTGATCTCGGCGGCAAAGGGCACGCCGGCTTTTGTTAGTTCTTCCCGAACCTCTGCCAAGATGGTTTTTATTTGCCGGACTTCATCGATGCCTGAAATAAGGGGAAACATGATGCGTGTTGTGCCGGACGGGGATGCCATGAGGATGCCGGCAAGTTGTTCCCGCAAAATATTGGTCTGCTCAAGGGAGATACGTATGGAGCGCCATCCCATGAAGGGGTTTTCCTCTGCGGGGTGGGGGAAATAGGGCAGCTTTTTGTCGCCACCGATATCCAGTGTCCGTATTGTCACGGGGAGTGGGGCAAACTCGTCCAGCACTTTTCGATAGAGTCGCGCGAGATCATTCCGGTCAGGGAAATTGTTGCGTGCCATATAGGGAAACTCGGTCCGGTATAGGCCGACCCCCTCTGCACCGTTCGCCAGCGCCACTTTTACATCGTTGAGAAGAGCGATATTCGCCAGCAGACGTACCCGGGTTCCATCCAGCGTTACTGCTGGCTCATCACGCAGCTCTTCCAATTCCCGTCTCTTCAGATTGAAATCGCTATTCAGTCTTTCATATTCGCTTTTTACTTTCTGGTCGGGATTTATGTAGAGACATCCGGTGTTGCCGTCGACGATCACTTCGTCCCGTTGGGTGATGTGGCGGATGTCCTTCCATCCGGCTATGACTGCGGGAATCCCGAGGGATTTGGCCATTATCGAAGCATGCGAGTTGACATCACCGCTTCCGGAAATAATGGCCAGGATCTTGTCATGGTCAAGGGACGCAAGGTCAGAGGGAAGGATTTCACGTGCCACCAGTATTCTTTTGTTGCGGAATTTGACGCGAGAACTGTTGTTTCCAGTGAGACTGTCCCTGATCCTGCGCCCTATGTCTTTCATGTCCGCGGAACGTTCCCGGAGATAAGGGTCTTCCATGCGGGAAAATGCCTCAACATAGGATTCGACCACATCGTCAACGGCACGAATTGCACCATAATCATTTTCGATGTGATCAAGGACCTTGGAGATGAATCCACGATCTTCGAGAATCATCAGGTGGGTGTGAAAGATGGCGGCATCTTCCTTGGAAAGAGTCTGTGCGACCCTTTTTTCCAGGTAGAGAGTCTGAATTTTTGCCTTCTCTACGGCCACGAGGAAACGTTTTTTCTCTTCCGCTGGGGAGCCGACCTGTTCCAGCGAACACTGGTTGCTGATGGTGGAATGATTGATTACGGCTACATTTCCCCACGAAAATCCCGGGGAAACAGCAATTCCACGAATCATAAGCTGCTGCTTCCCTTTTTTTCTGGCTGGCGAAGGCTCTTGGGACTCCTTGCGGGTACCGGCCTTGATCTTCTGCAGTTCCCGTTCGAAAAATGCCCGTTCTTCTTCTTTTAATCTGATGGAATCAAGCAGTCTGGCATTGATGATAATGCTGCTTATCTGGTTGGCGATGGTTGTTAATGCACTGATTTCCTTAGTCGAGAAAAATCTCGATTCCCGAGTCTGAACAACAATGACGCCGGCCGGACTTTTGTGCTCGAAAAGGGGAATGCCGAGAAAAGAAAGAAAACGTTCTTCTTTTGTTTGGCGGAAGTATTTGTAGCGCGGATGCGATGGCGCGTTGTCGGTCGCGACGACACTGCGCTGCTCGACGACAAGTCCTGTCAGACCTTCCGAGGTGTTCATGTGGACTTTACCCACCGACCTCTTGGACAATCCCTTTGTGGCATACAGGGTAAGGGTTTCCCCGTCCTTTTCCAGAAGATAGAGTGAACAGACGTCCGATCCCATTCGTTTTGAAACCAGGTTGACGATGTTCTGCAAGGTTTCGCGAAGATCGTGGGAATGGAGGATTAGTTCGCTGATATCTTCCAGGGTTCTCAGGTCGAGGTATTCCACATTTTCATCAGTCATCAAGCGGTGTCCTAGTAGAGAAAATACGTGTGACAGTATACGGGATCTGCCCGTTAATTGAAAGATTTTTCCCTGTTTTACGGCGCGCGGCGGACGTGATTGCTGGCAAAGGACGCTACTTTCTGCTATAGTCCCGAAAAACAGGAAACTAATGGAGAGGAGGGTTGGAATGGCAGCTTTGTTTGAAGATGCGATGCAAAAGGGGGAAGCCTATCTGGAAGTCGGTGAATACAAGAAAGCCGCGGAATGCTTCAAGGAATGTGTGGCATCCAGTCCGGAAGAGCCCGACGGCCACTTCAGGCTCGGTTTTGCCCTGGCTGAAATGGGAAAACTTAATGATGCCCTGAAAGCTTACACTGACGGGCTTCGTCTCGATTCGACAAACACCGAGGCATTGACCGCGGTTGGGGATATTCACTTTGAATCGGGAGATTACGCTTTAGCCCTGAAAGCATATCAGGCTGTCGTTGAAATGAGCCCTGATGATCCTGACGGCTTTGTGAGTATCGGACTTGTCCATAATTGCATGGAGCAACCCCAGGAGGCCATTGGTTTCTATACCAAGGCCTTGGCGATGGATCCCAAGAACGTTTTTGCGCTCAATGCCCTCGGTGATGCCTATTATGCGCTCGGCGAGAGAGCAAAGGCGGTAGACGCCTATAAAGAAGGCATTGCCATTGATCCGGATGACGCCGCGGCCCGTTTTAATCTCGGAGAGTTGTATTACGATATGGAGGAATTCGAGGGTGCGGAAAGTGAATGTCTTGAGGCGGTTCGCCTCGACCCTTCGTTTGCGCTGCCCTATCTTACCCTGGGAAGCATTTGTCTGGATCAGGAGAGAATTGCCGATGCCATACGCTATTTTGAACTCTATCTGAAAAATGAAAAATCCCCTCGAGCCGAGGAAATGCTGAGCGAAGTTCAAGCAGTGCTGGAAGGATTGCGGGAGGAGATTCGAGGTTGACAACTGCCATGTTTAGAACGCTTCGAATCATTGCAGTTGCAGTTGTTGCCTGGCTGTTTGGTTCTCAGGTTCTGTATGGTGATGAACGCCCTCCTGACCGACTGGTTGTCGCTGCGTTCAGCAAGGGGGATCTTTCCGGTTGGTCGGTAAAAAAATTTAAAGGTGAAACCGATTATTCGATCGTGCCGGCCGGCGACAGGGCGGCCTTGAGGGCAGTCAGTAGAAATGCGGCATCAGGGCTCGTCAAGAAGGTCGACATTGATGCATCCCGCTATCCGATGCTCCGCTGGTCGTGGAAAATTGATCATACCTTGAAGCAAGAAGATGCAACGAAAAAAAGTGGTGATGATTTTGTCGCGCGGATCTATGTGGTCTTTCCCCGGACACTTTTCTGGAAGACCCGGGCGATCAATTATGTCTGGTCGGCAAAATTGCCAAAGGGCGCGGCGGTTCCCAATGTCTATACTGCCAATGCAATGATGGTTGCCGTCGAATCGGGTGATGACAAGGCCGGATCCTGGGTCACCGAAGAAAGAAACATTTTTGAAGATTATAAGCGGTTTTTCGGGGAGGAGCCGCCACGCCTCGGGGCCGTGGCTGTGATGAGTGATACCGATAATACCGGTGGCGAGGCTGTTGCGTATTTCGGGGACATCTTTCTAAGCAGAAAAGGGCACTAGGAGCCTGTCGGACTTAGGGTGAATCTGCTGCAAATCCGTCTGGACGGGCGATGTTTAGCGCTTTATTGAGCAACAGAACAATTATTGCCCTGCAAAATCGACAAAAACTGTCCTCATCCAGACGAATCTTCGCTTCGATTTCCTTAGTCCGACAGTCTCCTGGCAGGCCGTTCATGCCAAGCTTTGCCGAACACTTTCCGTTTGCCGGATCCCACTTTTCTCTGGTTGTCGGCGAAACTCAGCCGAGAAACTTGGCCAGGCGAGAACGCTGCTTTTCAAGTTTTTCCTGGCCATCTTCGATGGCTTTCAAGATCTCTTTTTTGGTGTCGTAAGCAAGGTCTGCACCTTTGTCGAGAAGGTCAGCCGCCCGTTCACCCACTACTTCAACCATTTTGGAAACGCTACAGGAAAAGTCATCTACGACGTCCTCCGTTCTTCGCCGAGCTTTACGGGCATAGCGCGTGATATCTTTCCTCGTCGCTTTTCCCGATTGCGGAGCGAAAAGCAAAGCAAGTCCGGCTCCAATCACGCCTCCGGCAATGAGCATCAACCCTCCGACTTTGATGGTGGTATTTCTGTCAGCCATATGAACCTCCTGAAATTGTCACTGTTAACATAAGTTTAACATAAATAGTTTGATCGTAAACCGGAAGAAAAATATACCCGTTTTCATTGTTTTTCACTTGTGGTCTCATGGTGAAATTATGGGGGAAGACATCTTTCTCCTCGAAGCATTACAGCTCGCCAGTCCGCCCAAGAAGAGAATTGACAGGCAATTGGATTCCCGGTAAAAATATCTGACGCAGCTTGTGTTGTTTTCGTTTGAAACCAGTTCTTCCTGAGAAAGTTATGTAATGATTTATGGTACCGGCATCGACATAGTAGAAATATCCCGCTTTGAGCGTTTTTTGCAGGAAGGCAATAATGCCCTTTTTCAGCGGTTGTTTACGGCGGGAGAGCTGTCCTACTGTTCATCAAAAACAAAGAGTGCGCAGCACTATGCGTTGCGTTTTGCCGCAAAGGAAGCTTTTTTCAAGGCTAGCGGGCTCGGTTTGCGGGATGGCATGTCCTGGCGCGACGTTGAAGTGGTGAACAACGATCTTGGTAAGCCGGACCTTTGTCTGCATGGCCGGGCAGCCGAGATTTTTGCAGAGTTGGAGCTGAACAGCATTCACACGGCCCTTTCCCATGACGGTGCATATGCCATTGCCATGGTGGTATTGGAGCGGTAAATCATGAAGATAGTGCT
>JAQUHN010000104.1 GCA_028683555.1 Geobacteraceae bacterium | reverse complement strand
TGTAGACCACATCGAGGACCACGGCCAGTCCTCTGCCGTGGCAGGCATCAATCAGCTTCTTCAGCCCGACCGGTCCGCCATAGCTGTTCTGCGGAGCAAACGGGTAAACACCGTCGTACCCCCAGTTCCTCTCTCCCGGAAACTGGGCCACCGGCATCAGTTCGATTGCAGTAATCCCCAGGTCCAGCAGATAGTCGAGCAGAGAGATCACCGCCTCGAACGTACCTTCGCCGGTGAAGGTTCCCACGTGCAGCTCGTACAGGAGGAACTCGTCAAGCGGCCTCCCCTTCCATGCCCCGTCAGTCCAGAAAAAGCTCCGGGGATCGACAATCTGCGAAGGGCCATGCACTCCATCCGGCTGGAACCGGGATGCGGGGTCCGGCCGTTCCGTGCCGTCATCCAACACGTAAAGATAGCGATCCCCCTCGCGTACGCCATCGACAACGGTCGAGAAATATCCCCGCTCTTCTCTCCGGAGAGAGACAAGCCGGCTCTCGCCAGCTGAGTCTATCCTGACGGAAATGCTGTCCGCCCGTGGCGCCCAAACCCTGAACCGAACGCTGCCGTCCTCCAGCACCGTCGCGCCGATGTCGAGTTTCCAGGGATATTTTTTCAATCGATCGCTGGCCTGCATCTCTATGTCCGATGTTTCCGAGCCTTTTGCGACGTTACCGGTCACAGGTAAATCCTCGACTCGCCCTCACCGTGGAGAAGCCAGTGAAAAAGTGTTAGGTATTCCCTGAGGTGCCTGGTCAGTAGGAAATTTTCCCTGACGAATTCCCTCGCCTTGTGCCCGATCTCGTCGATCATCGCCCGATGGTGGAGCAGAAACCGGATGCGGTGCGCCGCACCTTCAGGCGTGTTGACGAGAAAGCCGGTGTGATAGTTGAAGACCTGTCGACGAATCCCGCCTACATCCCCACCGATGACCGGCTTTGCCTTCCATAGACCTTCGGTCACCGTCAGGCCGAAACCTTCCTTTACCGACTTCTGGATAATGATGTCCGCCATTCGCTGCAGGGCATTGATGGTCCGGTGGGCATCGGGCGGCAGCAGCAGCACGTGGATATCCGGGTCTCCGGCCACGGCATCCATGACTTCGTCGAGCACCGCCTTACCCTCCGGGTCGTCGGTTGCGCCTCCGCCGGCAAGGACCAGCTGAACGGGCAGGACCTTTCGCACCATCCGGTACGCCGCTATCACCCCGAGGGGGTCCTTGAACCTGTCGAATCGGGATATCTGCACCAGCAGCGGACGGTCCGGATCGAGACCGAAATCGGCGCGGACGGCATTGATCTCGGTTTGGGAAAGATCAATGTTTTTATCGCTCAGCGGATCGATGCTCGGCGCTACGAGAAATTGCGGATGGGGGAGCGGCTGGGCGAACTGGCTCATTGAGAAGATGCTCGCGTCATAATCCTTTACCAGGGGCTGCAGAGCCTTCCACACCGGCAAAAACGGGTGACTGATGTCGATATGGGCGCGCCATACCCATTTCCCCTTTCTCTCCGGGCAAAGGTCGAGCAGCGGAGCGGGCTGCGGATCGTGGATGACCACGATATCCGCATCCGCCAGCATCGGGCGAAGTCGGGCCATGTTTGTCTCGTTGACCGCCCGGTGAGTTTCCATATCCTGCCGGGAAATTGTCACGGGAAATCCCTGCAGACCGTTATGGAAAGACTTGGTCACCGCAAAAAACTCGCTGGTCCCTTCGATAACCTCCCAACTCGCCTCCATTCCCAAGTCGGACATGAGCGGAATCATCCAGGAAAGGATCTCGGCTACACCGCCCCCCTCGCGGGTGGAGTTCACGTGAACCACCCGTATCCCCTTCAGCTTGCCGCCAAGGGTGCGCAGCTCCCTGATTACGGAAGAATTCGCAATGCCATCATACGCAGCAAGTGATTTAGCCATTGTTCCCTCCGATGCAGCCAAGTCGCTCCACCAGCAGTCTCCTCATCTCTGCGAGGGTGAGAAAACTGAAATCGACGGAACATAAAGTTTTCGTATAACAGGCTCCGGCATCACCGAACAGGGACAGCCATTCGGAAAAATCGTCCGTACATCGCGATGTCCGCCGGCGCGCTTCGATGAAGTGATAGAAAATGCTGCCGTTAGTCATGGTGGCGATTTTCCCGGGGAGGGACAAAGGCTCTTCGATGATATCGCCGGTCTCGAATACCACGGTCGTCGCCTCGAGGAAATAGAACTCGTTCCCTTTCGAGACCGCCGGATTGATCGGCAGTTCGCTCAGACGCTCGTCGATAATGTCCAGCATCCTCTCCCTGAGGTCTTCCAGCGATCCGATGGAGTATGGATCGAGGATGCCGAGCCGCTCCCCGAGCACCCGGTCGTCCAGGTAAAGCTTGACCCAGACGGCAAAATCGTTGTGATAGTCCGGATAGTCGAAGGACGGGCGCAACAGGGTCTCGCAGAAATGGTGATAGAGAACATTCTCTCCGCAGGCTGCAACCCTGTCGCGCAACTCGCGCAGATTTGCCGCTTCCTTGACGCCGCTCATCCTGGTCAGCAACGTGCAGTCCCGTACGATAAATTTGTTCATGGTCCGTTCCCCAAGGTTTTATTATTTCTATAGTTTACTACAGGGAAAGGAGGTTGCAAACCTGCCGGGCCAAGTCGTACGGTTCATCGGATGACATCAGTAACGGGACCTGCGGATGCTCCACGGCAGATATCGCTGAACCGGACCTGACAATCCGGTAGTTGGACGACCGAAAGAAACTCGAGAGGATTCAACAGTGGAATTTTGGTGCGCATGGGGGGGAATTTGGCAGGGCGGCAGAGAAAGGACGTTAACAACGATCAATCCCGTTGCGATCCAGTTCCTCTGCCGGATGGTTCATCAGCAACCGAATTCTGCTGCTCGGACAATTTCTGCACCGCCGCGTCAACCTGCCGAAAGCGTTTTTTCTGCTGCCAGAAGAGCAACATCAAGCCAACAAAAAAAACAGGGACTACCAGGTCGAAGGAACTGCGGGTCGATGTCAGAGAGAGGGTGATAACGTAGCAGGAAAGTGCCAGAGTAGACCAGTTGGTATAACCGCGCACGTCAATCTTGCCGGCAACGGCATCGTAGTTGATCACACCGCGTACTACGGTGGTTAGGCTCAAGCCGAAATGCAGCAAGTTCTCCCGGAACGCAAAAGAGTTTGCGCCGATCTGTTGAACCACTATCGGCGCACTTCTGCCGCTGTCCGGCAGTGCTGCATGGAATTGCCTGGCGGTCGGCAGGTATTCGATTCCGGGCCGGACCGTAAGCGTCCGTCGATAGAGCGGTATCCCGTACCGGAAATATAATGGCGACCAGGTGGCACACAAGACGGCCTCAGCGAGTATCAGAGCAAAAATTGCAGCGAGAAAATAGAGCATGGTACCCTTCTCAGTTCAAGGTATGAAGCTCTGAACTATTTGGGTTGAGCCAACAATCTCTTTCCGGGACTGTCAGTTGGTCAGGGACTGTATCGGGGCGGGAATCCTGCCGCCACGGGCAATGAAGGTCTCCGAACTGAAATTGTGCACCGGCATGACCGGGGCAGTGCCGAGCAGTCCGCCAAACTCCACCATGTCCCCCACCTTGGTGCCTGGTGCGGGGATGATACGCACAGCGGTGGTTTTCTTGTTGATCATGCCAATGGCCATCTCATCGGCGATAATGGCCGAAATGGTGGCCGGCGACGTGTCGCCGGGCACGGCGATCATATCCAGGCCGACCGAGCAGACGCAGGTCATGGCTTCCAGTTTATCCAGCGACAGGGAGCCGCGCTGCACCGCCCGGATCATACCCTCGTCCTCGCTCACCGGGATAAAGGCACCGCTCAGGCCGCCCACCGAAGACGAAGCCATGGCCCCGCCTTTCTTGACGGCGTCATTGAGCAGCGCCAAGGCCGCGGTGGTGCCGTGGGTGCCGCAGCTCTCCAGGCCCATGGCTTCGAGGATGGCCGCCACGCTGTCGCCGACCGCCGGGGTCGGAGCCAGGGACAGGTCAAGCACGCCGAACTGGGCATTAAGCCGACGGGCCACCTCCTTGCCCACCATCTCGCCCATGCGGGTGATCTTGAAGGCAGTTTTTTTGATGCATTCCGAAATATCTCCCAGGGAAGGGTTCTGCAGCGCGCGAACAGCGGAATTGACCACACCGGGACCGCTGACGCCGACATTGATCACGCAGTCCGGTTCGCCGATCCCGTGGAAAGCACCAGCCATGAAGGGGTTGTCGTCGGGGGCGTTGGCAAAGATTACCAGCTTGGCACAGCCAATGCCGGCCCGGTCCCGGGTCAACTCTGCAGTCTGCTTGATGATATGACCCATCATGGCCACGGCGTCCATATTGATGCCGGCCTTGGTAGTCGCCACATTGACCGAGGAACAGACTTTCT
Organism: Geobacteraceae bacterium; assembly: GCA_028683555.1. Classification (GTDB taxonomy): domain Bacteria; phylum Desulfobacterota; class Desulfuromonadia; order Geobacterales; family Geobacteraceae; genus RPRC01. The sequence continues at coordinate 8,434 of JAQUHN010000104.1, read as the reverse complement.
TTGTCGTTGCCAGGGCCTGCGGAATCGAGTTGATGAGCTTCAGGTCGCCGGGTGTCATGCCTTTTTGCACCAGGGCGCTGAAGCCGCCGATGAAATCGATGCCCGCCTGCTGCGCAGCCCGATCGAGGGTCTCCGCCACGGAACAGTAATCGTCGACCTGGCAACTCTCCGCCACGATGGCAATGGGAGTCACGGAAATCCGTTTGTTGATGATGGGAATACCGTACAGGCTCTGGATATCCTCGGTGGTCCTGACCAGATTCTCCGCGCAGCGCATGATGCGGCTGTAGATATTCTCGTTAAAAGTCGCGACATCAGGATGACTGCAGCCGCGCAGGTTGATGCCCATGGTGACCGTCCTGATGTCCAGGTGTTCATGGGTGACCATATTGATGGTTTCAAGGATCTCTTCCGGATGGATAAGCATGGCCGAGTCTCCTTAAATTCTGTGCATGAAGCGGAAAACATCTTCATGCTGCACGATTACCTGCACGCCCAACTCGGTACCGATCGCCGACATGGCCTCCTGGAAAGCAGTCAGGTCGAAGTTTTCCGACGTGACCTCGGCCAGCATGATCATGGTGAACAGATCAGTCATGATGGTCTGCCGGATATCGGCGATATTTACACTATGTTCGGCCATGACCCGGCTGATGCCGGCCACAATGCCCACTCTGTCCAGACCGATTACCGTAATTACAAAACGACTCGATGACATATGTTTTCCTTTTTCACTGTGAATAATGTGTTGCACAAAATGCGGGACACCACCTTGACAAGCAATGTCCCCATTCAGAGGCGTGAAGGATACCACAATCACCGCTTCTTCCACAAGTCATCGCTCCACAGAGCAGTCAAACCCACGCCCCACCTCCATTCAGCATGTCATTCTGTGCCTATATCAGAATGCCAAAAATGGGAAGCGTTTCGACTGTCACAATAATGCGGTCAGTTCGTCACGGTACATCGATTGCTCAGAATCAGCATGCTCCGGACCTTTTCGAGAAGGGGACCGGTTGCCAACCACAATTCGCTGCCGGGGGTCAGCGTACTGATAATTGCTTTGCCGACTACCTGTTTGACATTGTGCCCTTCCCGGTCCTTGATCCTGACTTTCCACAGGGAATGGAAAATGAGCGCCTTGCCATCCCTGGACCCCACATACAGCATGATATGGCCATTCATGTGCAGAATAGTGAGAAATGGTACCGCATTTTCCCGGATAAAACGTTCCTTTTCAACGGTGGTCATCCCTGCGAGAGAAATGCTTTTCCCGGAATTGATCTGGTTGTAGGAGCCCCTCGGCAGCCAGATGCCGAAGGGCAGGAAGAAATCGCGCATCAGCGCGGAACAGTCCCGGCCCTGAAAAAGCTCGCCCCAGCCGTATGGTGTTCCGACCAGTTGGTTGCCGACCAGCGCAACGGTCTCCCCGTTAACTGCCAGCGGAAACCTTCTCGCCGAGTCCTTCGGCACCCGGACCTTTATTTCCCGTACTCCGGCACTTCCGGATTTTACTGCCACGGAAACCTCGTAGTCGTCCCCGAATTCGCCGACCAGCGGCAACAGCGTCCCGACTTTAGCCCTCACGGCAAACTGCTCATGGCTGTCCCGCATCGGGGCGAAATCCTTGACGATCACAACCTGCTCGCCCCTCATCCGCTCCGCCGCCATTTGTTCAGTGACAAAACCGATGTCGCGCAGCGGAACCCAACCGTTGGCGTCGGCTGTTTCGGCAAAGGCCCAGACCCCGTCCGTGGAAACGTGCAGGACCCTGATCGGTTCGTTCATCTTGAGTCCCGCATTCTGCAGGGCATCGAATGGAAAATCGTCGGACTTTTCAAGGAAAGGGCTAGCCGTCGGAAGAACTCTCATGAAAGAGGGGACAATTGCAATCGCCGGTGTATACAGAGAAGGAAAGTGTTGCAAATCACAGTTTGCCAGAAGTTCGTCGAGGGTTCTCCCGGGAATCTTTCTCCTGTTCGCGCCATACCAATCATTCTTGGCGTGCTCTTCCATGGTCAAGACTGACCTGGTGATATCGGAAAGCGGTTTGCTCCCGCGCCATGGAGCGAAATATTTCTGCTTGAATTCCGAGCGCAGAGTATCACAACATGCAGTATCGAGGGAATTGCGGGAACTGGAAGCTGCATACGCCTCAAAATCCTGGGGCAGCACTCTTACGTCTTCAATCTCGTAATCAGCGGGAATTTCCATAACGGCAGATTGCTGCACAGACACTAAGCCGGCAGATTTGCTATCTGCTGACAGGGGCATAGTGGCGGTTTGCTGCACGGTCGTCGAGCAGGCGGACAAAATCATGGCAAACAGCGCAGCAAAGATAATCCGTGCCATCGCATTTCCTTTCTCTGGAACAGAATGCGGCCAAGCAGGAGGAGCAAACGACTTCATCGGTTACCACCCTGCACGGTTTCGGATCCACACCTTACCTGGCTTTGACCGGCAGGTACTTCTCGCTGACATTGACAGGTATCAGAAATTCACCCTGGCTTCTGCGCGGGAGAGATTTCCGCAATTCGGCGGCAATGTAGTCGGCATCGCACGATTGGGCAGCCAGGTCCCGCGCTTTCCGGTCGAACAGCTTGAGGTATGCCTTCATCTTCTCAACATCCTTTTTAGCGGAAATCGGCCCATGACCGGGAACAATCGTGGCAACATCGAGGCCGAGGATATAATCCAGGGCCGTGAGCCATCCCGCCAGGTCGCCTTCACCCATATAGGGGTGAAAGTCGGTAAAAAGAATGTCCCCGGCAAACAGGATTTTGCGCTCGGGCAGATAGACCAGCACGCTCCCCTCGGTATGGGACGGGGCAACATACATCAGCTCGACCGTCTCGTTTCCCAGGTAAACCGTCATTCGGTCGGTGAAAGTGACCGAGGGAAGAACAATTTCCGTGCCGCGCATTTCCTCCTCCGACAAGCCGTACTCCCCTGCCCGCTTCAGCGTTGCCGTGCCTTTCTGCTCCAGGTTCTTGCGATCGGCAGTACTGCCGATCAGTATTCCGCCCTCTTTGGCAAAGACCCCGTTGCCGTAGGCATGATCCAGATGGTAATGGGTATTGACCACGTATTTGATCGGTTTCGACGACACCTTCCGGATGTCCGTCAGGAACCTTTGCGCCTCCTTGGCTGAAACCAGGGTATCGACCACCAGAATGCCATCCGTGCCGATGATGATCCCCGCATTGGCGGCAAAGCTGTTGCCGGGCTCCGCGTTCTTCACATCAACATAGGAATAGACGTTATCGGCAATCTTCGTCAATCCCTGTTGTGCATACACGCTCTTGCCAAGAGCGACAATCAGAATAACCGCGCAAATGACGGCGACTCTCTTCACTTTCATTTTCATTTCCCTCTCCTTTTATTGCAAGCCGATGGAGTCCCTGATTTGCAGTATAAGAGTGATTGACACACTTTCCAGCGCCCCCTTGCCACGACCCATGATTTTATTACTGTATCCTCCCCGGCAAGCTTTTCCAACACAATTTTAATGGGAGTTTTCAACAACAACCATCTAAAGCTCATCCAAAAATCCGGGAAATTGCTGTTACGGGCTTGGTTGGGGCTTTCACGGAGCCTCTAGTACGGTTTCAGAGCAAGAATGCAGTTCGAGGCAAAGCGTCCGAATCAGTCACGCCGTCCAATCAGGCCCCTTCTGACGCTCTCTGAATGGCAGGGATCCTTCGCAGACCGACCAACACTATGAAGGGGTTACATGTTTCAATGAGGAAATCGTGTGGGTAGTGCGATGCAAGACTTCCTAAGCAGCAGAAAATTGTCGAAAGGGTACTATTGCATACCATGGACGGCGGCCCGACATGGACGAGTCAAAAACGTCGGCAAACGGCATGAATCTTTGGAAGGTTTTCTTCGCGGGGAATCTCTGCCAGGAAGACGAAAAGGGGACAAGCTCGGTTTCAAAATATGCCCTGAAATCAGTCTGCCCCCTTTTCATTCCCATTCAACTATTCTAAAAGATTCCTTCAGGCGACCACGCATCACCACTCTTTCACATACGGGTGGCTTACGTTACTCAGCAGGTTTTCAAAAAAGCCATTGATCTGCTGCAGGTAGATTTCATCGGGAATAAAGTTCTGCTCCAGCAGCTTTTCCGTCTCCGTCGAAACCCTTTTGTTGGACGCAATTTCATAACCGGCCTTTTCCAAAAGTAGCAGGTAGTTTTCGATCATCGGTCGCAGCTCTTCCGGCGGATCGGCCAGAAGTGGTCCCTGTGCGGCAAAAAATTCGCCGACTACTTCGCTGAGGTTGTTGAGGGCCAGCCTCTTGATCCAATGGGAAATCACCTGAAAATGCTCCCGCTGACCAAGTCCGCCATTGGCGATCAACACCAGGTTGGACCGATATAACGATGACTCGGCTTCCGGCAGTTTCTTTGGATGGCGGTGCTCACCAGCCTGGTCTTTGAGAATGTAGGGGTTGGCAAACACCAGCAACCGCTCGATGAAAACCTTCAACATACTCGCGATATTGGCATATTTGAGGGGGGTGGCCAGAACGAGGATCTCGCTTCCTTCTCCCTGGGACAGGACATCCGCCATATCATCATCTTTGATCACGCACTGACCGGGAGTGGCAAACCAGCAGGCAAAGCAACCGTTGCAATGCTTGATCTCCTTTTCCGCCAGGAAAATATTGACCGTCTCGGCCCCCGCCTCCCGCGCCCCTTTCAAAAAAGCGCTTACCATGATGTTGGTGATACCGTCTCTTCCTTTCGGACTCCCATTAATAACCGTAATCTTCATCTCAGCCTCCATTCATGTTGGATGATGGGTATTGATGTGACCCTGAAGTAAAGATTCCATAAAAAGAACAAATCCGCACCTGTCAGAAATTACAGGCACATATATTCTGAAATGCCCCCGAACCAAACCCGGCCGATACTGAGTCTACTCAATGCCGATCAAGCCGAGACGCGCTGCAATGGCAACAATCTGTGGTCTGTTTGTTGCACCAAGTTTTTGCATGATATTGTAAACGTGAAAATTGACCGTTCTTTCACTGATGTCGAGAATGACCGAGATGTCCCAGGAACTTTTCCCCTGTTTCAGCCAGTCAAGGACGTCCTTTTCCCTGCTGGAAAGGACTGCCGTACCCGCATCCGGCCGACTGGTTCCCGAGATATGGGAAAGGGCCATATGAAGATGCGGAACAACATACTTCAGAATGGCTTCAGCACGCCTGTTTTTTTCCATGGCCTTACCCGCAAAACAGAACATGCTGCCTTTTTCCCCAGTGACTGCGGACCGCACGCCATGTGTGCAGCACTCTCTCAGGCCGAAATCCATACCAAGCGAAGTGATTTCGTCCAGGCGATGAAGCCTTTTTCTGGCACTGGACCAGTTCTGGACCTCATAGATGGTGAAATTTTGCTTCAAAACGGCATCTAGCTGAAAGTAGTCCCGTGACATGTATTCACGCATCCAACCATCGGGAAAACTGATATTAACGTAATTACCCAGAACGGTTCCGAGCCTTTCGTCATAATGTCCCGTCGCCGCTATAACAAATTCAAAGGGAAAAAGTTCCTGAATTTTTGGGAAGAGAGCCCTGAAATCGGCCTCCATTTTACAGGAGATGGTCGAGTGGATAATTTCCAGGAGGGTGATGGCATCGGTTCCTGACAGACAGGAGTTATGTGCCGATGATTTCAATGAAGAAGTACCTATCTCTGCTCTTTCATCATTCATACCGCAACGCTCCCCCACATGATGAGGTTGGATTTTGTCCGCACATAAGCGTCGCAGGCTCGCATTCTGCTTTCACGCAATCTTTAACCGAGCCTCAATCACAAAATCCTCGACGTAGCCCAGCTACACCTGCGCTGCTACTCAATCAGCACGGTTACATCCGACATAAATTCAGGCGCAATCGCTCGCTATATGTAGGTACGGACAGACTCTTGGTGATCCGACAAGGCCTGCAAGGGCGGTTACTCGAAAGAAAGTCAAAGTATTCCTTATCCGAAACGATAGACCAGCCGACCGTCCTGATACAACTCAATGGGACCGTCCTGTGAAACCTTGATGACCTTGCCGAAGTAGGACGCGGCGCTGGCGGCCGTAGTCCGCCCGCCGCCGGTGACTACCTCCCTGGCGTAGGAGGTATCGAAAATGAAGCCTGCCTCCATCAGCCTGCCGCTCTTGTTGAAGACTGTCATGCCGTCCGCAGAAAGGATATGCAGCAGAATGCCGGTCCTTTTCAGATCGCTGATGGTCCGTTTCTGGACATTGCCGATCAAAAAACGGCTGATCGGATCATCCCCCCCAACCGAACCCTTCTTCAGCAGGGCCAGTTTACGCGCCCCTTTGTCATAAATCAGGATCACCGTGCCGTGTCGGTCCTTGGAGAGGGCATAAACTGTCCAGAGCAGCTCGTCAATGGACTCGGGGTCAATGCTTCCGGCCAGAAACGAGCGAAAGATATCCGGGTCAAAGATCGCCCAATCACCCTTGCGCCGCACCAGCAAGGTAGCCGGGCTCATCAGCACTTCGATCTCGGAGGCCTCGTTGACCGTCACGGCGAACGCGCCATTGCCGGCGCGCCGGACAATCGAAAAGATTTCCCGCTGGGTCAGCCGTTCAATGTCGGTATGCATCACGGCCGGCGAGGTGCGCAACACCCCGGTCACCTGCATCTGGATATTGGCAACGAAAAAAAGATTGTTACCAGCAACGAAGCGGTACGGCAAGGGGTTGCAGAAAAAATCAGGGGAAATTTCAACGTACGGCTGGATTGGAATCAGTTTGTGCTGTCGCTCCCGCACCAGCTTGCGCAACAGGGAAGGCGTGATGCGATAGATAATGAAGCCGCTTGTAGCAGGTTTCCCTTCGTAACGCTGGTACGAAAGGTTCTTCAGCAACTGGATCAGCTGCTGGATCGGCCAGAAACCTTTGCGTTGGTCGCCCCGCAGCGAACGGGCCACGGTTATATCCATGATCGAGGCCAAAAGTGCCGTGCGGAAATGTGCCGTGTAACCTTCCTGCCGAAAACCGCTGAACAGCCCGGAAAATGCGGTCAACAATTCCCGGCAGAAGAGCTTCTCGCTGCGGGTGAAAGAAAGCTGACTTCTCCGGGCAAGGAAACAGTACGGACGACCTTCGATGGTGACGATCTCGCTGAGGGTAGTATCATCAGCAACAATCCCGGTATCACCGGGAAGCAGGTCTACCCCGGCACCGCCCAGAAAAGAGCTGATGTTGCCCCTGATGGCATCGAATACGTCAATGGGCATGATGATTATCCTCAGTTTGGACCTGATTGCCAGAAAAAGTATTTCGAAGGTCAATTATTTTGACAATCACATACAGGAAGACACCGGCTGTTTCAAGGCGAGCAGTGGATGGCATAATGGCAAGATACCTGTTTGTGAGATAAAGTCAACTAGTGTCCCCATTCTCTCACAGGTCAAACGGCACGCCATCCTCCACCACCTTCCGATACGCCACCTTTTGGGCCTCCACAACCGAATACCCCCTTTTCCTCAGAAGATAGACCATCTTGCAGAATAAATTTCTTTCCTCTGCGGCAAGGTCGTTGTAATCGGGTTTGAGAGGTGTGCAGCAAATCGATATCATCAGCCTGTCCCTTCTTTGGTACAAGCATGCAACTGCTGCGGGACAGAATAGGTCTCAAGACACCAAAATATATTGAAAGGCTAGAATATTCAAAACGATACAAGCCAATCTCCACAATTACCTGTGGAAACCCTGTGGATAAACTTGTTGCAAACTGTGCAAGGTATCATTTTCCGGAGAGGACTTGCAAATTGCATTTTTTATAATCACTGACAGCATGTTGTGCAAAATCAGCTACTTAAAGTTCACGATATACTATCAACAGCTTACAACTCCAGGCGTTTAGGTGATATTCGATATCACGTGCAGTTATACACAGGCAAAGAGAGTATCACTGGAGTCGTAACGCCGAATTGCAACGGCTGAAAACCCGCCCCCCTTAGCCTTCAAATTCCGGCTACACGTTTCCGGCAATTATTTCTACCGGAACATTTCAGGGCAAAATTTCAAGCCTGGCGCCATCATCCGTTCACTTTTTTACAACCAAAAAATACCTTTCATTTAAATTGATATTTCTTCAATGAAACTTATAATGGATGCGAACATAAAATACCTCGGAGGTAAGACAGATATCTGTTTAAACTTGTAGAGCGGAGGATTCAATGCGTTTAATTAGCGATGCAATCAAGCGCAGTATTTCTCGGAGGACGTTTCTCAAAGGTGCGGGATCTATGGCCGCAGCGCCTTTCCTGACAGGCCTTGGAGGAGCTTTGCTAACGGGATGCTCCTCAGATGCGGTTGCCGACCCAACCGATAATTTCAACACCAAGCTGGTAATCCTGGGTTCCTCGGGAGGTGTGGGGTACTGGCCGGGATCGGAT
>JAQUHN010000103.1 GCA_028683555.1 Geobacteraceae bacterium | reverse complement strand
AAGATTTGCTGTTCAGAAGTACGATAAATGCCTATCCCAGCATTATCGATGCAGAATTTGGACAATTGCAACTCCTGCTCTGCCTGTTTGCGATCAGTAATGTCGAACAGCATGTTGACGCCGCCAATCACAAGGCCGGCCGCGTCTTGAATCAGCTCGGGATACGGCAGAACATGTGCTAGGCTTGAGTCGGGACGTTCAATTATTATCTCCCGTCCCTGGTTAGATTTGCCGTGCTTCAGCGTCAAAGCCATGGGACATTGATCAAAAGCAAGAGGACTCCCGTCGGGGTTCCTTATTTTTAACGAACCGCACCAATAATCTTCATGCAGCTTCGGCTCTCTTCCCCACAAAGTCGCTGCACTCCGGTTAAAGAAGGTTATCTTTCCTTCTGCGTCGGTTGTATAGGTGGCGACGGGAAGCATCTCAAGCAGCAGTCGGTAGCGCTCTTCGCTTTGGCGCAATTCTTCCTCCACACGCTTCTGTTCGACCAATGCTCGGGACATTCTAATATTGCCGATACTGAGCCGGGAAACCAGCATGGCGAGCTTTGTATAGAAGTCCATGACGTTTTCAACCAGTTCCTTGCTCCAGCGCGGCACCCTGTCCAGGGCCGCAAGGTACTCCTCCTCGTCGAAACCGTATTTATCCGCTTGCCTCCTGAACAACTCGTAATCCGGCACCTCGTCCTCAAACAGGAACTGCCCGAGGAAAAGGTTGGCAATATGCTTACCGCCAATGATGATGGGGGTTGCCAGGTCCCACATGCCGTTTTTGCACTTATAGAGGACATACTCACCTTCCCCGGTATTCTGTGAAAGGTGGATATCGCTCTCCCGGCAGTTATGGAGGGTTTCCGGGTGAATCCGGTGGAACCTGGTGCAGATGTCCTGCCAACCGGTGGCAACCTGTACGTTTCCCTTGATATCGGTTATCGCCATGCCGATATTGGTTACCGTGTAAAAGGAATTCATCAGCTTCTGCAGCGCCTGAAAGTCAATCAGTCGACCGATGTCCTCCTTATCAATATCAGCATCCGCAAGGAGCAGGCTTTCCAATCCGGAACCAGAAGCACTCCGGTGCACCGTGGGCTCCTGATGCGGAACGCCGTTTCCGGAGACGTCATGAATGGTTGCCAGGTGGCAGGACATGCCGTCGATCTCCACGCGGCGCATTGACATACGTACAAAAACAATCCGCCCATCCTGCTGCAGCAGCCTTGTTTCCAGGTTGCGAACCTCTCCTGTTGCGTCCATCGCTTGCCATGCCCGGCCCCACAGATCCGGATCGAGAAAGGAAACAAGGCTCAACACGGGCCGGCCGACGATGGTATCCGGCCCGTAGCCGGTAAGTTTCTCGAAGGCCTCGTTGATGTCAAGAACTACGCTATCGTCAGCGCGGGTCACGAGAACGGCATCAGGCAGGAGCTGGAAAATCCGTGAAAACTTTCCTTCCTTGTCAGTACGATGAACAACAACCGGCTCATTCTGCATGGCAACAACTCCTTTGGTAGTTTACGCGAACAGGAAGCTTACCGAAACAGTCGGCAACGGAGTATTCATGGCTCCACTCCGGGATGCCTTATAGGGGTGCTTTTGAAACGGATAACATAGCTAACGCCTGCCCCACCGACCTCGATATTTCCCCGTAACTGCTTTACCAGCATAGTTACAAGTTGTAGCCCGAGGGATTCGGTATTTCTGAAATCCATGCCAGACGGCAGTCCGACACCGTCATCCGAAACCGTCAACGTAATCCAGCCACCAGCGTTGGAAAGGCACTGGACAGAAATAGCTCCTTTCCTGTTGTCGGGAAAGGCGTGCTTCAGGGAATTGGAGATCAGCTCATTGACGATTAGGCCGCACGGAATCGCTTCGTCCATTCCCAGCGACACCTCTTCCACGTCAACATTCAGAGCTATCAGGTCCGACACCTTGCCGTAGGAAAAAAACAGCGACTCGGCAAGGCTTTCGATGTAATCTTTCAGGTAGATGAAGGCAAAGTTTTCCGATTGGTAGAGAGTTTCATGGATCAGCGCCATGCTCCTGATGCGATTCTGGCTCTCCATGAAAGAGGTGCGCGAATGGGCATCATGAATTGATTCGGCCTGCAATTCGAGTAGCGAGCAGATGATCTGCAGGTTGTTCTTCACCCGGTGGTGAACCTCTTTCAGGAGAACAACCTTCTCCGCCAAAGAAGCTCGCAACTGTTCATCGGTCCGCCTTCTTTCGGTCACGTCCCGGATAAAATTGAGGATGCAGGGCGTCCCTTCGATCTCAATAATCCTTCCGGACATCTGCCCGAACAGAGTGGTCCCATCCTTTCTCCTGAATTCAACCTCCATACCCAGCACATGACCGTCTTGGGTCAGGGCATCCACCAGCCGCTGTCGGTCCTCGACATGAACCCAGATATTCAGCTCCAAGGATGTTTTGCCGATCACCTCGTCGGCCGAATATCCCGTTATATCGGTAAATCCTTCGTTTACTTCCAGATAAAGCCCGTCGCTGAGTCGGTTGATATTGATGGAATCGGGGGAGGAACGGAAGGCGACGGCAAATCGTTGTTCCGCCTGTTTGCGCGCGGTTATGTCCATAAAGGAAACCAATACCCGGTCAAACGTCTGTTCGCAGCCGGGGACAACCAGCCAATGGACGACAACATTTCTCCTGTTGCCTGAAAGGGTCTGCACCTCAGTATCCGTTACCAATTCGGTCTCGCCGTTCCAGAGCTGCACGAGTCCTTTTCTGAAAGCGACAAAGGATTCCCGGGTAAAGGTTCGGTCGATGTTTCCCAGCAGCTCTTCCTTATCTTTAGCCCCATGCAGATCCAACGTTGCAGAATTGATGTCAATGACTTTAATCAGTCGAGCGCACCGGACCTCCTCGTCCGGGTTCATTTCCAGGTAAGCGGCCAGATCTTCGACCCCATTGGTTTTCAATGTCGCAAAATATGATGCAACCGCGGAAAAATCCTCTACCCAGATGGATACGGGAAGATTTTCGAACAGGCCGCGAAAATGGGCCTCGCTGCTGATTAATGCCTGCTCTGTCCGTTTCCGTTCGGTGATATCACGGGCAGCAGCGTAAAAGAGACTACTCTGATGGAGTGTCGAACGCCATTCTATCCATCGCCAGGAACCGTCCTTGCAGCGATACCGATTGGTGAAATCTATAACATCCTTACCCTCGGCAAGCACCTTCATTACCCCCACCGTTGCCGGCACATCATCGGGATGCAGCAGGTCCATGAAACTCCGCCCCTCGAGCTCATCGCGACGATAGCCAAGAACCTTCTCCCAGGCCGGATTCACCCGAAGTAAGGTTCCATCCACCCTTGCAATAGCCAGAAGATCCAGGGAAAAATTGAAGATTCGATCATTTTCTGCCGACTTTTCCTGCAGCGCTTCCACGGCTTTCTTGCGATCCGTACTATCAATGGCGATGCCCTGGTAGTGGGTAATGCGTCCCGTGGCATCCCGTGCAACTACGGTGCGGTCGTCCAGCCAGCGGACATCACCGTCCCTGGTTACGATCCGATATTCCCGCTGAAATCGATCGATGCCCCGGGATTCAAAGTCTTCCAGCGCCGAGGTTACCTTCTCCAGGTCTTCCGGCCAGATAATCGAAGCTACGGAAACGGAACCGGCCAGGATTTCCTCCGGCGAATAGCCAAGCTGTATTATGTTCCGGGAAACCAGTTCCACCGGCCAACCTTCGGCCGCTTTTATGCGATACAGGAACACCGGGCTATTTTCCACCACCAGGTTAGCCCTGCGCAGTTGCTCCTCGGCCCGTCGCATACGGATGATGGTACCGGCGAGAAAGAACACTACCGCGGAAAGCGCAAAAATAACCAGGGCCGCTGACCAAAGCAAGACTCTGTGCCGCTGGTTAAAAGAATCGGAACGATTGACGATGGTGCTCCCTTGCGGCAGGTCTGCTGAAGTGATGCCGAATCTCTCCATTTGCCGGTAGTCGAACTGGAATCTATTGGAATCCTCTGCGCTTATGACAGGAATGCGCTCGGCACTCTCGCCGTTGAGAATGCGTAGTGCCAGTCCTGCGGCCAGACGTCCCTGGTGATAGCCGCTCACCAGCTTGCCGCCGACGATGCCGTGTCCAAGAAAGATATCCCACAGGGCGTAGAGCGGAACAGAAGCGTACCGGCTCACCCACTCGGCGGTTTCCCCGTACATCAACGGCCGGCCCGTTTCATCCCGCAACAGACCGTTGATGAATACCAGAGAACCGGATTTCAGTTTTGCCAGCCTTGACCGCAATTCAGACAGTGGCAGATCATCCCAGAATGTGACGGCAATTCCGGCGGGCAGCCCGGGAAGAGGAGCTGCAAAGAGTTGTCGACCGTCCATGTCCGCAGCCACGGAGGTACGGCCGATGACAATGATTTCCTTTGTGGTGGGGTGCAGGCGGAGTGCGATTCTGACTGTTTGGCCCAGCGAGACATCTTCAGCTACTCCGGTAATGTCATGGAACCCGGAAATGAGGGAAGGATGGTAATTATTTATGCCGCAGAACACGATGGGAACATCGGGAAAAAGGTCCGAGCGCCTTTTTAAAGCAAATTCGAGGGCCGTGTTGTCCGATACCATTACCAGATCGGGCTTCACCCATTTCAACTTGCGAATAAGCAGTTGCCGAATCAGGGTGGCGTTTTCGGGATCCGTAAAGCGTCGGGCGTCCAGGTACTCCCAGCTCATGTCAACAGGAGGCTGACCACTATGGTCTAAGACATCTCTGATACCCTTCGTGACATCTTCGGTCCAACTGAGACCGGGATGATAGGAATGGATGACAAGGACTTGCTTGGCAGCTGCGGGGAAATTCCCCGCGAGGACGGTAACTGCCGGCAGCGTAAGCAGCCCGACCGTGACAAACAGGAATGCCCAGATATGTCTTTTCATAGAAAACCCGTCATTTCATTTCAAGCAATCCTGTCAGCGTTGCTTACCACAGACGGAGCAAACCTGATGAGCAGGAAGCATTGCCGGTATCCGAGACAAGGAAAACTACATCGACTTTCATCGACCAGCCCTTTGCCATCATGGAATTGTTATCAGTATACCCGCTCCCGGAACCGGAAAAAAGGTCTTTGCCCCTAAGAAAGTGGACATCATGGAATTATTTTCATGACCCACACCCTCATGGCTAACCGGAGCATCAAACCAGACAGCAGGGCCAAAGCCGATAAACTGCCATAAAAGCTTACCATAACCCATATGAAATATATTTTAATAAAAAAACCATACCAGCCGTAAACTGAGCTGGCCCTCAGCCAGAATTCGACAAGCAGGGATTTGCCCATGGCACTCCGGATGAAGTATCGGCTTTCATGACGGAAATTCGCTAAAGAGGATTCATCAAAACGGAAGGGGATTGTGGCGGGAAACGCGGGGAAAGCCTGTCATTGCAACGGCATGGTACTGGCGCAGCAACAAAAAAAATGGGACTTCCTTACGGAAGTCCCGCAATATTGGGATTGACGCAAAACTTTATGCGGCTTTTTTCCTGGTACTGCGCAAGGTCAGGAGCGGCTTTTCTTTACCGTAAATCGCACCGCGTGTTACTACCATTTCCCCTTCCAGCTTATGGGAAGGAATCTCGAACATTGCATCAAGCATTACCCGCTCAATAAGGGTACGCAACCCCCGGGCGCCGGTACCGCGCCGGAGCGCTTCCCTAGCGACACTGTGGAGGGCTTCATCGTCAAAACGCAGCGTGACCTTTTCCATGGCAAACAACCGCTGATACTGCTTGACGATGGAATTCTTCGGCTCCTGCAAAATTCTGATCAAATCATCTTCCACAAGCTCCTGCAGAACCGCCGTCACCGGAAAGCGGCCGATGAATTCCGGAATGAGGCCAAAACCGAGAAGATCACTGGTGGCAAAGTCGTCGGCAAGGATTTCGTCCAGTATTTCCGTAGCGGAGTCTGTCGCAAAACCGACATTTTTCGGTTTGCCCCGTTTTTCGACGATCTTTTCCAGCCCGGCAAAAGCACCGCCGCAGATAAACAGGATATTCGTGGTATCCACCTGGATAAATTCCTGTTCCGGATGTTTTCGTCCCCCCTTGGGCGGAACATTGACAACGGAACCTTCGACAATCTTCAGCAGCGCCTGCTGGACACCCTCGCCGGAAACGTCCCGCACAATGGAAGCAGAGTCGGTCTTGCGGGCGATCTTGTCGATCTCATCGATATAGATAATGCCGCGCTGGGCCTTCTCCACATCGAAATCTGCCGCCTGCAGCAGACTTACCACCACATTCTCCACATCCTCCCCGACATAGCCTGCCTCGGTAAGCTTGGTGGCGTCAACAATAGTAAAGGGGACATGGAGGGTGCGGGCAAGGGTTTTCGCCAGGAGGGTTTTCCCCGACCCGGTTGGCCCGATCAGGAGCACATTGCTCTTCTGCAATTCCACGTCCTCGTCTTGTGCGGCAACCTCGATACGCCGGTAGTGATTATAGACCGCAACCGCGAGTACTTTCTTGGCATGATCCTGTCCGATCACGTAGTCATCAAGAATGTTCTTGATCTCGAGCGGTGTGGGAAGCGCAACCGGGGAGTTACCGGAACCGACCACTGAGTCCCGCCGTCTCTTTTCGGCAAGAATGCTTCCGCACACATCGATGCAATCGTCGCAGATGTGTGCCGCCGGACCCGTTACAAGCCCGGGCACCTCATCCTTACCCTTGCCACAAAAGGAACAAGTCTGTTCCTTGACACCTATCGTTTCATCTTTCATGGGATATCTCCCTTCCCGGCGGTACTACACTGGATTCATGCTGCCACCGGAATCGCATATTTGCTCAAAAAAACCTCTGACTGCCAGCCGGTTTTGGTCTCTTCGCAGACCCGCCGAATATGGTTTGATAACAGGTTCGCCAGGAAAGCATCCTGCTGCTTCAGATAGTAGGTACCCGAATAGCTGTTGCCATCCTCAAAAACAACCCGAAAGTCGCAGGTTTCAAAGCTGCCGTTCCCGGAGCCAGTCTTTGCCCACAGCTTGAGAATCGCGTCTGTTTCCTCCCAGGTCCTTAACACGACGTCGTAGGGGCTCTTCGTTGATCCGTCTTTCCGAGTAATAAGAATACCTTTGACACCGATCTTGTCCGTACTTCCGAATTCCGCCATGGTTGCTCCTCCCTTCCGCCGCCTTTCCACACACGACGAATAAGCTTTTAATAACCGTATCCAAACCAACTTACTAGTAAATAGCATTTTACGTGCCAACACCAAAAAAGGCAACAATAAAATATCAATACCCCGTAACGACTTACCAGAGGCCATTTAACCGACAGGTATTTCAGCAAAAGAAAAGAACCAGGAAAAAAAACGCACAAAAATGAGGCACAAAAATACAAAGATTCGACTGCATGCCAAAATTTTGCACAAAACCAAGTACTCTTCATCCAAAAACCACAATAATTGCTTATTCAGGCCGAACCGAGGCTTTCATGGAACATCTTGTATGGCTTGAACAGAGGAATGTCATGCGAGGAAAATCGCCAGCAAGGCGCAGGAAAGAAAACTCTTTCAGCAGACTGACAAGAGAAAATGCGGACAAAAAAAGCCGGAGCACCTCCATGAGGCGCCCCGGCCATAGTTTCCCGTGCGACGACGAATCTCTTCCAGCTCGAAATATCAAGTTTGCCAGGGAATCCGTCTCTGCAACCGAGAAGAAATTTGCTACTACTGCTGGGACTGCGCAATAATGCGGATCTCGACTCGACGATTCTGCTGACGGCCGGCTTCAGTTTTGTTGTCGGCAACCGGCTTACTCTCGCCGTAGCCTATGGTGGTCATCCTTCCCGGATCAACACCTTTTCCGACCAGGGCGCTTTTTACTGCCTCGGCGCGACGCTGGGAAAGCTGCTGGTTGTAGTCCTCAGAGCCGGTACTGTCGGTATGGCCGGCAACCTGAATCGTGGTCTGCGGATACTTGTTGAGAACCCTGGCCACGCGGTCCACCTCGTCATAGGCACCGGCCTGGAGAACGGATGAATTAACCGCAAACAGATAGTCGGACTTGAAAGTAACTGTCAGGACATCCAGATCGCCCTGCGCACGACTCCCCTCTGCCTGGGCGAGAACCTGCTGCTCCCGCTGGATGCTGGCAGCTTCCGAATCTGCCAAAGCCTGGCGCATGTCCGCCTCCTGCTTATCCATGTAATGACCTATGGCAGTCCCCGCCAAACCACCGGCAACCGCACCAGCGGCAGCGCCAATCAGGGTAGCAGAGGTGCTGCGTCCGATTGCCTGGCCAAGTCCTGCTCCAACTGCCGCGCCGACCCCGGTACCCACCAGGGCGCCGGTCTGTGTCTTTGTTGCGCATCCCGATACCGTAAGAGCCAAAAGTGCCGTACAGATAACTATTTTTTTCATGTCAGCTTCTCCTTTTCACTTCCAAGAGGATTAATTAGCCTGCGTCGCCATGAGGCGTAATGTATTCTAATGTATACCATACAACCTTAACCATGCAACCTTCATTACGTGCAGCCGAAATAATTCGCAGTTTTTTCCAGCTTACCAGGAAACACTTTCCCACCGTCGGGCAACAGCCCTGCACAGCCGTAATCCTTGACTTTTATAGCACCTTTTCACTACTATGTTCCGTTATGAAAAAATTGACCCGACAAATCAAAATCGGTACGGTCCTGGTCGGCGGCGGAGCTCCCTGCTCGGTCCAGTCCATGTGCAGTACCGACACCCGCAACATTACTGCCACCACGGCCCAGATAAGGGCACTGACCGAGGCTGGCTGCGAACTTGTCCGCTGTGCGGTACCCGATGCCGACGCCGCCGAAGCGCTCGGCGGTATCAGAGCCGGCAGCACGATTCCGCTGATCGCCGACATCCACTTCGACTACAAACTGGCACTGACCGCGCTGAAAAAAGGAATCGACGGCCTGCGCATCAACCCCGGCAACATCGGCGAAAAATGGAAGGTGCAAGAGGTTGTCCAGGCTGCCCGGGAGCGACTTGTGCCGATTCGTATCGGCGTCAATGCCGGATCACTGGAAAAGGAGCTACTGGAAAAGTACGGCCACCCGACCGCCGAGGCCATGGTCGAATCAGCCCTCGGCCATGTGCGGATCCTGGAAGAATTGGGCTACGACCAGATCAAGATCTCGCTCAAGGCCTCGGATGTCATGAAGACCGTCGAAGCATACCGACTCCTTGGCCAACGGGTCGACTACCCGCTGCACATCGGCATAACCGAGGCAGGCACCACTTTTTCCGGCACTATCAAGTCATCGGTAGGCCTCGGCATCCTGCTGGCCGACGGCATCGGCGACACCATGCGGGTTTCCCTGACCGGTGACCCGGTGGACGAGATCAGGGTCGGCTACGGCATCCTCAAGGCGCTCGGCCTCCGGCAGCGAGGGATCAACCTGGTTTCCTGCCCCACTTGCGGCCGCTGCCAGATTGACCTGGTCCCGGTTGCCGAAGAAGTTGAACGGCGCCTGCAAGGAATAACGAAACCGCTTACCGTAGCAGTCATGGGATGCGTGGTCAATGGTCCCGGAGAGGCACGCGAAGCCGATGTGGGCATCGCCGGCGGCAAAGGCGAAGGTCTGCTGTTCCGGCATGGCGACGTAGTCCGCAAGGTTCCGGAGAACGAACTGGCAGACGCGCTGGTGGCAGAAGTCGAAAAAATGGTGGCGGAACCGTAACGACGTTGTTTGCCTCGGTCCCCCGCCCACTACCTCAAACATGGGCGCAGCAAGCGGCCTACGCATATATAACTATTCAAAGGAACTGACCATGCGCTACTCAAACTATTTCATCCCCACCGTGAAAGAGACCCCCGCGGATGCGGAGGTAATTTCCCATCAACTGATGCTGCGGGCCGGCATGATCCGCAAGCTGGCTGCCGGCATCTACAATTACCTCCCCTTGGGACTTCGTTCCATCCGCAAGGTGGAGAACATCGTCCGCGAAGAAATGAACCGGGCCGGAGCCATCGAGATACTCATGCCCGGCGTGATACCGGCGGAGCTTTGGCAGGAATCGGGGCGCTGGGAACAGTACGGCAAGGAACTGCTCCGCATCAAGGACCGCAAGGACGCCGAATTCTGCCTCGGACCGACCCACGAAGAGGTAGTAACCGACCTGGTGCGGCGCGAGATAAAAAGCTACCGGCAGATGCCGGTCAACCTCTACCAGATCCAATCCAAGTTCCGCGACGAAATCCGCCCCCGCTTCGGTCTGATGCGCGGCCGCGAATTCATCATGAAAGACGCCTACTCCTTCGATGTTGACGGGAAGGCGGCAGACCTGTCCTATGAAAAAATGTACCAGGCATATTGCCGGATTTTCGAACGCTGTGGCCTAAAGTTCCGCGCCGTAGAAGCTGACACCGGCTCCATCGGCGGCTCCTCCTCCCACGAATTCATGGTGCTGGCCGAATCGGGTGAAGACGCCATCGTCTCCTGTTCTACCTGCCAATACGCCGCCAACGTGGAAAAGGCCGAATCGCGTCCCATTGAGGCGGCAGAGCACGCCGACCCTCGTCCACTGGAGCGGGTCGCGACGCCGGACAAGCGCACCATCGAGGAGGTTTCTGGGTTCCTCGGCGTTCACGCCGCCTCGCTGATAAAAACCCTGGTGTTCCTGGCTGACAACGAACCGGTCATTGCCCTGGTGCGGGGTGACCATGAACTGAACGAGATCAAGCTGAAGAATGCTCTCGACTGCACCGAGCTGGAAATGGCAAGCGACGAAGTGGTGACCAAGGTCACCGGCGCACCGGTTGGCTTCGCCGGGCCGGTGGGGCTGAAGGTAAAGATCGTCGCCGACCTGGCGGTAAAAGGAATGAAAAACTCTGTTACCGGCGGCAACGAAAAGGACCTCCACCTGAAAAACGTCAACCTGGAACGGGATTTCCAGGTTTCCCTCTGTGCCGACATCCGCAACGTGGTCCATGGCGATGGCTGCCCACGCTGCGAGGATGGCGTTCTGGAAATGTGGCGAGGTATCGAGGTTGGTCACGTTTTCAAGCTGGGCACCAAGTACTCCAAGGCCCTCAAGGCAACATTCCTCGATGCCGACGGCAAGGAGCAGATAATCTTCATGGGCTGTTACGGGATCGGCATCGGCCGCACCGTGGCCGCCTGCATCGAACAGAATCACGACGAAAACGGCATCATCTTCCCCCTTCCCATCGCCCCGTTCCACTGCATCATCTCGGCACTCAACATCAAGGAGGAGCCGGTTCGCGAAGCATCGGAACAGATCTACCGGCAGCTTGCCGAAGCAGGCGTGGAAGTTCTCCTGGACGATCGGGACGAAAGGCCCGGCTTCAAGTTCAAGGATGCCGATCTCATCGGCATTCCGCTGCGTATCGTGGTGGGCAGCAAGAATCTGGCCCAGGGAAACGTGGAACTGAAGGAGCGATGCAGCGGCGAAGTGACGTTGCTGCCCATCGCTGAAGCGGTTGCCAAGGTTAAGACCATGGTGACAGAAGCATTGCAGGGCTGACAACAGCCGGTTCCCGCTGCGCAGCAACAGGAGAAATCAAGAACTGCCCCTATGGGCGGTTCCAACTAACAGTAATTCTTTATTGGAAAGTGTAATGACCCGAGACGAAGCACGTTCAAAAATAATCTTTGCCCTTGATGTCGACACCCTTGATAGCGCCCGGCACTGGGTGACCACCCTCGCCGGCCGGGTCGGGATGTTCAAGGTAGGAAAACAACTCTTCACCGCCTACGGGCCCGATATCGTCCGGATGATAGAGAACAACGGTGTGGAAGTGTTCCTGGACCTGAAATATCACGACATTCCCAATACGGTGGCCATGGCTTCCCGGGAGGCTGCCCGGCTCCAGGTAAAACTCTTCAACCTTCACGCCTTGGGCGGCTATGATATGATGGCCCGCACCATGGAAATGATGGAGCGGGAATTTCCCGCGGAGAACCGTTCCAAGGTCCTGGCGGTCACCATTCTCACCTCTTCCACGGAGGAAACGTTGCGGGAAGTGGGAATCGAGCACCCGGTAACGGAAATGGTGCCGCGGCTCGCCAAGCTGGCCCAAAAAGCCGGAATCGACGGTGTCGTGGCCTCGCCCCGCGAGGTTGCGCTGATCCGCGAAGCATGCGGTAGCGACTTCCTCATCGTCACCCCCGGCGTGCGACCGTCCTTTGCTGCCAGCGACGACCAGAAGCGCATCATGACCCCCGCCGAGGCAGTTGCTGCCGGCGCCGACTACCTGGTAATCGGCCGCCCCATCAGCGCGGCAGCAGACCCGCTCCGGGCGGTCGAGGCAATTGTGGACGAGATTGCAGCGGCATAACCTTGAGCCGCTAGAGCCGGAACAAACCAATAATCCGGAAATCTTACTGTAACAGGGATAGACAGGATCGGCAGGATGAAAGGCTTTGGATTCACCCTGAAAAGGTCTTGTGGTTTTATCCTGCATATCCTGCCTATCCCTGTTAATTTTTTTCGTGCCTCACTGTTTTTACAGCTATGATTTAACTAGCACGAGACTAATAAATCAAGTAGAACCGCAGAAGGTACAAACCACTGCGAACCCAGTGGGTCAAGCGTTGTATCAAGGATAAATGATATGAAAGAAGAAATCATCTACGGGCTGAATCCGGTAATCGAGGCTCTCCGCGGCAGCAGGAGGGCCTTTGAGCTCTTTGTCGCCGGAACGGGGACAGACAAGAGGCTGGAAAAGCTCCTGAAATTGGCCGCCGAAAAGGGTGTTCCGGTCAGACACCGGGAAAAAGCGGATATTTCCCGGCTCTGCGGTACCGATCATCACCAGGGAGTAGCCCTGCGAGATCGGAAGAGCGTCG
>JAQUHN010000284.1 GCA_028683555.1 Geobacteraceae bacterium | reverse complement strand
CGCTCGTATGCCATTGAGGAGTTCTTCAGGATTGAAGGGTTTCGGCAGGAGTGCAATGTCGTCGACAGCTATTCCTCGCTCTCTGATTACCTCAATCGGATAGCCGCTCATAAACAAAACCTTCAGGTCCTGTCTGGCATTCTTAAGCTCGCGACAGAGCTCCCGTCCGCTCATTTTCGGGATTACCAGATCACAGAGAACAAGCGCAATTGCGTCGCCCTGCTGCCGGTATTTCTCCAGGGCCTCCATGGCATCCTGCGCTTCGATTACGCAATAGCCGGTGACTTCAAGCAATTCCCGGAGAAAATGCCGAACCCATCTGTCGTCCTCCACAACAAGAATTAGTTCATGATCACCGGACAAAGCAGGCGAAGACAATTCTCGCGACAAATTGTTATCTGGAAGCATGGTAAACCCTTTTTCCGGCACAGCCAAGAGAGTCAACCATTGATAACGGGCAAGGGTGGGGATACATCGGAAGGGATTTTCTGCATGGGCGGAAGAAAAAGCGATTC
Organism: Geobacteraceae bacterium; assembly: GCA_028683555.1. Taxonomy (GTDB): domain Bacteria; phylum Desulfobacterota; class Desulfuromonadia; order Geobacterales; family Geobacteraceae; genus RPRC01. The sequence continues at coordinate 2,584 of JAQUHN010000284.1, read as the reverse complement.
CGGCATGACCACGGGCAGGCGCAGGAATTGCGTTAAGCCAATAGATAGAAAAAGCCCACCAATACGTTGGCAGGCTTCGTGTTTGATCACGGAATCAGCTGCCATTTCGGTAACCCCTCTATCCGCCGGGAGCGGACAGGTAGCTTTGCGTCACCCGGTTACCCGGGTTTTGCCGTTTCGATGGTAAAGAAATTTTTAATTCATCAGGAATTACAGAAGCTCTCCTCATTTGTCAAGCTAATTCGTTTCTGTCCGGCAATTCCGGTTTAGACACAATCAGTTTTCTATCCGGAACCGAGTTTTTTTGTTCCAGCAAGAAACTTTTGTCGGCAAAAGTTGACAGCGCAGGCTTTCCACAGGGCAAGGCAAAGGGTCGAATCAAATAGGGCCGTTTGCGGATCGGCCTTATTCCGTTTTACCAGGTGAATCCGAACGGAAAACTCGTTGGCCGCAACCTTCCGTCTACTCCTCGTTGTAGCGGAAACGCGGCGTTTCGCGACCATCGACAATGACATTCTCACCGAACATCGCCAAAGGCCTCACCCACAGCGAGAAATCTCCATAGAGGCAGCGGTAGACAACCAACAGTTCATCGGTTTCACTGTGGCGGGCGACACCAATGACTTCGTAGTCCTTGCCCTTGTAATGGCGATATCTGCCGAGCCGAATGGCGTCCTCTGAGCTCTTCACGTTTCCTCCTCATCAGGGTCTGGTGGCTTCCGACACAAGTCGCTCCGTTATTTTCTTGCTCGCAAGTACTGATCCGGCCAGGGCACATCCACCCCGAGCGCCTTAGCGGCATGGAGCGGCCAATAGGGGTCGCGAAGCATCTGGCGGCCGAGCGAAACCACATCCGCCTGTCCTGTGGCAATGATCTGCTCCGCCTGGGCCGGATCGGTTATCAGCCCTACCGCTCCGGTGGCTATGGCAATGGCTGAACGTATGCCGGCAGCAAAGGGAACCTGGAATCCGGGACCGAAGGGAATCTGTTCCTCGGCCACGGCCAATCCTGACGAACAGTCAATGAGATCGACACCAAGGGTTTTCAGGCGACGTGCCAGCAGAACCGACTGTCCCAGGTCCCAGCCCCCCTCAACCCAGTCCGCAACCGACAGACGGACGAACAGGGGCAACCCGGAAGGCCACTCGTCTCGTACCGCTCGCACAATCCGCAAGGGAAAGCGGAGCCGGTTTTCGAAGCTTCCACCGTACTCGTCAGTACGGTGATTGGTCAGTGGCGAGAGGAATTCGTGGAGCAGGTAGCCGTGGGCCATATGCACCTCGACCACTTGAAAACCGGCCTGCAAGGCCCGCCGGGTCGCCAGCCGGAATTTTTCTTCGAGCACTGCCAGATCAGGAAGCTGCAGCTCCTTCGGCTCGGGATAACCGGCAGCAAAGGGCAGGCTGCGCGGAGCTTCAGGCTGCCACCCCCTCTCCTCGGCCGACAAAGGGCCGCCGCCAGACCATGGTCTATGAGTGTAGGCCTTCCGGCCGGCATAGGAAAGTTGAATACCGGGAACGGCACCCTGTTCGGCAATAAATCGGGCAACGGGACGAAATGCCTCGCCATGGGCATCGCTCCAGATGCCACAGTCATCCGGACTAATTCTGCCTTCACTGGTTACCGCAGTGGCCTCAACCATCACCAGCCCCGCTCCGCCCACTGCCCGGCTGCCCAAATGGACCAGATGCCAGTCAGTCGGGAAGCCCTCCCGACTTGAATATTGGCACATGGGAGATACGAATATCCGGTTGCGAAAGGTAACGCTACCAAGGGTAAACGGCGAAAAAAGTTTACTCATAAAGATCCTCCAGATCTCGAATCAATCCAGTCGTCCAGGGAATAGGCCTCTCCCTCACCCAAACAGTCAGTCGAGCACCACGCCGTGAGCATGCTTTAATTTGTTTTATTTTTTTCCACAGATATGCTACCCTGCCGCAACTTAATTTCTCACCGAAGCGCACGCCACTGCGGCACAAGCTCGCAACAACAACGAAGCAACGCAGGGTGTTTTCTACACGAGCATAACAGCAAGTCAGTCCACGAACCATATAGCCAAGGAGTACCTAAATGGCGGAAAAAAGGTTTATCAGAAGACTCCGCAGAAGACTCTCGCTACGATTCGGGCTGGACAAGCCGATACGAATGGCCTTTACCGAAGATGTCACCGATGATGGAATGTTCATCAAGACAACCAATCTCTATCGGCCCGGCACCCGCGTGACTATTGAGCTTACCCTCCCGGACAAGGCACAAGTCAGCCTCATCGGCATCGTCAGGTGGTCGAAAAAGGTCCCGCCCAACATGATTCACCTGGTAAAAAAAGCCGGAATGGGCATAAAGATCGTCAACTTCGTTGAAGGTGAAGAAAGTTTCCGGCGGTTTCTGCAGGAAGCACAGGCAGATCGTGCGACCCCCTCGGCACAGCCGGCAACAATATCCTAGTCATTTCATATTTCGGGATGGCCGGAAAACTCCCGCAAGGCATCGTCCACTTCACGCACAACGATGGAAAATAGCCTTTCCAGGGTTCTGGCCGTTAGAATCGGCGGATGGAGGGGAAAGCCCAACCGGTAGATCAGG
>JAQUHN010000102.1 GCA_028683555.1 Geobacteraceae bacterium | reverse complement strand
TCTGGTTTTTTACGCCGGAAAATCCCGATGAATATGCTAACTGTTTGTGCCATCTGCTTGCTTTTGCTTCTTCCAGCCTGCGCCCTCTCCAGTTCGGTACAGGCAGAGAAGACTGCCACCCCGCCCCCCCGGATGATTCAAACCAAGAAGGAATCCCGTGGACTCTATACCTATTCGCTGTCGCGGATACGGATCCTTGAAGGAGACCCGGAAGGCGCCCTCATTCTGCTGCAGGAAGCGCTTGCGGAAGACCCCCGGTCGCCATTCCTCCACACCAAGGTCGCGGAAGCGTATCTGAAGCTGAACCGCCCCCAAGAGGCGATCGATGCCTGCGAAACAGCCCTGCAGTTCGATCCGGACTACCGCAATGCCCATATGCTGCTCGGCATGATACTGGCTGCGATGGGAAAAGACAAGGAGGCAATACCGCACTTTCTCAAGGCCCGCGACGCGAATCCGGAAAAGGAAGACGCAATCATCAATCTGGCGGTATCGTACCTGAAAATCTACGAGTACGAGCAAGCAGTAACGGTGCTGAAAAACCTCCTGAAGAAATCCCCCGACTCGCCGCTGGGCTATTACTACCTGGGCAAGGCCTACGAACGGATGAAGCTGTTCCGGGATGCGGCATCCTACTACCGGAAAGCCGTCGAGCTGAAGCCGGATTTCGAGCAGGCGTTGATCGACCTGGGACTCGCACTGGAAAATAACGGCAGCTACAATGAGGCAGCCGGAATCTATCAGGAGGTTCTCGAGCTCAATCCGCTGAACCTCAATGTGGCACAGCACCTGGTCCAGCTCTATATTCAGCAGCAACGTCTCGAAGACGCGCTCGCTCTTCTGAAAACCCTCTCCGTTGAAGGGCTCGAGGGTCAGGAGGTCCGGCGCAAGGTAGGGCTCATCTACCTGGAACTGGAACGATACGATGAAGCTATTGAGGAATTTTCGGCGATTCTGGTGAAAAATCCCGAAGCCGACCCGATCCGGCTCTACCTGGCCACCTGCTACGCGGAAAAGAAACAGTACGTCAAGGCGATTGAGGAATTCAGCAAGATTCCCGCAACGTCTCCGGTTTACTTTGACGCCCTTGGTCAGATAGCTTTCCTCAGCAAAGAAATGGGCGATCCTGGTCGGGGAATAGCCCTGCTGCAGGATGCCATCGCCAAACACCCCGAAAAACCCGAACTCTACCTTTTCCTTTCGGGAATTTACGAAACCCTGGACCGACCGGCCGACGGCCTCAAGGTTCTGACCGACGTGGAAGACAAATTTGCCGACAATTCAGCCATCCAGTTCCGCATAGCGGTCCTGTTCGACAAGACCGACAACAGGGAAGCGTGCATCTCCCGTCTGAAAAAGGTTCTTGCCATCAATCCGGATGATGCCCAGGCCCTCAACTATCTCGGCTACACCTATGCAGAGATGGGCACCAACCTGGAAGAGGCCTTGCAGTATCTGAAAAAAGCCGTCAAACTTCGCCCCGAAGACGGGTTCATCCGCGACAGTCTCGGTTGGATCTACTTCAAGATGAAACGCTACGACGAGGCTGCCGCCAACCTCGAAAAGGCCATACAACTGGCGGACAATGACCCGACCATTCTCGAACATCTGGCTGATGTCTACGCAGCAAAGAAAGATTACCCGAGGGCCAAGCTTCTCTATCAACGGGCCATAAAGTTCGACCCGGAAAACAAAACCGCCGCGCAAAAACTGAAGAAGCTCAAGTCCCTAAAGGGTACGCGATGAAGAGGAGGGTCACGACTTTCCTCATCTTCACCCTTTCCCTGTTGTTGCTCGCCTCCTGCGACAGCAACGGGAACAAGGAGCACGGCACGGCACGGGGCGCTGACAAACCCGCCTACGGCGACACCCTGGTGGAAGGAACCATCGGTGAACCGTCGAACCTGATCCCGATTCTTGCCACGGACAGCGCATCGTTCGACGTGGCCGGATTCATCTATAACGGCTTGGTGAAATACGACAAGAACCTGAACCTGACCGGCGACCTGGCCGAGTCGTGGGACGTTTCAGCCGACGGGCTCAGCATCACCTTTCACCTGCGCCGCGGCGTCAAATGGCATGACGGTGCCGAGTTCACCTCCCGGGACGTACTCTACACCTACCGGGTCACCATCGACCCCAAGACCCCGACCGCCTATGCCGAAAGTTTCAAGCAGGTCAAAAAGGTCGAAGCGCCAGATGCCTACACCTTCCGGGCTACCTACGACAAGCCGTTCGCGCCGGCTCTTGAATCATGGGGCAGCGCAGTCCTGCCCGCCCATCTCCTCGAAGGAAAGGATATCACCAAGAGCCCGCTGTCGAGAAAACCGGTTGGAACAGGACCGTACCGCTTCGGCCAATGGGTAGCGGGCCAGAAGGTTGTTCTCGAGTCGAACCACGACTACTTCGAAGGCCGGCCCTACATTGAACGCTATGTCTACCGCATCATCCCCGACACTTCCACCATGTACATGGAACTGAAGTCGGGAGGCCTGGACCTGATGCCGCTGACCCCGGTCCAGTTCGCGCGGCAAACGGATTCGGCGAAGTTTACCGCCCGTTTCCGGAAATATCGCTACCCGTCGTCAACCTATGTGTATCTCGGCTACAATCTCCGCCATCCGCTGTTCAAGGACCGGCGGGTGCGGCAGGCCCTCACCGCGGCAATCAACAAGGAAGAAATCATCCAGGGCGTCCTGCTGGGCATGGGGCAGATCGCCCATGGCCCCTACAAGCCGGGCACCTGGGCCTACAAGCCGCAGGTAAAAGATTTTGCCTACGACCCGTCCCGCGCCCGCCAACTGCTGGCCGAGGCCGGCTGGAAAAAGCGCAACAGTACGGGAACCCTGGTGAAGGACGGACGACCCTTCCAATTCACGATCCTCACTAACCAGGGGAACGCTGAACGGCTGAAGGCGGCGCAGATCATCCAGCAGCGACTGCGGGACGTGGGCATCGAGGTCAAGATCCGGGTGGTGGAATGGGCCTCGTTCCTCAGCCAGTTCATCGATACCGGGAATTTTGAAGCGGTTATCCTCGGCTGGACGATCACCCCCGATCCGGATCTGTTCGATGTCTGGCATTCCAGCAAAACCGGCCCGCGGGAACTGAACTTCGTCGGCTTCAGGAACGCCGAGGTGGATACCCTGATCGAGCAGGGACGCACGACTTTCGACCGCAACCGGCGGCAGCAGTGCTACTATCGCATCCAGGATATCCTGGCATGGGAACAGCCGTACACCTTCCTCTACGTACCCGATGCCCTGCCGGTGGTCAGCGCCCGTTTTCACGGCATCGAACCGGCACCGGCCGGAATCAGCTATAACTTCATTCACTGGTATGTGCCGAAGGCGGAGCAGGTGTACAAGGAAACAGCGAAACCGTAAAAAAAAACCAAAATCCTAAAGGCAGAATTAACAGGGATGAACAGGATGGACAGGATAACAACAAAATTGAATTCTTGATGAAAATCCCACAATCTGTTCTTTTACGAAAATTAATTTTTCGATTTTTGTTTTCATCCTATTCATCCTGTATATCACAGTTAAATAAAAGGTTTTGCCTTTCACCCCGAACCACGGGCCACGTACAGACATGATCGCCTACCTGACAAAACGTATACTGATGCTGATCCCGCTACTGTTCGGCATCACCCTGATCACCTTCGCCGTGATCCACCTGGCGCCGGGAGAACCGGTCGATATGCAGACCGCCATGAACCCCAAGGTCTCGGCTGAGGCACGGCAAAAGATGCGGGAGTTCTACGGGCTCGACAAGCCGCTCCACGTCCAGTACGTAACCTGGCTCGGCCGGATGGCCCGCCTCGATTTCGGCCGCTCGTTCGCTCCGGACAACCGCCCGGTTACCGACAAGATCGTCGAGCGGATTCCGATCACACTCAGCCTCAACGTCATCGCCCTAATCCTGGAATTCGGACTGGCCATCCCGATCGGCATCCTGGCCGCGGTCCGCCGGGAAACCCTCCTCGACAAAGGGATCACCGTGTTTGTCTTCCTCGGCTTTGCCATGCCCACTTTCTGGCTGGCACTGCTGCTCATGTACCTGTTCGGGGTGAAGCTGGGCTGGCTGCCCATCTCCGGTCTTCACTCGCTGGGAAGCGACCAACTCGGCCCCATCGCCTGGTTCTGGGACCTGGCGAAGCACCTGGTGCTGCCGGTGGGCATCGCCACCTTCGGCAGCCTGGCCGGGCTGTCCCGCTACATGCGCTCCACCATGCTGGAGGTAATCCGCCAGGATTACATCACCACCGCACGGGCCAAGGGCCTTTCGGAACGGGTCGTGATCTACAAGCATGCGCTGCGGAATGCGCTGCTCCCGGTCATCACCCTGCTCGGCTTTTCCCTCCCCGGCCTGATCGGCGGCAGCGTCATCTTCGAGACGATCTTCGCCATTCCGGGCATGGGCCAACTCTTCTACCAAGGAGTGATGATGCGTGACTATCCACTGGTAATGGGCATCCTGGTAATCGGCGCATTTCTCACTCTGATCGGCAATCTTCTGGCGGACATCTGCTATTCGATGGCGGACCCGCGTATTCGCCACGGCCGAGCCTGAGAGAACTACCATGTCATTCAGAAACTCTTATTTCTATTCGGTTTTCTGGCAGCGTTTCCGTGGCAACCGCTTCGCCATGGCCGGCGGTGCCATCGTGGCAGGACTGTTCATCCTATCCTTCCTCGCCCCCTACATCACGCCCTACGACCCGGCAACGATCGACGCCTACCATGTTCTCCTGCCCCCCTCGGCCGCCCACTGGATGGGAACCGACGAACTGGGCAGAGACGTCTTCACCCGGGTTGTCTACGGCGCCAGAATCTCGCTCAAGGTAGGATTCGTGGCAGTCGGAATCGCCGTTGCGATCGGCACCGTGGTCGGTCTCGTGGCAGGCTACTATGGTAGATGGGTCGACAGCCTGTTGATGCGTTTCGTTGATATCATGCTCTGTTTCCCCACCTTCTTCCTGATCCTAGCCGTGATTGCGCTGCTCGAGCCGTCCATCTGGTACATCATGCTGATTATCGGCATCACCGGCTGGATGGGGGTGGCCCGCCTGGTGAGGGCGGAAGTCCTTTCCATCAAGGAGCGGGACTATATAACCGCAGCCCGCTCGATCGGCGCATCGAACGCCAGGATCATTTTCCGGCACATCCTGCCAAACGCGGCAGCGCCGGTTTTCGTTGCCGCAACCTTGGGCGTCGCCGGCGCCATTCTCACTGAATCGGCCCTTTCCTTTCTCGGCATCGGTGTCCAGCCGCCCACTCCCAGTTGGGGAAACATCCTCACCTCCGGCAAAGACTACCTGGAGTTCGCCTGGTGGCTGTCCCTTTTCCCGGGAGTCGCCATACTGGTCACCGTCCTCGCCTACAACCTGCTCGGCGAAGGAATTCGGGACGCCCTCGATCCGCGCCTGCACCGGTAACCGTCATCACCGGACAGGAACCGCTGGCGAGCAGCGGGCAAAAGCGACCTGGCACGGCCAGCATCTGAAGGAATTTCTACCATGACAAAGATTGACAAAAGTGAGTTCACCATTACCAGCGACGACGACGAGATCCGCGTTGACGGGCTCTGCCGTACCCTCCTGCAGGACTTCCACGGCCAGCTGCTCCGAAACGGAGTATCCCCCCTGGATGCCGGATCCCTGGCTCACGGCGCCGATTACTTTATCCGTGACTTCGTGGTTTCGGCCCGGCGCCGGAATCTCTTCCAGGAAAGCGCAAATACTGTCCGCCCCTTCGCGGCAACCTGGTACATCATATCCAACCTGGAACCAACGGCCGAGGAACTGACTGCGCATTTGCGAGGGGTGCGGGAGTTCTACCGCTTTCTCCATGCCGAGGGACTTATTTCCGAAACGTTTCTTGACCTGATCGAAAAGGAATGCGACGATATGCACTGGTACCGGGAACGCATCGAATCATTCTGGAACATCACTGACGACGGCTACCTGGCCTGGGAGCGCGAATGCTCGCTGAAAAAGAGATAAGGCAAGTACCATTAGTTTCCCACTAGCGCTTTCCGACTGAAAACCATTGAAGGAGGTATGACCTATGAAAAAAATGCTGTTGCTCTCGATCCTGCTGCTCATGACGGGAATCTCCGTCGGCTGCACGGTCAGCCGGGACAATATCCGCGGTTTCAACCTGGTCTCTCTCGAGGAAGAGAAGCAACTGGGTGACAAATTTGCCGCCGAAGTGGAAAAACAACGGCAACTGGTCACCGACCCCGCTGTCCAGAGCTACGTGACCCAGCTTGGCAACCGCCTGCTCACCGGGGCCCGGTCACGTGAATTCAGCTACACCTTCAAGGTGGTGAAGGACAACAGCGTTAACGCCTTTGCCGTGCCGGGCGGACACATCTACCTTCACACCGGCCTCATCAAGGCAGCCCAGAGCGAATCGGAACTGGCGTCAGTCATGGCGCATGAAATCAGCCACGTAGTGGCCCGCCACGGTACCCAGCAACTTACCCAACAGTACGGCGCCTCGCTGGTTCTGCAGCTGCTCCTGGGGCAGGACCCCAACATGCTTGCCCAGTTGACGGCATCGCTCTTCAGCCAGGGCGCCTTCATGGCCTACAGCCGCGGCATGGAGAGTCAGGCCGACTATCTCGGCGTGGAAACCATGTACCGGGCAGGCTACGACCCGCGGGGAATGCTTTCCTTTCTGAAAAAACTCGACTCCCTGCACCAGAGCAACCCGGGAAGTATCGGCCAGTTCTTTTCTTCGCACCCGCTGACCGCCTCGAGGATACAACAGGTCCAGCTGGACATTGCCAAGCTGCCGCCGAAGACTTACCGCGAGGATTCCGGAGAATTCAAACGAATACAATCCAAAATCTGAGACACGAGACAGACACCCATGAAAACCGAAGAACCAAAAGACTGGCATCACATTATCGACAAGGTTGACCGGCTGCTCGATCGCTTCGATGCATACCTGGAAAAGAGCTCCGCCCCACCCCGGTTCGATGTATCGCTGTTCGAAAAGCACCTTGCCTTTCGCTGGGAGAGGCGAACCGTCGGCGGCTTCCTGGTACCGATCGAACATCCGCACCTGTTCGATCTGGATGACCTGGTGGGCGTTGACATGGCAAAGGAGGAATTGACCAGGAACACCTCCCAGTTCGTCGCCGGCTACCCGGCCAACAACGTCCTGTTATGGGGTGAGCGCGGCACCGGCAAGTCTTCCTGCATCAAGGGCCTTCTCAAGCCCTTCTCCCCGCGAGGACTGCGGATCATTGAGGTACAGAAGGACGACCTGCTGCATCTCGGCGATATTCTGCGGCTGGTACGGGCAACTCCCTGGCGTTTCATCCTGTTCTGCGACGACCTTTCCTTTGAGGAGGGGGAAGCCTCCTACCGGGAGCTAAAGGCAATCCTGGAAGGAGGAATCGAGGCCCGGCCGGAAAATGTTCTCCTCTACGCAACCTCCAATCGGCGCCATCTGATGCCCGAACCGATGAACGACAATCTCGGCAAGGAAATCCATCCCGAGGAAGCGATTTCGGAGAAACTCTCCCTTGCCGACCGCTTCGGCCTGGCGCTCAGTTTTTATTCCTTTTCCCAGGACATCTACCTCTCCATTGTCGAACATTATGCGGAGCGGCTGCAGCTGGATATCGGCCGCAACGAACTGCGCGGCGAAGCACTGCGCTGGGCACTGTTCAAGGGGCAGCGATCGGGGCGTTCCGCCCGGCAGTTCATCGATGATCTGGCAGGGCGCCTGGCGCTGAGAAACACTTCGAAAACGCCCTAAAAAGAGTGACTCGCCGCAATAAGTGACGTGATTTCCTCGAAAAATCAGTCACCTGCAAAAAACACCGCCGTCACCGTATTTTTACCCTAAATTAAATTTGACGATTTCCGTATATTCGTGATAAAAGTTTCTGTTGATTCTCACAACACGGGAGGGACACAAATGGCAGGAATTACAGGTAAAATCATGAAGGTTGCGGCAATTGCCGCAGTGGCCACACTTATGAGCGTTGCCGCTTACGCCTCCGGGAGCGGCGTCGGCATGAATGCCGACCAGGCGCTGCAGCAACTGATGGAAGGCAACAAGCGCTTCGTTGACCAGCAGATGACCGGCCAGAAGCTGTGCGATGCGAAGGCACGCCAATCCCTGGCCACGGGCCAGAAACCGTACGCGGTAATCCTCACCTGCTCCGACTCGCGGGTTCCGCCCGAAATCATCTTCGACAAGGGCCTCGGCGAAATTTTCGTCATTCGGGTAGCCGGCAACGTTCCCGACCCGATCGTTCTCGGCAGCATCGAATACGCGGCAGAACATATCGGCAGCCCGCTGGTGATGGTGCTGGGGCATGAAAGGTGCGGCGCCGTGACTGCTGCGGTAGACGCCAAAGGTAAGCCGGAAGGAAACATCGGCGCCATCGTCAAGACCATTGCTCCGGCGGTAAAACAGGCGAGAAAGACCTACACCGGCAAAGACAAGGCTCAGCTGGTGGAAACTGCCGTTGATGCCAACGCCCGTCTTGTTGCGGCAAATCTTACCAAGCAATCTTCCGTTCTCAAACACCTGGTAAAGGAAGGGAAGCTTACGATCGTCACCGCAAAATACGACCTGGATGACGGAACCGTCACCCTGATGAAGTAATCATCATTGCTATGTGCAGGGGAGCCCGGTTTCTTGCCGGGCTCCCGCTCAGCTCGCGGCGTCTATTCCCTCACACCTGCCAGTAGAACACCAACTCAAACGCACAGGCCGTCAGGCACGAATCATCACGAGCAGCATCGTGAACCGCGTTTCTGCCCGTAAGGCATGGGGCTGATCAGCCGGCATAATAATGATCTCGCCGGCTTTCACCGTATGTTTCTCGCCGGAAATGGTGATTTCAGCCTCTCCGTCAACGATCTGCACAAAGGCATCGAATGGCGCGGTATGCTCGCTGAGTCCCTGCCCCGCATCGAACGAAAAAAGCGTAATCGTACCGATTCCCCGATCAACGAGAGTCTTGCTGACCACGGAATCTTCCTGATAGGAAATGAGATTCTTCAGATTCAATGCCTGACCGGTAATGGTACCTTGTATTTTTGCCATGCTCTAGTCTCCTTTCAAGCTGAACAACCCGCAAGTAAAGCGGTTTTGTTTCGCCATGCTTTTTCTTTGTAAAGACTGTACCATAAAGCAGCCGTACCGCTCATGACCCAGGTCAAAAAACGGGTATCAGTGCGGCCGAAAAATACTGCCCAATTGAACAATGGCGAATTTCCGCTATTATTATCCTGAATCGGCCGGCAGACCAGCGCCCGAATTCTATTCGCAACGGAACAGCTGGCTTGCATCGCTTGCCGGGCCTGGATGAAACACATTCAGCACGCGGGTTTTCCCCCAACGTGCCCAGTGGAGCACAGGATGGCAAAAAGAGACGTGGTTCTCGGCATCGACATCGGCGGAACGACTTCCAGCTTCGGTTTCGTTGAGCGGGACGGAACATGCCTTGCGCAGACCACTCTCCCTACCATGCCCCATGAACCAGCGACATTCCTCGTCGAGCGAATTTCCCGGCATGCCCGCGAGGCATTCACGCCCTATGCCGCCAGCCACCAGCTGCAAGGAATAGGCATCGGCGCCCCCAACGCCAACTACTACACCGGAACCGTTTGCAATCCGCCCAACCTGGATTGGGAAAAATCGGTCCCGATCGTCAACCTGTTCCGCGCTCAGTTTGACCTGCCCGCAGCAGTCACCAACGACGCCAATGCTGCCGCCCTCGGCGAAATGAAATTCGGTGGAGCAAAGGCAATGCGCCACTTTATCGCCATCACCCTGGGAACCGGCCTCGGCAGCGGCATTGTCGTCAACGGAGAAATCCTGTACGGCGCCGACGGCTTTGCCGGAGAGCTCGGCCATACCGTCGTTGAGCCGGAGGGACGCATCTGCGGTTGTGGCAAACGGGGCTGTCTCGAAGCATACGTCTCCGCCCCCGGCTTGTGCAGAACCGTCTTCGCACTCCTTGCTGAAAGGAAGCAGGAGAGTCTGCTTCAGCATGTCAGTTTCCACGAGCTCACGGCAAAAGATGTCTTTGCTGCCGCCACAAAAGGTGACATCATTGCAACAGAGGCTTTTGCCGTAACTGGCCGCATTCTCGGAAGGAAACTCGCGGACGCAGTGGCGCATACCAGTCCGGAAGCATTTTTTTTCTCCGGCGGCCTCGCCGCCGCCGGGGAAATCCTGCTCGAGCCGGCGCGCCGCTCCATGGAGGAGAACCTTTTACAGATCTACCGCGGTCGGATTCCCTTGTTGCTCTCCGGGTTGCAGGAGGTAAATTCCGCGGTGCTCGGGGCAGGCGCCCTAATCTGGAGCGAGATGGAACACTAACCCTTTTACGGGACAACCTGGCTTCCGCGGCCCGTTACGAGACCTTTCGCGGCGAGCCTGCTTAGCTCCGATCCGGAATATTTGAACTTCAGGGAAAAAAGGTGTATTATTCCCATCCTTGCTTTCAGACCGGACTTCATGGAATGCCGGTCCGGAGCTGCGAAGCTGCTGACAGGGTTTTCAGGAAAAGGTCATTTATGCGACCCGGATGTCCCCGGAAAGAGCTTCAACCGAATCCCGGGTACTGCCAAATACAGAATTTTGCGGCCTGGACGGACACATCCGTCAGTCCGCTGCACATGGAGTTTTCGAAATGAATTGTGATCAAAGAACCAAGATTATTGAAGAAAAGCTGAGCGCGCTGGGTATGACCGTTAACGAATGGGCAAAGAACAACGAACTGGACCACAGGATCGTTGACGATCTCATCAAGGGAAACCTGCGCGGTACTCACGGAATTGCGCTGAATGCGCGCAAGAAAATGGAGTCGTTCTTCGGTCAGATATTCAGCTCCTGACCGGGAACGACGCACCCCCCATATCTGTGGAGGAGGGTTTATGCCGGTAAAATTCCTTCTGCCGCTTGCTGTCATCTTCTTTCTTGTTCTGGCCTGCATCCGCAAAGGCACGTCTCTTCCCCCTCCTGAAACAGTGCCCAAAGTTGATCTCTCCCGCTACATGGGCATTTGGTACGAGATTGCCCGTTATCCGAATACATTTCAGCAAGAGTGCCGAAACTCCACCGCAACCTACACCCTCCGGGAAGACGGCACGGTAACAGTGGTGAACCGTTGCCGCAGGGATTCGGGCAAAGAGGAGGCCCATGGCACGGCAAAAGTCGTGGACCGGACAACCAATGCCAAGCTGAAGGTGACCTTTTTCTGGCCCTTCTACGGCGATTACTGGATCCTGGCCCTGGGGACGGATTACGACTATGCGGTTGTCGGCACTCCGGACAGAAAATATCTCTGGATACTGAGCCGAACCCCGGAAATAGAAGAATCGCGGTATCAAACGCTACTGGTCAAAATCAGGGAACTGGGTTTCGACCCGGACCGGTTGCTGAAGGAGCAACCACAACCCGACTCCGCACCCGGCGCCTCATGACTCAGGGGCACGTGTCTCTTGCTTCATACGCTTAGTGCTCACCACTTTCAGTCCTTGAAAAACCTGCCGAAAGTGACCCATCGCCATCATTCGGCAACGAAACAGGAAAATATCCTTTTAACAAAACAAACACTCAACTTCTCTTGCGTGCTATACTCCCGGGCAATTTACCACTATTTAATGCACTGAAGTTATGTTCCATACACGTAGGTTTTTTGTATGAAATCATTTTTTTCCTGGTCAATCCGAACCCACCTTCTTATTCTCGTCATCATGGCCCTGCTGCCGGCACTGGCTATCATCCTTTACTCAGGCCTGGAAAATCGTTTGCGCGCCATCAAGGATGCTGAAACAACAGTGACTCAGCTGGAACAGAACCTGGCCGAAAACCAGCTACGGAACGTGGAAAGATCCCGCCAATTGCTGATGACCCTGGCAAAGTTACCCATTGTCAGAAACCAGTCCGTCGAGGAGTGCACCTCCCTGCTCCGCGACTTGCTGAAACAGAACCCCTGCCTTTCGAACATCCTCATCGCAGACCAGAACGGCACCGTTTTCGCCTCCGCCCTCCCCTTCACTAAACTGAACGTGGCAGACCGGGGATACTTCCAGGAAGCGCGGCAACACCGTGGCTTTACCGTGGGGGAGTATACCATCAGCCGGACAGCGCAGAAACCGGCAATCCACTTTGCCTACCCGGTCTTTGCCGAAAATGGAGTACCACGCGGGGTGGTCATCGCCGCATTCGACCTGTGCTATTATGCCCAATTTTTCTCTAAGGCAAAACTTCCCGAAGGTTCGGCCCTGACACTGACCGATTTCCACGGTACCCGCATCTACCGGTATCCGGACACGAAAAAGTATTTCGGTGTCCCCGACCTGCCGGAAATGCAGAAACGCATGTCCGGTCCGGCACGGGAAGGGACCTTCACTGCTCCGGGCGTCGACGGGGTCATCCGCCTCTACGCCTTTCAACGGCTTAACCTGCTGAGTACATCTTCCAACTTCTTTATTCGCGTCGGGATCCCGGCTGAAGCCGTGGTTGCCTCCGCACAGGCATCTCTGAGCCGCAATCTCATACTGATGGGAATTGCCGCCATCATGGCGCTCTTCTTCACCTGGCTGCTGGGGGAACTCTTTTTCGTTCGCCGTCTGACCACTCTGGTAACGGCTTCCCACAGAATCGGCGCAGGCAGCCTTGACACCCGCAGCGGGCTTCCCCATGCCGGGGGAGAGATCGGCCAACTGGCCAAGTCTTTCGATGAAATGGCGGCAGCCCTTGAAAAGCGCGACACGGAACGCTCCCTGGCAGACGCCGCCCTCATGGAAAGCGAAAAAAGGCTCAGCCTGGTCCTGCAGGGAAGCATGGACGGCTTCTGGGACTGGAACATGCAAACCATGGCAGTACGCCAAAGCGACCGGTGGGCCGAAATGCTTGGCTACCGCCCCGATGAAGTCGAACCACATGTTCGTTCCTGGAAATCGCTGGTCCATCCGGATGACTTGCCCGGCGTCATGAATGTTTTCAAAGAACACCTG
>JAQUHN010000101.1 GCA_028683555.1 Geobacteraceae bacterium | reverse complement strand
CTTGTACAGCCAGAACCTGGATTTACCGAGTGATATGCAAATCGATTCAGGGCTTTCACCAGCCTTGAAACGCCGGACTGCCAGCATCCGGACTTGCATGATTTCATCCTCCATGAACACCTCCGAACTATTTTTGGTGTTCACAGAATGACGTAGTGGCTATTCGATTGTCAGAGAACTTTTGTTATCGATGTCCTGGCACATTTTTTTGTTATCGATGTGGTGGCACTCAACACACAGGATTTAGAAAATGCAGATATATTGTCTGCCATTTAACATGCAAAAAATAGAATATTTGAGACACAGAGCTTAAAATTTTGATAGTGTAAACAAGGCGTTACCTGCAGTTCGTTGAAAAAAGAGAGCATCTGCGATACCTTTTGGGTCTCTCACCACTCAAAAGGAGGTTCACAGATGCTCCCAGGAGAACAGGGTCTCCTAGAAGCGATTTTTGCTTCAGATGGCCAGATTGTCAACCGTCTCTTTGTAACGCTGAGCCGTGAAGCGGATCAGCGCTTGGGTTGCAGACTCAAAGAGCACTTGCAAATCTTGCAGCTTGTCTGGTTTTGCAAACATCGGCAAGAGATGCGCTGTCCCACATGTTCAAGCCAAAGCTTGATTCGCAAAGGCTGGCGAGAACGAACCATTAAGACATCTCGCGGCAGCTTCAGTCTCTTGGTTTTACAGGCTCGTTGTCGGAACTGTGGTCGTACCTTCCGGCCATGTAACAATCTTTTGGGGCTTCCCCGTTCACGACGAGTGCTCGAAGAATTGGAGGCCAAGGCCGCATTCCTGGGAACCCAGGTTTCTTTTGCTCGATCAGCAAGGATCTTAAAGCACCTGACGTATGGAACGGTATCGGCTGAAGGGATCCGTCAAAAGATTGCCGAACAGTCCCAAAAAATTCAGTTGCCGACCCCACAAGAAGGGGAAACTGTTCTGGTTGATTCGACAAAGGTCAAAGCTGGACCAAAAAGAGCGCGGTGTCCCGATTTATCTGGCGATAACGGCACGGGCCAGGCCCTTATAAGTCGAACCGACCCACATGCGACAAGCAGTTGCTGCATATCCATGTTGGAACTGCTGAACCACTAAAAAACCACCTTCGACAACTTATGTCGGAGTACCTGGTTCACGACGGTGGCGACAACATGGAAGATTGCACCAAACATGTGTAGCGGTGTCGCTGGCATCTTGGCTATCAGCTCAAACACTATCTATGGCAAGACGGCATTCCGCATCATAATCGACCGCCTTTCCATGAAGCGCTTATGGATATCATGAACGATCGGGGAAATGGTCCGCAGCGCTATCTCAAGTTAGCCAACAACCTGGCAACATGCGGCCTAAAAACCACGGCTGGGCATCTATTGAACGCTGCCCCTGAAGCTTTTACGTTTCTCAAAGAACCAGGTTTCTCTTACATTGATACATCACCCCTGGAGCGTGAAATGAGGGAACTCAATCGTCGGGTTGATGTCGGTGCTCGCTGGTCGCCATCAGGGGTTGAAAATCTCTTGAAAGTTCTTTTCCATCAGCGTTTGAATGATAACTCAAAGGGTCAATCGTAGTTGCCAGGTAACGTGTTTTTGTTGCTATCAAAATTTTAATGGGTTGAGTAAATACGTGCTGAAGTTAGTTGGATGCACAATATTTCAATGGAGTAACAAATTCATCTTTAAGCAAAAAACGTGACAATAACTAAGCCCTGTTCGCGTATTTAAACTTTAATGCGAGAAACTTCTTTTCAAAGAGTTCGTAACTTAAAGATGCCAAAATATAACTAAGGAAGATCGCGCTAAAGTGCAAAATAAGATTATCTATTTTGTTGTGAAATGAAAAAAAGTTTTTCAATAAAGATAAAATCAAAAAAATTGCAACTAAATGCCACATATATATGCCATATGAAACCTTACCTAAATATTTCAAAAAACTTGATTCAAGCCAGCTTTCGGCTGTTGTTGTTTGGATTATATAATATATGTTTAAAGCAAAAATAACGGAATATATAATATTTTGAAGGCCAAAACTAAAGTTAACTTTTAAGCAGAGCAAGCAGCAAGTCAGTAAGTACATAAGATATCTATATTTAATAGGTAAATATATCTTGTTGGTATGCATACAAAAAGCCAAAATGCCCCCAATTGCCATGTTGTCAAATCGTGCGGTATCAAAGAAATTATTTAAACAGAACAGAAAATTGCGAGTGTCAATAAATCCTATTTTGAGCAACAAGAAAGGTAGCGCTCGTATTCCATAAATTGCAGGAATAATTAAAGTCATATACCTAAACAGTTTGCGATTTGATAGGAAAAATAGCCATGGCCAGAAAATGTAAAATTGCTCCTCTACTCCTATAGACCATGACTGGTACGCGAGTGGATTTGGTTGTGAGGCTAAATTGGGAAGTACTGCAAGATAAAAATAAAATGATTGCAAGTTTTTTGTTCCTATGCCGTGTGAGAGGAATAGGAAACAAAAACCGATAAAAGTAAGTAAGAAATATAGTGGCCATATTCTGAAAATACGTCTTAAGTAAAAACTGTGTATTGATATCGTACCATGCTTATCTTTTTCTATCAGAAGTAAGTAAGTTATCAGAAAGCCACTAAGAACAAAAAAGAAGGTAACTGCTAAAGAGCCTTGGGACATAAAAAAGGGAAGATTATCGTAGATATTTGGATAGCCTTCACTTTTCTTAACTAATTCAACATGGCCAAGAATTACTAGTGTGGCAGCAATTGCTCTGAAAGCATCTAATCCGAAAAAGTAACGCATTGCTAGTTGATTATCCCTAATAAAAACTGAAAGTGTCTTAGACTGGTTGTGCCATCTGACTGAATACAACGATGAGAGCACTGAGGAGACTTGTTGTGCTAAGATATTGAATACACAGAGAAGAAATTAAATGGAATCATCGGAGCAAATGGTTTGTATTGCCACTGTTTTTGGTCGACGTTGCCAGTACTTTATTAGAGAATGTCGTATGTTGTTTTTTTGTTTATTTGAACTTACCTTGTTGCAAGGAGTTTTTTGCCGTTTCTCGCTGTCGAGACCGGTGCTACTAAAAGTTCCGCTAATCCCTCCGCTCCGACGTGACTTTCCACTTCACGCAAACCACGCTTGAGCCAGCTGGCCAGTCCGCGCGAGGCGTGGGCGTCGCTGCCCAGACAGTCGTAGAGTCCGTTCTGGAGATTCTTGATGGCGGCTTTCCTGACCCGGTCGCCGTAGATGCCGGCGAAACTGCCCAGGTTTCACTGGAAGCGGCAACCCATCGACGTCAAAATTTCCGGGAGCGTTTGCTCCGAAAATTCCGAGTTTTGAGTTTTGAGTTTTGAGTTTTTAGTTATAAGCGCCCGGTTGGCGAATCGGAGTACCGAGCCGAGGATCGAGCTGGTGGAGCTCTCGGTTTTCTCCGTGGGCTGGAGCAGGTCGCAGCGCTCCGGGTGGGCGATGAGCGGAGTGTAGCCGCGCAGGGCCACTTCGTAGGCGATTGAGCTGAGCAGTGACGGGGTCGCCTGAAGCGGCGCTTCCATCAGCACCAGGTTCGTGTCGCCCAGCGGCAGCGGGTCGCTCAGCCGTGGGATGAGGAATTCGTCGCAGTAGTACTCGTTGCCGGCGGCAATGCGCAGCGGGATCCCCTCGCGATCGATCGCTTCCTGCAGCTCGCGGACCGCCTGGCGGATGCTCATCGGCGAGGCCTCATAGGAACCGGAGATGGAGTGCGGGGTGCAGTGCACCTCGGAGAAGCCGGCCTCGGCCAGGATTGTCGCGATGGCCAGCGACTCGGTGGTGTCCTTGGCGCCGTCGTCGAGAAAGGGCAGGATGTGGCAGTGCCAGTCTGCGCAATTTGCGCGGTTTTGAGTTTTGAGTGTTGAGTTTTGAGTTGTTGTCATTTTTATTGGTAAAAACCGTTATGTGTGGTGAAGTACGGTCCTGGATTCAGGGGGCTATTTGGCCACGGATTGAATGGCAAGGAAGAAAACTAAACCGAAATGAACCTTTTTTAGCCACGGATGGACACGGATGAACACAGATAAAAACAAAAACGGAAACTTCCAGGGTTTTAAGCTGTTACGACTTTAAGATTCTATCCGTGTGTATCCGTGGCAGAAAAAGTCTTTTTTGTTTTGAAAGATCTTGCAGTTCGAAAGACATCTGAAAATCTTTTTTTTAGCCACGGATGAACACGGATAAATACCAAAACTGAAAAGCTTGTAAGGGTTTAAATCCTTTTTGGTGTAAAAGATGTTATCCGTGAATATCTGTGTGTATCCGTGGCAGAAAATGCCTTTTGTTCGTTTCTGATTGACAGGGGCTCAAACTACCATTCTCTTGTATTCAACCTTTTCTTTTCCAAAATTGATGAGAAACCCGAGTTTAAGCCCTGTTCCTCTCAGGTAATTCAGTAATTGTGCCTCGTGAATTTTTGCAAGAGATTCCAAAGCTTTAAGTTCCAGAATGATTTCCTCGTTAACTACTATATCCGCGCAATATGAGCCTACTTCTTCTCCCTTGTACATGACGGTAATGGTTTTCTGCTCATCGGCCTGCAAGCCCCGGGAAATAAGCTCCTTGGTAAGCGCTTTCTGGTACACGTTTTCTAGAAAACCCGATCCAAGAATGTTATGTACTTCAAAGGCCGCGGCCAGTATTTGAAAGCTTGTTTCTTTCAGAATTAATTCTGAGGAAATGCAGTCAGTCATGGAATATCTGCCTTATCCTGGAAGATCGGAGAGAATTTATGGCGAAAGCAATTCAAAAACATTTATTAGCCACGGATATACACGGATGAACACAAATAAAAACAATACCGGAAACTTCGAGGGTTTTAAGCTGTTATGACTTTAAGCATCCATTCGTGTAAATCCGTGTGTATCCGTGGCAAAAAGGTTTTTACTCTGTTTTTCTAGTTCTTGCGAAAAATCCCCGAAACCTTCGCCACGATGTTCGCGATAGGTGATTTTTTGGCTTCGGCCGCTTTATCGTTCTGATACCCGTAGCCGTAATAGCCGTAGCCGTAATAACCATACTTGCCGCCGTAATTGCCGTACCCGTACCCTTCGCGGCCTTTGCCGGTTTTGTCGTTGATGATCATGCCGGCAACCGGGGCGCTTACGCTGAGCAGGGTTTCGCGCATCTGGCGGGCGGCCTTGACCGGTACCCGGCCCGCTTCCATGACTACCATGACCAGGTCGGCGAGCGCGGTGAGCAGCGGTGCGTCGGTGACGGCTAGTACTGGCGGGGCGTCAATCAGTACGGTTTCGTACTTGGTACGCAGCAGCGCCACCAGATCGGCCATTTCCCGCGAGCCGAGCAGTTCGGCCGGGTTGGGCGGCGTGACGCCGGCGCTGATGAAGTCGAGGTTGGGGATCGGGGTGTGCTTGATCACCTGGTCGAGGCTGTTGTCGCCGGCCAGCAGGTTGGTGAGACCGGGCTCTTTGGTCAGGGCAAATTTCTCATGCAGGGTGGAGCGGCGCAGGTCGCAGTCGATGACCACCACCTTGGCTCCGGTCTGGGCCAGGATGCAGGACAGGTTGGCGCTGATGGTACTCTTGCCCTCGCCGGGGAAGGTACTGGTGATCAGCATTACCTGCTTTTTCTTGCTGACCGCGGAGAAGTGCAGGCCGGTGCGCAGTGCGCGGAACGCCTCGGCGGTGATGGATTTCGGGTCTATGTGGGCGACGAGGGATGTCTTCCGCTGCGACATTTTCTCTTCGCCTTCTTTTGCCTCGCCGGTGTCGATGCAGGGGATCATGGCCAGCAGCGGCCACTTCAGCTCGCGCTTGGCGCCGTCCACGTCCTTGATGGTGTCATCGAGGTATTCCTGGAAGAAGGCCAGGCCGACGCCGAGCATGCAGCCCACCAGCAGACCGAGCAGCAGGTTCTTGGCCTTTTTCGGCTTGATCGGGCCCCCAGGAGTAATAGCCGGGTCGACGACGCTGATGTTGCTGATGGTGGAGGCGCGGGCGATGCGCGCTTCTTCGTGCTTCTGCAGCAGGAAGGTATAGATGTCGGCATTGACCTTGGTGACGCGGGTCAGCTTGGCCAGGTCGCGCTCCGCTTCGGGCAGCCCCTTGAGCACTCCTTCATAGCGGCCCAGTTCGGCATTGATGTCCGCTTCCTGGCGGGCCAGGTTGCTCTGCTCGTTCTGATAGGTGGAGCGGATCTTGCGGTGCAGTTCGTCGATCTGGCTTTGCACCGCCTTGACCGCCGGGTGATTTTCGGTGGCCTGGGTGAGCAGGCCGCGCTTCTCGACCTCCAGTTCCGCCAGCCTGGTGGCCATGGCGCCCACCAGCGGATCGGCCTGGGTGGTGGCCGGCGAGTAGGTGTTGCCGCGACGCATGGCGTCCTGCAGCGAACTGAGGGCGAATTCGGTCTGTTTCTTGCGCAGGGTGATGGCGGTGCGTTCCCGTTCGGTGTCCGACAGCTTGGTGATCAGCTGCTGGGCAGTGGCGTCCAGCTGCACCACGCCGCTGGTACTCTTGTAGGACTGGAGATTCTTCTCCGCGGTGTCCAGCGTTCCGCGCAGGTCTTTCAGCTGTTCTTCGACGAAGCCGACCGTGCGATTGGCCTCTTCGGTCTTGAGGCCGACGCTCTGGTCGAGGTAGACGCGGACCAGGGTGTTCACCACATCCTTGGCCTGCTTCGGGTTGGTATCGGTATAGGAAACCGAGATGATGTTGGTCTTTTTGCCCACCTCGGAGGCCTTGATCGCGCCGCGGAGTCCGGCCACAGTAGCGTTGAAGGGCCGGATCTGGATGCGGAACGAGTCGCCCTTGTCGCCGGTGAGGTTGGCCAGCAGCAGGGTCAGCCCTTTGCCGCGCAGCAGCTGGTCACTGCGGCCGCTGCCCACCAGGTTATCATCCTTGTCATGTACCGTGTAGCCGCCGTTGCCGGTCAGCTCCACCGTGTAGGAGGGCTGCTCGGCGTTGGAGACGAACTCCAGCAGGCGGAAGGTGACGTTGTCGGGCCGGTCGTAGATGCGCCAGTTGAGGTGCAGCTGCTCCACCACCTTTTCGGCGTTGGTGCGCGACTTGAGGATCTCCAGCTCGGCATCCACCGGGGTGGCGCTGCCCAGCGCCAGCACGTCCATCAGCTCGGAATTACCGCCCTTCTCGTCCTTGACGTGCAGGGTGGCGGAAGCCTCGTAGACCGGCTTCATGGTGAAGGTGTGGAGGGCGACGCCGATGAACACAACCAGGAAGGCGATGAAAAAAACCTTGCGGCGGCGGAAGATGACGTTCAGGTAGTCCTGGAGATGCACTTCCTCCATCGGATTCGGTTCGTAGGGCGGCAGATTTTGGGAATCGTTCATTGCTCTTCCAATATGGTCGGGTTTTGGGTTTTAGGTGACTTTAAAGTCGGATTAAGAAATCGGATTAAAGAATCGGATTACGGATTATAAGTTCTAAACCCGGATTAAAAACTCGGATTACGGATTAGGTCTGCGGATTAAGATTGCGTACCCCGTACCCCGCTTTTTTACTCCGTACCCCGCATTTCGTCCTTAGATTGCGTATCCCGCCTTCTTAATCCGTAATCCGCTTTTCCTATCCCGTTCTCTCGCCTTTTAGTCGTTTCTCGTCAAATACTTGATATTGACGAACGGTTGCAGTACGGCGCTGATGGCCTGCAGCGACGGCAGGATCTCGGCGATGGCGTCGTTCCATCTGCCCAGGTGACTGCGCGGTACGTAGACGATGTCGCCGGCCATGAGCGGGAACGGCATGGCTTCGCCGCGCAGGATCCGGTCGAAGTCGACCACGATCAGCTCGCCGTGAGTGGCGGACAGCGAGCGGATGATGCGAATGTGGGTGAAGTCGTAGCCGGTGTCGCGCAGTTCGGCACTGCCGATGGCCTGGGCCAGGTTGAGGCCGCCCTGCAGCATGGTTACCGGTCCCGGCTTCTTGACCGCGCCGAAGATGAATACCTGCGAGTTGCGGTTGTCCGGGATGAAAATGGTGTCGCCGGCCTGCAGCCAGGCATTCTGTTTTACATTGCCGTTCACCAGCAGGTCGTAGACGTCCACCGGCAGGGTGCGATTGCCGCGATTGAGGCGGGCGCCGCGCAGGTCTGCGGATCCATCGAAACCGTTGCCGAGCGCGATCCCCTGGGCAAGGTTGAGCGGCCGGTCCATGTAGACGGTGCCGGGCGCCCGGAACTGGCCGAGCAGGTAGAGCGGGTGACTCTTGTATTCGGCAATCTCCACCACTACCCAGGGATTCTTCAGGTAGGTGCGGAGGGTTTCGCGGATTTTGGCCTGAGCGCCGGAGACGGTGAGCCCGGCAACATGGACCGCGCCGGCAATCGGCAGCTGGATGTTGCCGTTGCCGTCCACCCGGCTACCCTGGATCTTGCTGCTGCCGGTAGTTCCGGTGACCATGAATTCCGGCCGACCTTCGATATTGATGTAGAGGACGTCGTTGGCGCCGATGAGGTAATCTTTTGACGGTGGTGGCTCGACCGGTTGTTCCGGGACGCTGACTTCCTGTTTTTCCACAACCGCGGAATCGAGCCAGCCGGAAATGGGCTTCACCGTGCCGGCGGGAAGATCCACGTAGCCAGCGCAACCGCTGGCCAGCGTCAGCAGAAGACAAAGCGTAGTGCCGCGAAATGATAGTATAAATCGTTTCATACATTTCCTTATTAAAAAGCAGGTAAAAACTGCTAAGTTATAACACGCCCCGGCAGGGGCGTCAATAGAAGCTATTAATAGTATGTAGTGGTGGAACCAGGGGCGAAAGCGAAATTGATTCAACGGAGTGACAATATAGCAACTGTCATGCCGAAAGGCACAAGAAGGGTAACTTTGTGAAATCTTTGATGGCGATGGCAAGCGGATGGCCCGCGTGTCAGTATTTTGACGAAGGAGGTGTCGGCATTTCCTGCCTGTCGAAGGTGTCCGGAAGTTGCCATTGGAGGCAGGTGGAGGTGGCGCCCATGCTCCAGTCCTTGAACGACGATCCGCAGCAAAGACCGGTGTCCCGGTTGTTGAATACGAAGCAGCTCTCCTCGGTTTGTCTCGGCCCTTGCCAGAAAGCACAGGTAGCACAAACTTGATACGTCTTGCCAAGTCGAACGATGCTCATAATCAACTCTTCCTTATAATATTTTCATAGCAAGGTGTTAAAACGAAAACCCTTTTATCATATTGAGCAGGATAGTCAAGCATTTTAATGTTCAGAATCTGGACAAATTTGCAAAAATGTTCAAAAGCTAAACAGGAAAATGAGGATAAAGGATCGAGGTTCGAGGAGCGAGGTGAAAGGAGCACGGAACAAGAATTGAGAAATTGCGCCTTCTTGGCAGGTGGAGGAATCTTTTTGCCACGGATGAAAACATAAAACCTGGCAGGCTATTTAACAGGGATAAAGGGGATGAAGGGGATAAAAACCACTTAACTATTATTACTTATTCTACGGTAGTGCCATTCAACTCGTTTTGCTTGCTGATAAAGGCTGCTCACCGGCCTTTCGGCAAGATCAACCTTAAGGCTCCAGCTGGTATGATTTCCTTGCTTTTACCTCCATCCCTTGTATCCCCTTCATCCCTGTAGAAAGAGATCTTTTCAGCGTCTATCCGTGAAAATCTCCATGCATTCGTGGCAAAACTATCTTATAGTTGCGTGAGTCTGGAGTGTGGATTACGGGGCATTAAACCGGATTACGGGGTACGGGGTACGGATTAGGGGGTATGGCAGTTTTTGGTTGGTGAGCCTGTGAGATAGGTACGAGGAGAAATCTTGTTTTTTCATTGAGGTGTTAGTTTCCTCGTCCCTTGAACCTCGATCCTCATTCCTCATTCCTCGCGCCTCGTTCCTCGCTCCTCGAACCTGATTTTTCGATTGAAAGGTATTTGCATGATTGTTAAGAAGACTGTGACAGCGGAACAGGCGGGCATGCGGCTCGATGACGGGGCGGCGCTGTTGTTCGATACGCTGTCGAAGACCCGGCTGCGGGGGATTATCGATCTGGGCGGCTGTACCGTGAACGGGACGATGGTGCGGGTTGCTTCCCGAGCCCTGCGCGAGGGGGATGAGATCGTGCTGGGGGTGATGGAGTCGGGACGGTTCCGGGAGCTGGTCTATACCGCCGAGACGGTGCTTTATGAAGACCGGGACGTGGTGGGGGTCTGTAAGCCGGCCGGCTTCAATTCACAGCGGACGCCGTACCAGCTGAAGGGCACCGTGGAGTATGCGGTGGGCGTCTACCTGAAGCTTGCGGCGAGCGGCGAACCGGTGCGGATCGTCCATCGCCTGGACCGGGGCACCTCCGGCGTGATGCTGTTTCCCAAACACCGGGCGGCGGCGGCGCTGCTGTCGCAGCAGCTGAAGGAAGGACGGGTGGAGAAGCGCTACCTGGCACTGGTGAGCGGGACCCCGGCCGAGCAGGAGTGGCTGGTGGATCAGCCGATCGCCAAAATCGGCTCGGCACGCTACGGTGTGGCCCGACCCGGCAAGGAGGCGCAGACCGGGTTCCGGGTGGTGGCAAGCGGCGACGGCGCAGCACTGGTGGAGGCGCGGCCGTTCACCGGCCGGACCCACCAGATCCGGGTGCACCTGGTCCACTGCGGGCTGCCCATTGTCGGCGATAGCACCTATGGCGGCGAGGCGGCACCGCGCATGATGCTGCACTGCCGTTCCATGGCCTTCGAAGACCGGGACGGGCGGGTGATTACCGTTAGCGCGAGGTTGGATGAAGAGTATCAACAGATTTGCTCATGCAAATCTGTTGATACTCTTCAGTTTTGAATTTTGAGTTTTGAGTGTTGAGTTGGAAAGGCAGAAAGACGTGAGAGGTGAGACGTGAGATGTACTGCCCTCTCCATGAAGGGGAGCAAGGCAGTGTTGAGTGTTGAGTGTTGAGTTTTGAGTTAAGGGCAAAAACTGTCGAGAAACTTCAAGCTGATTACCAAGAGAATGGTGACACTAGTGTCATGTCGAGCAAATCGAGAAATCTGCAGCTGAAAGCGAAACGGGACATATCTCTCCTGACGGTCAAGATGACATCGAATCTGAGTTTATCAACTCAACACTCAAAACTCAAAACTCAAAACTGCTTTTACCGTTTTACCTGATTTTGAGTTTCGTGAACAGCTTGCCGAGAACCCGGTTCAGGCGATGATCCCGGGGCAGAGAAGCGACGACCGGGTATTTTCGGTTGCCGAGGCGGGCCAGTTCTTCCTGGAGCCGGGGGTTGTTTTCGTGCAGCAGTCCGTCGCGGAAGGTGCGGATGGCGTCCTGTTTCCGGCCGGCGAGAAGCTGGATCCTGCCCAGGTTCAGGTAGTGGACGGAATTCCAATGCTCGTCGGCGAGCGCCGTCTTGCAGAGCGAAACGGCCCGGTCGTAGTCTTTCTTTTCCTTTGCCAGGCAATAGCCAAGGTGAGAGAGGAGTTCGGGACATTCGTCCAGCTCCGCGGCCTCTTCGAAATGCTGCAGGGCAAGGGACGTTTTGCCTGCAGTGAGGGCGGCAACGCCTTCTTTTACCAACTGCCGATACTGGTCTTCCATTGCTTTTATCCTCTCCTGATATGGTGCGGGTACTGTAAGTCTTTTCGTCAAGCGGATAACAAACTTTAAGGGCGGTTTTTGGTTTTTAGTTTTGGGTTAGAGTTGCGGACAATAACCTGTAAGCTGATGACAGTTACAATTTCAAAGCTTTTCCAACTAAAAACCAAAAACCAAAAACTAAAAACCCAAAACCGCTTCTCTCTTCTTTTTCCGTAATGCCGCGAAGAAGTCGCTAAGGATTGCGGAGCATTCTTCGCTCCGGACCCCGGAGGTCAGTGCCACCCGGTGGTTGAGGCGCGGGTCGTCCGACAGGTCGTAGAGGGAGCCGGCCGCTCCGGCCTTCGGGTCGTGACAGCCGAATACCACCCGCTCCAGTCGGGCGAGGAGGATGGCGCCCATGCACATGGGGCAGGGTTCCAGGGTGACGTAAAGGGTGGCGCCGAGCAGCCGCCAGTTGGCCGCCTTCTTCGCTGCCTTGCGGATTGCCGTCATCTCGGCGTGGGAGGTGGGGTCGAGGCTTTTCTCCCGCAGGTTGTAGCCCCGGCCGAGCACCATGCCGTCGCGAACGATCACCGCACCGATGGGAACCTCGCCGCGGGCCCCGGCCTTGTTCGCTTCGCGGAGCGCCAGGCCCATCCAGTAGTTGTCGTCTTTTTCCTGTTTCATTGGTCCGCGAGGTTCCGGTTGCCGGATTGCTGTTTTCATGAAAAGCTGTGCTGTTAGTAACTATCCGTAAAATTTGGGCGATTGTCAATGATTTCGCGGTATAAGAATATTTAATGTAAAGAATGGTGCCAGGATTTCGTTGGTTTTGAGTGTTGAATTTTGAGTTTTACGCTGAAAAAACCTCCTTTGCCACGAATGTCACGAATGAAGACAGCTGAAAAACAAAAGCAAACAGAGCTGTCCCCCAAAACAAGGTGGATATGATGTAATTTGTTAGAACATAATGCGAGATTATCCCTGTCAATCTACAGTTGAGAGCCGGCCGTTTCGCGTTTTCAGCCGCCGATCACTTCAGACAAGACCTGCCAGGTTTCCGAAAACCTGGCAGGTCTGCTATCTATTCACTGGAGGAATTATGCGCATTTTCGACATTTCCGTGCCGCTGGCCGCTGGCCTGCCCACTTGGCCGGGTGACCCGTGTTTTCAACTCGAGCCGGTGCTGCTGCTGGAACAGGGCGACGAGGCGCGGGTTGCCCGCCTGACCCTGGGCGACCATTCCGGCACCCACCTGGATGCCCCGGCCCATATGCTGGCGGACGGTTCGAACCTGGACAGCTTTTCCCCTTCCCTACTGATGGGGCCGGCCCTGGTGGCGGACCTGCGGGGCGTGACGGAGATCGGCGTCCAGGAATTGGCGGGGCTGCCGCTGGCGGGCGTGGAGCGCCTGCTGCTGAAAACCGACAATTCCCGGCTCTGGGACCGGGCGGAGTTCTGCCGCGAGTTTGTCGCCCTCAGCGCTGCCGGGGCGGAATTGCTGGTGAGCAAGGGCATTCGGCTGGTGGGGATCGAATTCCTGTCCATCGAACGGTTCGGCGGCGACGGCTCGGTGCACCATATCCTGTTGGGGAACG
>JAQUHN010000283.1 GCA_028683555.1 Geobacteraceae bacterium | reverse complement strand
TGGTGCGGGGGATCGGGGTTTATGCCGGGCTGGAGGTCATAAAAGTGCCCGGTGCGACGGGCTACCTGGACACCAACTACCAGGGCAAGGCCGAAGCGGCGCTGGAGGCCTTGGAGCGCCTGGATTTCGTCTACCTGCATGTGGAGGCGCCGGATGAGTCATCCCATTCCGGCAGCATCGAAAACAAGGTTCGGGCCATCGAGGATTTCGACGCGAAGATTGTCGCGCCGATATGCGAAGGGATAAAGAAATTCGGCCAGTACCGGATACTTTGTACGCCGGACCATCCGACGCCGATCCGTCTCATGACCCACACCAGCGATCCGGTTCCCTTCATTATCTACGGCGGAGAAGATTCTCCCGATTCCGCGATAGCCGGCTATGACGAGGTGTCGGCCGCAAACACCGGCCTTTTCCTGGAAGATGGTTTCCGTCTGATGGACCTGATGACCGGAAAGTAATCGCTTTACAGGAAGAACATGTAGGATGGGGCTCCGGAATGACCGGGGCCCCATTTTTTTATGCAACCGGGAAGGTCGGTTTTTTGCCGGCAAGGCAGGAAAAGATGCCAGCCCTAAGCTTCGAGCGTCACGGAAAGCAGTTCTTTGGTATGATTGATAATGTTTCGGTGTGGGCGGGTTACCAGGCGCTGCTCAGAGTGTACCGTTGGGAGAAGAGAATCATTTTGGCATTCTCCCGCTGTTTGGGGGCTCAGCTTGATTTTACTTCCAGATATCGTAGCCGATGGTAACCATGAACCCTGATGTTCCCAATAGCACAAATTGAGTGCTTGCTCGTTGGTACTTGTAGCCGATCGCAGGGATAATCCCCAGTCCGATGCCGTCGGCGTTGACGGGGAGCTTGTTCTCATAGGGCTCGAAGTAGCCGATGATTGCTCCGGCCGTCAGCTTGAGAAACAGATGTTGTTCCCGGGGGCCGAAGATCCAACGTTTGCCACCGTAGATGTAACCGCACGGTTGATGATAGGAGTTTTTAAAATAAGCACCGCCAATCTCCCACTGCGAAGCAGATTCCCACTCCAGCGTAACGAACCAGGGATAGGAATTGTGTTCCGGGTTGCTGCTGAAATGAACCACGTATGGGCTGAAGTGGACCGCCACCAGGCTTCCTTCCGGTGCTTTCTCTGCCAGCACAGCGGAAGGCATGAGGCAGAGGAAAGCACATGCCACCAGGCAAAATGCATGATATTTGATTTGGTTGGCAGTGTTTGTCATTTGGTCGTCGCTTTCTGTGGAACAAAAATTGGTGATTTTCTGCTAATAATTCAGTTAACACTTTACCCGTAAAGACTCTGCTGTCAAATGGACGGTATGGCAGGCTCTCCTTTTTTTGCCTGCTCCAAAGAACGTTGCTTTTAGAAGGTATATGAAAAAGCCGGCTGTCTTTTGTGAGGCAGCCGGTTTTTCATGATCCGATTTTGCTCAAGAGCAAACCGTTAAAGACATGATGCGGAGTGCTCCATCACGCCTATCGGTTACTTGACACATTCGATAACGGCGTCTATGCGCCGGTTTTTCTGTCGGCCCTCGGCGGTCTTGTTGGTGGCAATCGGCTTCGTGT
Source organism: Geobacteraceae bacterium (assembly GCA_028683555.1). Lineage (GTDB taxonomy): Bacteria > Desulfobacterota > Desulfuromonadia > Geobacterales > Geobacteraceae > RPRC01. The sequence continues at coordinate 1,549 of JAQUHN010000283.1, read as the reverse complement.
AGCCGTATCCCTTGGTGGAGAGGCGGGATGCCTCGACGCCGAATTTATCAACCATGATGTTTTTGACGTTTTCGGCACGCCGCTCCGAGAGTTTGATATTGTACTCGTAGTTGCCCAGATTGTCGGCATGGCCTTCGATAACGGCGGTGGCTTCAGGATTGTCCTTCATGAACTTGGCAGCTTCTTCAATGGCCCCGAGATATTTCTCTTTCACATCCGCCTTGTTAAGATCAAACTGTACATTCAGGTTCATGCAGATCTTTTCTGGTGGGGCGGGCGGCGGCACCGGTAGCGGTGCCGGTTCAGCTGCTACCGGAGCAGGTCCGCACGCTTCGGCTTCTGCGGCCATCTGGCGGGCTAACCCAAGCAGCCTGGAAGCTTCGACATTGTTACAGCCCCAGTAGGTTTCGGCGGCCTTTCTGCCCAGTTCCTTGGCATTGGCAATCTTCTCCGGACAATATTTTGCCCCTTCGGACTGTTCAGCCTTGGCAACGATCGCCTCCGTCTGATCGAACTCATCAGGTACCATGTACGCCCTGTCCTTTACACCAAAGTGAGACGTACTAGTGCAGGAAGTTCCAAGAAGAAAAACAATTATCAACCCTGATAGAAAAAATACTCTTTTCATTAACTTTCTCCTTTTCCCGAATTTGGTAGCCTTCATTTGTCATCCCCTCGTGTACTTTAAACTCGCCTCCTTTCCATTGCGGGATTTCAATGAACGTTTGTTCTGAAATAGTACTAGTGAATGGTCAGGTTACTTGAATTTTAATGGGAGAGTGATTCTTGGTACATAACCCGAAAGGGGGTATAAATGGGGTACTGAGCATTGAAATCATAACCGCACTTTCAAGATAGTCTTACTATCGGTAACGACTCTTGAAACAGATTGCCTGTCATAGAATATTCCCAGTTTTTCTCCTACCCCTTTATTGCCCCTTTTCGGGTTATTTACGATCCTCTCTATATAGATAAAATCTTAACAATTTAGATATATTTTGATGTTGTTGGCCCGGTCGCACCCTCCGTTCAAATTACTGTGGTTCGCCCTGACTGTGGTGTTAAATTGTCAAAGGTCTCCCGCTATTCAGTTCAATAAACTTGGTAGGATCGAGGTGCAAAAATGATCGACAAATCGAGTCTGACCGGTTTGTGGTATGGGCCGGCAGTCTATCGTATTCGTGTTGCTGGTCGATTGGACCCTTCTTGGTCTGAACGCTTCGAGGGAATGACCATTTCAATTGCCGAGCAAAAGGGTCAGGGAACAACCTCGGAACTCTCCGGGCAGCTCCCTGACCAGGCTGCGCTCATGGGAGTGCTCCAGGAGCTTTACTGTTGCGGGATTACCTTGCTTGGCGTGGAGTGTAAAGGCGAAGGAATGGGTAAGAGGCTCCATTGATACATCACTAAACCGGTAATCGCTTCCCATTCAGGCGCCAAAGGGATCTTCCCTTCGTTCCGAAACATGACCGATGACCTGATCAAGGCCATTGCCAAGACAAGAGGTGTCTGCTCGCTGTTTGGGACGGGCGCCTATATCGATCCGACA
>JAQUHN010000100.1 GCA_028683555.1 Geobacteraceae bacterium | reverse complement strand
GCCCGATGATTAGCATTCTGGATAAGCTCGGCGTGCCGCGTTTTCCGAAAGGTCACCATGCAGAATAGACTCCGCATCACGGTCCTCTGCGAAAACACCGTCGGCCCGGTTTCCGGAACCCTTGGCGAGCACGGCTTTGCCGCCCTGCTGGAGGGCGAGGGGCTGAGTATTCTCTTCGACACCGGCATGGGGGAAACCCTGCTGGGCAATGCGCTGCGGATGAACAAGAGCCTGCACCGGGTGGCGCGGGTGGTCCTGTCCCACGGCCATTTCGACCATACCGGCGGGCTTCTGCCGTTGCTGAGGAATTGCGGCGGCAAGGATGTCTATGCCCATCCTGGGGTGTTTTCCCGCCGCTACCGGGTCAAGGATAACGGCGAGAGCATTCCGATCGGCATTCCCTACGACGAGCACTTCCTGCGCGGCATGGGGGCTCGGTTCGATCTGGACCACCGGTTCCGGGAAATCGCTCGCGGTGTTTTCCTCACCGGCGAGGTGCCGCGCAGAACCCCGTTCGAGCTGGGTGATCGGGGCATGTTCCGCGATGCGAACGGGAGTGAAGCCGACCGGCTGGAGGATGACCAGTCGCTGGTAATCAAGACCGCGAAGGGGCTGGTTCTGCTGTTCGGCTGCTGTCATGCCGGCGTGGTGAACACCATCGAGCATGCCCGGGAAAAGACCGGCGAAGAGCGGGTATACGCCTTGGTGGGTGGCACCCATCTCGGTTTCAGCTCCGCCGAACAGACCGAGGCGACCCTCCGGGCGCTGCGCGGTTTTGGCATCGGCCGGATTGCCGCCGGGCACTGTACCGGCTTTGCCGCTTCGGCTCGGTTGCTGCGGGAGTTCCCGGGCGGGTTTCAGCCAGCCAATGTCGGCTATGTGTTGGAGACGGAATAAAAAAAGGGGGCGACCGCACGGTCGCCCCAAGGAGGGAAAAAAAGAGACGCTCTTGTCGGCTTGGCTGACAGGCTTCTTTTTTTCGTTGTAGTTTAGTAATTCATGAATTGTGCCAGATGGAAAATCCGGCCTTTTGGCGTGTCGCCAGGTTGTCCGGAGCCGGACCCATAGTTGCCGAAAAACAAAGGCCCGACAGGCATTCCCTTGGTGGGGAAGGTTGTGCGGGCCTTTGATATGGGAGTACCGGGAGTGCTCACGTGCTGTTGGTGGGCAGGTGTTGTTCCGCGCGCAAAAGATGACTGCTGCCTATATTTTGGGCAGAAGGTGCATTTTGTCGGGCAGCGGAGCCTGCTGCTACACCAAGTCCAGCAACGCTTTCACCGTCTTCTCGATCCCCTCGGCGGTTTCGGAGATCCGGGTTGCCAGCATGTAGGCGGGGGTGGAAACGATCTTGTGCCGCTGGTCGACAACGAATTCCGTAACCGGGCATTCCTGGTGACGGCTTCCCGTTTTGGTGATGGCCGCCGCGGTGCCGGCATCGTTGCCGATGGTAACCGTAGGTGCGTATTCCGTGCCGAGCGTTGCCGCTATCAGGGCCGGGGCGATGCAGATGGCGCCGATCGGTTTCCGCGCCTGTGCCATCTCGCGAATGAGTCGGGCAACGTCCGGCTGAATGGTTGCCTCCGCTCCATTAACAGCAAAATCACAGAGGTTTTTCGCCGCACCGAAGCCGCCGGGGAAGATCACGGCGTCCAGTTCCGCTGCTGTCACGTCCTTGATGTTTTTGATGTTGCCACGTGCGATGCGGGCCGATTCCACCAGCACATTCCGCTGCGCACCGGTTTCTTCCATGGTCAGGTGGTTCACTTCGGGAAATGTCATGTCCGGAGCCATACAGACCGCCTCTGCTCCGTTCCTGTCGATTGCCAGCAGGGTCAGCACCGCTTCGTGGATCTCGCTACCGTCCCGAACCCCGCAGCCGGACAGCACGACACCGATTTTCTTTTTCATGAAAACCTCCTTTCCTGCAACATCACGTAGTATTTATCTTTCCGCTAAGCGGGATATCCGACCAGAATCAGATCAATTCTATGCGGAACCATCCATGGGCGCAAGGTTTATGTCTCGAAATTTTCGGACCTGTTTTCCGATACAATGTGGATATGACGCATAATAAGACCTGCCAGGTTTTGAAAACCTGGCAGGTCTGCTTTCTATCCGAATACGTGTCGGTTATCGCATCCCGATCATTCGATGTGCAGATCAGGCGAGGTCGAAGCGGTCAAGGTTCATAACCTTGTTCCATGCCGCTACGAAGTCATGCAGGAACTTCTCCTGGGAGTCCGCACAGCCATAGACTTCGGCAACTGCCCGGAGCTGGGAGTTGGAACCGAAGATGAGGTCGATGCGGGTACCGGTCCACTTGAGTTCGCCTGTTGCGCGATCACGACCCTCGAACACGTCATCGGCTTCCGAGGCCGCCGTCCACGTCGTGCCCATGTCGAGCAGATTGACGAAGAAGTCGTTGCTAAGCGCCTCCGGCCGCTGCGTGAAGACACCGTGTTGGGACTGTCCGAAATTGGCATTCAAGACGCGCATGCCGCCAACCAGAACCGTCATTTCGGGAGCGGTCAGGGTCAGCAACTGGGCCCGATCGAGGAGCAGCTCCTCTGCCGATACGCTGTATTTTGCTTTCAGGTAGTTGCGGAAGCCGTCAGCCTTCGGCTCGAGTACCGCGAATGACGCCGTGTCGGTTTGCTCCTGCGAGGCATCCGTGCGTCCCGGCGTGAAGGGAACGGTGACAGTGTGGCCGGCATTTTTCGCCGCCTGCTCGATAGCGGCGCAGCCGCCCAGAACGATCAGATCGGCGAGCGAAACCAGCTTGCCGCCGGACTGGGCGCTGTTGAACTGCTTCTGGATCCCCTCGATGGTCTGCAGCACGGTCTGCAGCCGGGCCGGTTCGTTGACCTGCCAATCCTTCTGCGGAGCAAGACGGATGCGCGCGCCGTTTGCGCCGCCGCGCATGTCGGAACCGCGGAATGTGGACGCCGAGGCCCAGGCCGTGGAAACCAGTTGGGAGACGGTTAGCCCTGAGGCAAGGATGGTGGCCTTGAGGGCAGCGATGTCCTGAGCATCAATCAGTGGCTGATTGACGGCCGGGACAGGGTCTTGCCAGATGATCTCTTCGCCCGGAACCTCCGGGCCGAGGTAGCGCGAACGGGGACCCATGTCGCGGTGGGTCAGCTTGAACCAGGCGCGGGCAAAGGCATCGGCGAACTCTTCGGGGTTCGCCAGGTAGCGCCGGGCGATCGGCTCATAGATCGGGTCGAAGCGCAGCGAGAGGTCCGCCGTGGTCATCATCGGCCGGAATTTCTTTGCCGGGTCGTGGGCGCCAACTATCATATCCTCGTCGGCAACATCCTTGGCCAGCCACTGGTTCGCCCCGGCCGGGCTCTTGACCAGTTCCCACTCGTACTTGAACAATACCTTCAAGTAGCCCATGTCCCACGTGACCGGGTTCGGCTTCCAGGCGCCCTCGATGCCGCTGCTGATGGTATCGCCGCCTTTGCCGCTGCCGAAGCTGCTCTTCCAGCCGAGGCCCTGCTCCTCGATGGGAGCGGCTTCCGGCTCAGGGCCCACATGGGTTGCCGGACCGGCGCCATGGCATTTGCCGAAGGTGTGGCCGCCGGCGACCAGTGCGACAGTCTCCTCGTCGTTCATTGCCATCCGCGCGAAGGTCTCGCGTACGTCGCGGCCTGATAACACAGGGTCCGGATTGCCGTCCGGGCCTTCCGGGTTGACGTAGATCAGCCCCATCTGCACGGCGGCGAGGGGGTTTTCGAGATCGCGGTCGCCGCTGTAACGGCTCTTGGGCTTGTCGCTCGTAGCCAGCCATTCCTCTTCGGCACCCCAGTAAATGTCCTGTTCCGGCTCCCATACATCCACACGTCCGCCGCCGAAGCCGAAGGTCTTGAAGCCCATCGACTCCAGGGCGCAGTTGCCGGCGAGGATCATCAGATCGGCCCAGGAGATTTTCTTGCCGTATTTCTGCTTGATCGGCCACAGCAACCGGCGCGCCTTGTCCAGGTTCACGTTGTCCGGCCAGCTGTTGAGGGGCGCCAGGCGCTGGTTGCCGGTCCCTGCGCCGCCGCGGCCATCACCCATGCGGTAGGTGCCGGCGCTGTGCCAGGCCATCCGGATGAAAAGCCCGCCGTAGTGACCGTAGTCGGCCGGCCACCAGTCCTGCGAATCGGTCATCAACGCATAGAGGTCCTGTTTCACGGCATTGAGGTCGAGTTTTTTGAACTCTTCAGCATAGTTGAATGTTTCGCCCATCGGATTGGACTTGGAGGAATGCTGGTGCAGAATATTGAGGTTCAACTGGTTCGGCCACCAGTCACGGTTTGACGTGCCGCGTCCGGCTACTTGTGCGTTAGCGGTACCCGTTACCGGGCACTTTTTTTCGTCACTCATGAAATTGGCTCCTTTCGTCCTATGAATTCTATTTCCGGCAATGATGATGTTCTGGTAGTCGACCAGGGTGCTTTGTCTCTGGTCGTGAGTTTCTTGTTCTTACTTATGCGTTCCTCAATTTCTTATCGATTCCGTAACCTTGTTTGTGGCGCTCGCCAGTCGGGCTCCGGGTGATAAGGGCGCGGCTGCTTTACAACAAATCCTCCCGGTACCAGCCGGACAGATTCGGCTGGAAGACGTTATCGATGATATGGATGACGCCGTTCGAACACTCGATGTCGGAAGTGACGAACTTGCCGTTGTCAATCACCGTCTCACCTTCATCCATTTCCAATGTGAGGGACTTGCCGTTCTCCGTCTCGAGTTTGGCCGGAACCATTTCATGAAGTTGCTTGGCGGAATACTTGCCGGCAACCAGGTGATAGGTGAACGTATTGGAGAGAACTTTCGGATCCAGGACGGTTTTTTCGATGTTCATCCTGATAAAAGCGTCATTGTCGGGTGCGAAAAAGGTGTAGGGATCCGCTCCTTTCAATCTTTCCACCAGTTTCGCCTGTTCAAGCGCGGCTGCCAGTGAACTCAGCGTTTTGTCGGCCTTGATGGTTTCCATGATGTCTTTCATGCGCTACTCCTTTTTTTTGTCGAAAGTGTAGTGATGCTTTTTCTTTTACCTGAATCGTCAGGCGGCCAGGTGTCATGGGTTAAGGTTAATGTAAAATAAATTCTACGATGCTTTAAAAGAAAGTCAATAGTTGTAGATAATGATTATCCGTAAAAGGTAAAAAAATTTATTTTCTGGAGTTCTTCTGGCATTCCGGGCAGAGGCCGAAAAAATCGAGGCGGTGAAAGGAGAATGAATATCCGGTTTTTTTCTTCATCTCTTCGCTGAGTTCATCGACGCTGGAGATTTCCGGATCCATGATCTTCCTGCACCTCGTGCAGATGGCGTGGGGGTGGGGATACGGTCTGTGGCCGTCATAGCGATTGCTGCCGTCGGGGAATCCCAGCTCCAGGACCTCATTCAATTCCTTGAGCAGCGCAATGGTCTTGTAAACCGTGGCGATGCTCGTTGTCGGAAATCTGTTCCTTACTTCCTTGTAGATGTCATCAACGCTGGGGTGATCCTCGCTTGCGGCCAGGATATTGAGGATGGCCAAGCGCTGTGGCGTGAGACGAAAATCCCGCCCCTTTATCTTGGCCAGTATCTGTGCCAAACGCTCCTCTTTCGGTGTGACAGGATGATGATTTTTCATGGTATTGCCTCAGTAGAGGAATATGGATATCTATTGATATTTATTATCAATTATATGCGGTTATCCGAACTTGTCAAGCCAGACCTCCAGTTCTGCCTGGTGTCCCGTGCGTTTGGTTCGCCGCAGTACTGCCGAGGGGTTATGGCTTCTGGCAAGGCGGGACGACAAATGCATGGCAGGGCTCTTGCGGGGAGTAACCAGCCTTTGCAAAGTGTTCCTAGGGAACAACGCCATTGCAATAGGTTATTGGGCTTGCGGTTTCACCTCGGCACGGTAATTACATGCGGGACCTTTTTCACTGCAGGGCAGGCTTGCGCAAGCATGTCGCCATCACAGATTATCACGAGGAAGCATTTGTTAGAGAACGTGCAGGAAGGGTTCGACGGCAAGGACGGGGAATTTGCGGGCCCTGGGATGTGCAAAACAAAAAGTACTGCTCTGGGCCGATATTGTCCGGACGAAATCTTGGTGACAGAATCATCGTGCTAAAAAGGGGCGCGCCATCGACGCTCCCCTTTTCATCTGCCATGGAATTTCACGATCCTGCAACGGTTCCAGGTTTATCGGTACTTACTTCTTGCCGCTGCCTTTCACATCGATGCTCGCGGCTTTCATCCGGTACTGGATGGTGACCTTCGAGCCCACTTTCAGGTCGCCGGTGACCTTGGTATCTTTGTCGCGGGCGATCTCCCACTTCTCCTTGCCTTTCTGGACCACTACCATGTCAGGCTTTACCTCGAGGACCGGACCGGTGACCTGGTAGGTGGTGGGCATGCCGGCACAAGCGACTGATGCGGTGAGCAGCATGGCGGCGACAACGGTTGCGATCAGTTTCATAGAGCCTCCTTCTTACCAGTAAATGATTACAGGTCACTAATACCAGAAAAGCCGGTGCTGTCAAGCTACGGAGCGACCCCTTCGAACAGGGCTGGCCTGTTTCGCGATTCGCCGTCTCGTCAGAAGATCAGCATGCCGAGGGTAAACAGCAAAATGCAGAGCAGCGAACCGGCGCTGATGCAGGCGATGGCGAATTCCTCGTCCAGCCGGTACTGCATGGCGATGATGCTGGTGGTCAGGGCCGGAGGCATGGCCGTTTCCAGCAGCGTCACCCGGTAGGGGATGCCGTGTTTCCCCAGCAGCTGGAAGGCAATGAGCAGCAGCAGGGGAATGAGCAGCATCCGCAGGCTGAGGCACACCGCGAGCGGTTTGCTGTCCCGCAGCGAGGTGAGTCGGACTCTCGCCCCGATGAGGAAGATGGTGAGCGGAAGGGTCGTCCAGCCGATCCAGCTTATGGTGGTGGCAAACGGGCCGCTAAAGCGGATTCCGGAAACGTTGAGAGCAAGCGCTGCCAGGAGCGCCAGGAACGGCGGGAACTTGAGGCAGTGAAAAAAGCTTTCCTTGCCGCCGGCCACAAAGAAGCCGAGGGTGAGAAAAACGGGAAACATCCCCATCTGGTCGTAAATAACCGCATAGGAGAGACCGGTTTCACCGAACAGGGCATAGGAGAGCGGGTAGCCGAGCAGGGCGGTATTGGGGAAGGTGGAGACGAGAATGAAAACACGCAGTTTCGAGCCTTCGAGCCCGATCAGTTTTCCGGTCCACCAGGAAATCGCCGCTCCGGCGAACATCACCAGCCAGGCGATGACGGCGATATCGAAATGGGCCTTGCCCAAGTCAAGGGTGCCGATGGTCATGAGCGTCAGACACGGCAGCGAGAGGCTGATAACATAGCGTACCAGCAAGCTGAGGTGCTTTTCCCGAACCACTCCGACCCGGCGCAGCAGCAAGGCCAGGCAGAAGATGCCGGTTATGAGGAATACTTTGTCCATCGGGACTCCGGAAGGGCAGGCTGGTGGTTTCGCTCGGCAACGGAAATAATCAGGACCGAAGCCTGCTGTAGCAGAAAAACTTCGCTAAGCAAAGATAAAAATGCTGCAACCGGCATCCGGAAAGGGTTTTTCGCCAGGGGGGGATTTGCTTCGGATCACCTCCAGAGGAATGGAATCAAGCGAGTTTCCGGGCCGCCCGTTGCCGCCCGTGCCGGGAAATTGCATTGACATCCCGGTGCTTTTTGGCTACCCTAGCCACGTTTATCCCCGGAATTCCAAACGTTGCGCGAGGTCTTATGAAAGGTTTCCGCTCCATAACCTGCCTGCTTGCTCTCCTTACCCTGATAGTTTCTTCCGGGTGCGAGAAAAAGGAGGGAGTGCTGTATTATGAATCCAATCGCAAGGGGTCGGCGGATGCTCCGGTAAAGGATGTGCCGAAGGACATCATGGCCACCCAGCAGGCCTTCACCGCCCTGGTGAAGCAGGTGACCCCCTCTGTCGTCAACATTTCCACCATCAGCAAGAAGAAGCTTGTGCAGCCGCTGTTTCAGTTCTCACCGTTCTTCGACGATTTTTTTAACGGGAACCAACCGCAATACCGCCGGGACAACAGTCTCGGGTCCGGTTTCATCGTCAACCGGGACGGCTATATTCTGACCAACGATCATGTCATCCGTGATGCCGAAACGATCAAGGTCAAACTTTCAAACGATACCGTCCTGCCCGGCAAAGTCGTGGGGAGGGACCCGAAAACCGATATCGCCGTTATTAAGATCGACAGCAAGGAGCCGCTGCCGGTAGCGGTGCTTGGCGATTCATCGAAACTGCAGGTCGGGCAGTGGGCCATTGCCATCGGCAATCCCTTCGGTCTCGACCGGACGGTGACCGTCGGTGTCGTTTCGGCCACCGGCCGGTCCAACATGGGGATCGAAACCTACGAGGATTTTATCCAGACTGATGCCTCCATCAACCCGGGCAACTCCGGCGGCCCGCTGCTCAATATTCACGGTGAGGTGGTCGGCATCAATACTGCCATCGTCGCTTCCGGCCAAGGCATCGGTTTTGCCATTCCCATCAACATGGCCAAGCAGGTAGTGGCGCAGCTCATCAGCAAGGGAACTGTCAGCCGCGGCTGGCTGGGTGTTTCCATCCAGCCGGTAACCGAGGAAATCGCCGCTTCGTTCGGCCTGAAAAAGGCTGCCGGAGCACTGGTCAACGAGATCATCGGCGGCAGCCCCGCAGCCAAGGCGGGCATCCGCCAGGGCGATATCATCATTGCCATCAACGGCAGGGAAATCAAGGATGTTTCTCATCTCCAACGACTGGTGGGAGAGGTGCCGGTGGGGACGCGGGTCGAGGTAAAGGTTTTTCGCGAAGGAAAAGAAGTAAAGCTGCCCCTGGTGATCGGAAACGCCGAGAGTGCCGCGGCAAAGCAGGGCAAAACCGATCAGGCGCCTCCGGCAATGTGGCTCGGCATGTCGGTGGAAGAGCTGCCGCGCGAAATGCGCGCCAGTGGGATTTCGGGTGTCATCATAACAGGCGTTGATCCTGAGGGCTCCGCCGCGCAGGCCGGACTGCAGCAGGGTGATATCATCGTTTCCATCAACCGGAAGAAAGTTGCAAGCCTGGCGGAGTATGCCAGGTTGGTAGCTGAAAGCGAAAAGAAGGGTTCGGCTGTGCTGCTCGTGAAAAGGGGCAATGCGAGTATCTATTTCGTACTGAAGACGCGATAGTGCGGAGGGGGCAGGGAATGAGTCTGATTGACAACCCGGATCATGCACGAAGACTGGCCAGGGCCATCATCTCTGATGTGGCTATCTATAACCGGGAAAAGGTAGAGGAGGGTATCAGGAACGATACCATTTTCGATATCCTGGACAGCGAGCTGGAGGAAGGGCGCCAGCATTTCATTTCCCGGATAACTCCCGAACTCGCCGCCAGCAACATCTTTGAACTGGCGATTGTGGATGTTCTCATCAAGCGGGCGGGCAGAATCGAGTCGCCCATCTGGTAGTTGATCGGATGCATGGTGAAGTTTATGGTTGGGCGCGATTCTGACAGGTCGCGCCTTTGTTTTTTTCGAGATGGAATTGGTTCCGGTATTGATCCTGGCGTGTCCGGCAACGATGTTTTGTGCCTGTCGAAGCTGGGTTGACACACGGCCTCGAACGGCATTATCAGGCTGTCCGGGGGAAAGGTGATCAGGGGATGGGCAAAGAATTGTCACACATTATCTGTGCCGAGCAGACGGCACAGAGCCTTGTCGGCTCCGTAGGCGGCGGCTTTCTTTCTCTGCTGCGGGACTATTCGACGTCGTACCATTTTGGGGCCATTGCGGCGGACACCTTTTTTTATGCGGTCCGCCTCCCTTCCGAGCCTGAACGGTCTCCCTGCTGCGGGGACATGATTCATGGTGCGGATGGCAATGATACCAGCCGGCCGGTCCATGAGATGTTGAAATTTCTGCGGGATACGCCGAACGACAGTCTGTATGGGGAGAAAGCCGCCTTTGTCTGTGGTTTCCTGACCCATATCGCGCTTGATTCAACCCTCCATCCGTTCGTCTACCATGTGAGCGGTAATTATTATGCCGACTGTCCCCTGGAGCGCCGGGACTCACAGGTACGGCACCGCCTGATCGAATCCTGGCTCGATCTGCACATGCTTGACCGTGCGTCGATGCGCCTGGCGCGCTGCCGGTACCTGTCGGAAATCCGCGGTAAAGGTGCCTTGAACAGGGAGCTGATGCGCTTTTTCCTTGATGCCTGCGAAAAGTCGTTTGACGTCCATGTCGATTCCTGGGAAAGGCTTCTGCGGGGCTACCGGGTACAGATGCTGCTCAATGCCGCCTTTCGCAGTGCCATGCTGGGCAAGACCCTGCGACTTGTGGACGGTTTTCTCTCAGGTCGCCTGCAGTCCTTTCTCGCGCTCTTCTATCCATGGCACTACCCGGAGGTGCCCGGGGAAATAATCAACTTCGATTCTTTCCTTCATCCTGTCACCGGCGAACAGCGCAATGGGGGGTTTCAGCATCTGTGGCGCCAGTCGCTGGAGCGGGGTGGAGAGTTCCTGGAGTCGGTGGAGAAGTTTCTTTTCCTGGGCAGGGACGATGATGAGCTACGGAAGGTCATTCGCGGGTACAGCCTCAGTACCGGTCTCGAGGGGGTTGCCATCAGTGAGGCGGTGCACTTCGAGCGAATTCCCCTGGAGCGGCTCTGGCTCCACGGCACGCGCGGACGCTGAGCGTGCCGCCGTCTGCCGCGAAGCTTTTCGGCCTGATTCGGGCAGTACGGCGGCGGTAGTGCTATTCCGACATGCTGTTGGCAATTTCCTTTGCCTCGCGGGCGATTTCCTTTATTGCTTCAAGCATCTTGAGGAACACCGACGAAGCCACCGGCAGGCATAATCCTTCTATCAACCGTTCTTCGTGGTGCGTGGCGTATTCGATGGTCGCCTTGACCACCATGGCTTCCGATTCCTCTACGTAGCGGACCAGGATCGGATTCTTTACCAGTACCAGGTCTGAGGCGGCCTTCAGAATTTCCATCAGGCTCTGGGACAGGAAACTTACCTCGGTGATCGCCCGGTCGCTGAACAGGATATTTTCATCGATTTTTTTCCGCAGTGTTTCCGCCAAGATTTCCAGTTGGTCGCAGATTCCGAGAAAATGCCGCGGGATTTCCGCATATGCTTCCCGCTCCTTGTTTTGTCTCACCATTGCGGCGACTTCTTTCGACAGTTTCTGCTCCGATGATCTGATTGCAGCGAGTTGCTCGATACAACTGTTGAGCGACTCGCATGAGGAGTAAATAAAGGCTTTCTGTAGCAATTCCAGGCATTTTCCGGTTTTGGTTCCCATCGTGTGCAGCTTGTGCACCAATTCAGTCCATGTTTCCATTTCTTTAGTCCTCTCTTCCTGAAGCGTGCTGCGTGATCCCGCATTTTTCTCCGTATAACGAAGTGCAATGATTCACGGGGGCTTGTCCAGCCGCTTGCGGCTTCTTGTGTCCTGGGCGGTCAATTCGTGTCGAATCGTTCGGGAAATATATCACAAATAAATAGTTTTAGTTAAACTAAAAGCAGGGCGATTACAACATTTTTTTGCCTGATAGGCAGCCTGCCACGCCTTTGGCCAGGGTGTATCGAAAAGATACTGCTGGAATACTGTATAGCGTTATGGCAAGGACTTTTGGCGCCAATTGACAGATCCAAGGTCCTTTCGACTGTTGGCAAAGATCTGCGCCGAATCACTTTTGGCTGCAGATTTGCCGCTTCGCTCGAAATGGCGGTAATCGCACCGCAGGGATGGATAACCAGATGTTTTTCAACGGTTTGAGCAGAGTTGTCGCTGGTCACCGTCCTGATTGACAAGCCTGAAATCAGAAGTACGCTTACACTATATATAGCAGTATACCGTTTTTCCTGCCGATTTCCCTGGTGCACAGCCCACTTCCCCCTTCATTTTTTTGTCTGGCTGCTCCGGTTGTGGCTGAAGGTCTGATTTCCGGGGAGCGGAGTCCCTGTTTCGGGCAGCTTTTCGTCACGTTGCCCGGTACCGGGCGATCGGCAGCTTTCATGGTTGGGGAGGGACGCCATGTGCGCTGAGACTACGCGGGACAAGGGTTTTGCATCGACGGTAAAAGGTGCCGGCAGTATCCCCGCCAAGGGCACCGGGGCTGCCTTGAAGCGTGAGGCGGAAGCTCGGGCACGGGGTGGCGGGCAACAAGCGGTTGCCGGCTCTGATTCGGCAGGGGTTACGGCGGATTCTCCCTATATCCAGGTTGACCGCACCCTGCAACGGTGCCAGTACAGCCAGGACGCACTCATCGAGGTTCTCCACACCGCCCAGGAAACATTCGGCTTTCTCAGCGAAGATACCATGACCTACATCGCCCATGAACTGAAGCTGCCGTTGAGCTGGGTGTACGGCGTGGCCAGCTTCTATCATCACTTCAATCTCAAGCCCCAGGGCGAACATAGCTGCAACATCTGCATGGGAACCGCTTGTTTCGTCAAGCGGGCCGGAGATATCGTCGAGACGCTGGAACGGGAATTCCAGGTCAAGGCCGGCGAAACCACGGCGGACGGCAAGCTCAGTATCAACATCGTCCGCTGTCTCGGTAACTGCGGTCTGGCGCCGATGGTCATCCTGGACGGCACGGTGCATGCCCGGCAGACGCCGGAATCCCTGCTCGATGAGTGCCGGAAAGTGGTGCAAGGCCGTGGGCCGGAGCCGCGGGAGGGCGGAAATAAATGACACGCGAAGAACTGCTGGCCATGGCCAGGGAGGAACAGGAAAAACGGAACGCATTTCGCTGCCGGTTGCTGGTCTGTTACAGCTCCCCCTGCCTCTCGTCGGGTGCCGAGGCGGTGCACAAGGCTCTGCAGGCGGCGGTCCGGGAACGAAACCTGAACGCCGAGGTCGACGTGACCCGCACCGGCTGCGTCGGACCGTGCAGTCGCGGGCCGCTGGTGACGGTTCGCCGACCGGGTTGCGAGGACGTGATCTATGAACACGTTACGCCGGAGTTTGTCGTTCGGATCCTCGAACAGCATGTGATTGCAAGCGAACCGCTTACGGAAAACGTGCTGTCGCGGGACCTGCCCTTTTTTACCAAGCAGCTCAAGGTGGTGCTCGCCAACAGTGCCAACATCGATCCGGAAAGTCTTGCATCGTACGTCAGCATGGGGGGCTTCACCGCGCTGTTCAAGGTGCTGGAGCAGATGACCCCGGAGCAGGTGGTGGAGGAGATTAAAAAGAGCGGGCTGCGGGGGCGTGGCGGCGGCGGTTTTCCCACCGGCTTGAAGTGGGACCTGGTGCGAAAGGCGAAGGGCGAGAAGAAATACATCGTCATGAATGGTGACGAAGGGGATCCCGGCGCCTACA
>JAQUHN010000282.1 GCA_028683555.1 Geobacteraceae bacterium | reverse complement strand
GGACAGTTTCCCGCTAAACGAGTCGGTCAATACCTTCCACTGTAGTGTTAGCGGTATGGTGGGTATGGCGGGTACCTATACCGGAATTCTCGCCATTCACTGTCCACAGAGCCTTGCCCTCAGGATTACGTCCAATATGCTCGGGATGGCCGTTGACGAGGTGGGGGAAGACGTGAACGACGCCCTCGGTGAGATTGCCAACATGCTCGGCGGTTATGTGAAGATGGTGCTTTCCAAGGGCGGGATGGATATCAATCTCTCCATTCCGACGGTTATTTCCGGAGAGGAATACTCGATCAACGCCATGTCGGATAGTGATTGCGTTGTGGTCCCTTTCACCCACGAAGAGGAAAGATTTCTCGTCAGTCTCAAACTCAGAAAAGAATAACTACCTACGGGAACGGAGCGGTTTTGTACCATGGCTGAATTCAAGAAATTGCAAAAGATGATTCAGTCTGCTCTGAAGCAGTCTGCCGAAGAGAGCAGCATGCTTTTGAACCAGGAACTTACGGTGAGCGACACTGAAGTCCTGGAATGCGACAAGGATGCTTATCTGGAGGACCTGGAAGATTCGGCTTTTGTCGTGCCGGTCGATTCGCGGGAAGATTATCCCGGTCAACTGCACCTGGTTTTTTCGCTTCGTGATGCAATCCTCATGAGTGGCATACTCCTGGGCATTCCGCCCGGCAGAATATCGGAAAAGCGCAAGCTTCTTATCCTGGAAGCGGACGACATCGATGCTTTCTCCGAGATAGCAAATCAGATTATTGGTACGTTCAATACAGCCTTTTCATCTCTTTTGACGGAAAAGTTTCACCTTAAGCAGCTTCCCCCGGCCAAATTCGTACCGCAGGTTGACGAAGTTACCGACCAGATTCCGGTTCCGGTCGGGGAATACCTGGTATATAAGGCCCAAATCAAGCTTAGCGGAGAAGAACTGAACCGGTTCGATATCCTGGTGCCCCTGTCACTGGCGAACCGTATCGATCCGCAGGAGACTGTTTCAGCGCCTGAGACCGAAGAAGCCGGAATTCACGATCAGGCGGAATCTCTCCGTCGCCTTTTTCCTGCGGACTCCTCCGGGGACGATTCTTCGAGTTCGTACCCCGGAGCTGCAGGGGGCGGGACCGTACTTGTTCTGGAAGATAATGCCGAAGACCGCGAGGAAGTGAAGGGTTTCCTGACCGCCAACGGATTTACGGCTCTTACCGCCCACCTTGGCGCCGACATGAGCGATATTTTTGCCGAAGAAGGTATTCATGCTGTGGTGCTCGGCATGAAGAAGCCCGAAGAGTGGGAGCTGTCATTATGTGCCAAGCTTAAGGACCTCTCCGGGAATACCCAGTTGCCGATCATCGTCTGCGCCAGTCAGTGGACCCGTACCGGAGTCTTGAAGGCGGTGAAAAACGGTGCGAAAGATGTTCTCTTGAAACCGTACGAACAAAATGAACTGCTCGACAAGTTGGCCAAATTTCTTGTGGCCGCCTGATTCCAGTGTCAAAAAAACGACCTCTACCTGATAACGCTTCTTTGACTCTGTGCCTGCCATGAGCGTCTCTCCATTGGCAGCGGATTCTGGTTAAAGCAATTTCCGCTGCCTTCGCTGTCGGTTCCTGTCACACACTATTCCTCCCTGCAACGTATTCCATTGTTTCGCCAATTGGCTGATTTTACTCGACTGATGAGCTTACGCGATCTTTTGCCAAGGATTCCGCCCGTTGCCTGTTGCGTCGTACAAAAGGACTGCTGTCGAAAAGGAAATTTCCCTTTTTCCCAACTGATTAGTACGGCACGGGTTTTGCCCCTGTGTACATGAATAAATCTCGGCCGGAGGGTTGTTGCGGTGGCGTCCACATCGATTGAAGAAAAACCGAGAAGCAAAGCGTTCGCGCCTGATAGAAGGATGCTTCGCACTGCCTGCCTGCTGGCGCTCGGCGTTTCCTTTGTTTTGATGTTTTTCTGCGGCGAGCTGCTGGCGGCAGAGTCTGCCAACCGTCTGTACCGGATGGAGGTGCAAAAGAAGGAGACCTATACCCGTTTCGTCTTTGTTTTTGCGTCACAGCCTCGCTATACGGTTTCCTATCTTCCCGGTCACAAAGTTCTGGTTACCTTTCTCGATACCCGCGGGCCTGTACTGAAGAAAAGCGAATCGTACCAAGATTCGAGAGTTGCAGGCCTCCGATTTTCCGACCATGGCAATCGGCTCAGGTTCATGTTCACGGTAAAGGAGAGCAACCCGGGGTTCCGCTTTCTTGACTTCTGTCTTTCAAATGTCCTTACCCTGGATGTGGGCGAGACCCTGCAGATAAACGGCGCCGCTTCCATGCCTGCCGGTCGTGAGCAGATATGGAAAGGGGCCGGCAAGCTGATTCGCGATTTCGATCCACCCCTGCCATCGGAGATTCCCTTTTTTCCAACTCCCGGCCCCATCATTAGCAAGCTTGTTTCCGGTGATCAGCTCAAGCTTTTCCTGCGCGGCGAAGATGCCCTTTACCGGGAGCGGGGCGCGGTAGCAGAGGAAATCTTTGCCGGCTTTCTGCAGGGCAAACCGTTGCTTCGCGCCATTGCGGCATTTCGACTCGGAGAAGCCCAGTACCAACTACAGAAATATCAATCGGCGCTCAACTGGTTCCGTGAAGGAAATAAACTGTACCCCGGCTATCTGGTTCAGAGTCCCTCGATGGTTTTTGCCTATGCTGACACCTTGTCTCGCTGCGGCGAGAGTGCTGCGGGCCGTAAAGTCCTCGAGCGCATGATTGTCGGCATGACGGAAACAAAATACGGGCCGATTCTGCTGGTGCGCCTGGCGGACATTACTGCCCGTGGCGGTTGGGAACTGGATGCGATGGCGATCTACCGAACAGTAGCCAAGAACTTTGCCGGAACCAGAGCCGGGTATCTGGCCGCTATCAGGCTGGCCGACCGGCGCATTTTCGCGGTAAACAGCGATAGCTACCGGCCTTTGGCTGGTGAATACCGCACCATATACCGCAATACCGGCGATCCCGGTCTGAAAGAGCAGGCACTTTTCAAGTCGGCACTCATCACGTCCCTCTATGGTCCCGCGGAGGAAGCTGTTTCCTCTGTAACAGAATATCAGCGGAAGTTTTCAGCCGGCATTTTCGCCAATGTTGCTGCCACCATGCGCGAAGACCTCCTTTTGAACCTGTATCAGGA
>JAQUHN010000099.1 GCA_028683555.1 Geobacteraceae bacterium | reverse complement strand
TGCAAAAAGTGTTAGTTGTTTCCTTGTTGGTGCTGCTGGGTGTGTTGGCCGGAACGGCGAGTGCAGAAACTTATACATGGGTGGATGGCAAGGGGACGATTCATTTTACGGAGGATATTTCCCAGGTTCCGAAAAAGTATCTGAAAAAGGTTCGGGTGCGTGGTGATATGGGCCCTTCGGTTGCCGACACCATGGAAAGCGGTGAAGAGGCGCCGGCAGCTGCGGCGACTGCTACTCCTGCCTCGACGGAGGCGAAGGCTCCTGAAAAGAGCGTGGCGAAAAAGGAAGTCCTCTACGGCGGCCGCGCAGGGAAAAGCTGGAAGGCGGATTTCGACACCATACGGGCCGAGATGGGGGCGTCCGACGATCAGGTTTCCGAGTTGAGTTCCCGCCTGGGCGATACCGGTTCCATGTCGCGCATCGAGTACCTGAGCATTCAGAACACCATCAAGAATCTCACTGTCCGCCGCGCAGAATTGGAGAAGAAATTCAATGCGCTGAACGATGCGGCTTCGCGGGCGGGAGTCCCCGGTGAATTTCGCTGACGGCAGCGATTGTTTGATCAGGGTGGCGTGAAAAGTTACGGGCCGGGAGAAATGCTTTCTCCCGGCCCGTAGTTGTATCCCTTGGCGTTACAGTATATCCTTTCTTCATATCCGTCGGTGTTCGTCAGATCGGCTCCGATTGTCGAGCTCTTTCGGACCCCGAAAACCGGGTGTGCCGTCTTTCGTTCCCTTTTTCCAGCGGTGTTACGCGCCTGACGGATGAGAAAAACGACTTCGCCGTGATTGCCGTAACGCCAAAGGCGATTGCTCCGGCATGCCGTAGGTAAGCTAGGTGAACCGACCGACGTGCTAGTATTTGTCGGGATAAGGCTTCAGGTTTCTCTGCGAGAGAGCATACTCACTGCCTCTGGCCCCGACTGTAATTCGTTTTCAATGGTAGTCAGTTTCTTGGCCGTGCCATACGAGCATTTCAGAGCAATTTTCAAAGAACATCTTTTGTATCTTTAGTATACGCCCTCTATTTTGTGTGTCAAGGGGTCGGAAAATATCAAAAGTCAAAAGCCGATAAGCCCTTCCGCTGGGCACCTTTTCTCCCATGCTATATGTACTGCTATCGGTAGTCGTCCGGAATCAGGAAGCTTTGCCGCAGCCCGGTTCCGTTGTCGAAAAAAGCGGTAAAATCAGAGTTGACTAATTGTAGCAAATTAAGTTTAATGGCACTGCTTGACTCCCCTTGATATATTGCAAAACGATATGGGGGGCATGCTTTTTGGCTGGGTTGCGGTGCAGCGAAAAACGTACTAGTGCATTCCCTGTTTGCTCTCTGCTGCAAGCTTTATCCCGCGCATACCGCTTTCGGTTCCGGACGGACAAGGAGTTTGATAGAGTGTACGGCACCTTTGGGCAGAGACTGATGCTTTTTCTTTTTCCCGCCACGCTATTTGCGGCGCTGTATGCTGCGCTGCCTTATCTCGGGTTGTTGCCGCCTTCCTGGCGGGATTCCCTGCCCTATGCCGTCTACCTTATCCTTGCTTTGGGGCTGTTGCTCAGTTTTCATTTCAATCGCAGCCGGGTATTCTTCGTGCTTCTGCTGCTGCTTGCCTTTTGCTGGAACGGATCGCTGATTTCCAGCGGCGGCGAAGGGGGTGCTGCGTTCCTGCGGATAGACGGAATTTTGGTCTTCCTTCTGCCGCTTAATATCACCCTGTTTTGCCTGATGCGTGAAAAGGGCATTTTTTCCGCACCCGGCCGCAAGCGGTTTGTTTTTTTGGCTCTTCAGGCCCTTGCCCTGATGATCGTGGTGAAAACGGGGCGGGCAGACGCCCAGGAAGTTGCGGGTTCATGGTTGCACAGTGTCGAAGGCGGGGCGCGGCAGCTTCCCCGCTGGGTACTGCCCTTGATGGGGGGCTGCGGAGTCATTGTCGCCGGTATGACCTATGTTCGCCGCTCGCTGATAGATGGTGCCTTCCTCGCCGTCCTGGCTGCACTGGCGATTGTATACAGTCATCCTGCGGCGGATGGCACCCAGACGGTTTTTCTTTTTGGTGCAGGGCTTATTCTGACAGCGAGCGTGCTGCAGGATTCCCACAACATGGCATATCGCGATGAGTTGACCGGCGTGCTTTCGCGGCGGGCGCTGAACGAGCATCTGAACGGGTTGGGTCGCCGCTATGTGATAGCGATGCTGGATCTTGACCACTTCAAGCGATTGAACGATTCCTATGGCCATGATGTGGGTGACCAGGTGCTGCGGTTGACGGCTGCTAAAATCCAGTCGGTGGGAGGTGGCGGCCGGGCCTATCGTTATGGTGGAGAGGAGTTTGCCATAGTTTTTTCGGGCAAAAGCACGGAGAATGTGCTCGCTTGCCTGGAAGAGTTGCGGGCCTCCATAGCTGCATACCGCTTTGCCATTCGGGGGCCGAGTCGTCCCGTTCCTTCCCGGCAGGGGAAGAAGAATCGCTGCGGCGCTGACGCCGACCGGAATATTTCCGTTACCGTGAGTATCGGTGTTGCCGGCAATGCCGATGAAAAGAAAAGCCCCCGCGAAGTTCTCGTTGCAGCCGACACAGAGTTGTACCGGGCAAAGCAGCGGGGGCGGAACCGCATCAGCAGTTCCTAGAGCCAGTGGGCAGGTTGCTGGAAAATATTGTATCGACGGCCGGATGTACCGCGCACCGTTACAGGTGACTCTCCGCGGCAGCTTTTCAGCAGTCTGCCGGAAGCCTGGAACCCGCTCTGCAGCAAGCGCTGCTTACCATCCCGTTTCGTATCCCATTTCCTTGACAGTCGTACGCCAGTCGTGACATACTTTTCCAAAATCAACGGCTGGTTAAGGAGTTGATCCACGCAGCAAAATCGCGGGTGGATCCGGGTGCCGGAAGCCAGCCGTGGCCATTCTCCAGCCACTACATTCAGACTATTCTGTCAGGGAGCCGTGCACCGATGCGGCTCCCGTCATTGTTTCTACGGGAAATATGGAACACTCGAAATTCGTTCATTTACATGTACATACCCAGTACTCTCTTCTTGACGGAGCTATCCGTGTCGGGGACCTGGTGAAGAAAGCGGTTGAATTCGGCATGCCCGCGGTTGCCCTGACCGATCACGGCAATATGTTCGGCGCAATCGAATTTTACCTGAAATGCCAGTCGGCGGGAATCAAGCCCCTTATTGGCTGCGAGGTGTATCTTGCGCCCGGATCACGCTTTGTCAAGGAGTCGAAGGGAATCGGTGACGCTGCTCACCACCTCATTCTTCTCTGCCAGAATCTCGAGGGGTACCGGAACCTTAGCCGCCTTGTTTCCATTGGCTACAAGGAAGGGTTTTACTACCGGCCCCGTATCGACAAGGAGGTGCTCCGTCAGTATTCCTCCGGCCTGATCGCCCTGTCAGCCTGTCTGAAGGGAGAGGTTGCCTGGCTCTGCCAGGGCGACCATATGGACGATGCGCGCACCGTCGCCGCCGAATTTGCCGAGATGTTTCCAGGGCGTTACTACCTCGAGCTGCAGGAGAATACGCTTCCGGAACAGGTGAAGGCAAATCGCGGACTGGTGCAGATCTCCCGGGAACTGGGCCTGCCCCTTGTCGCCACAAATGACTGCCACTACCTCAACAGGGTTGATGCCAAGCCCCATGAGGTGCTGCTCTGCATTCAGACCGGCAAGACCATGGAAGACCCGAACAGGATGAGCTTCTCGGCCGACGAGTTCTATTTCAAGTCTCCCGACGAGATGGCAGCCGCTTTCCCGGACCACCCCGAGGCACTGACCAATACTCTCCGGATAGCCGAACAATGTGACCTTAGTTTTGATTTCAAGACCTACCATTTCCCCCGCTATGAATGCATTGACGGAAAGTCGCTTGAGGAAGAACTTACCTTGCAGGCCGAAGAGGGGCTGCGCTTCCGTTTAACCAAGATTCGCCGGAACAGGCCGGATTTTTCCGATGATGATGAACAGGGTTACTGGAAACGTCTCGAGATCGAGCTCGAGTGTATCATCAAGATGGGTTTTCCCGGCTACTTCCTCATTGTTGCCGATTTTATCAACTGGGCCAAAGAGCAGGGAATTCCGGTTGGTCCGGGGAGGGGTTCGGCTGCGGGATCCCTGGTTGCCTATGCGCTGCGCATTACCGACCTCGACCCGATTCCCTACAACCTGCTTTTCGAGCGATTCCTGAACCCGGAACGTATTTCCATGCCTGATATCGACGTGGACTTCTGTCAGAACCGCCGGGAAGAGGTGATCCAGTACGTCACCGAGAAGTATGGCCGGGACAAGGTCTGCCAGATCATCACCTTTGGTACGATGGCGGCAAAAGGTGCGATTCGCGACGTTGGCCGGGCCCTCAATTATTCCTACGGCGAAGTGGACAAAATCGCCAAGCTGGTGCCCAATATTCTCAATATCCAGCTGGCCGATGCCCTGAAGAAGGAGCCGAAGCTCAAGGAGATGTCGGCCGCCGATCCAAGGATCAGGAACCTGCTTGATACCGCCCTCTGTCTCGAGGGGCTGACCCGCCATGCCTCCACCCACGCCGCGGGCGTTGTGGTGGCTCCCGACACCCTGGAAGAGTTCTGTCCGGTCTACATGGACCAGAAGAGCAATTCCATCACCACTCAATACTCCATGAAATACGTGGAGAAAATCGGCCTGGTGAAATTCGACTTCCTTGGCCTGAAGAACCTGACGGTGATCGATAATGCGGTAAAGATCATCCGGACCGGGAAAAATCCCGAATTCGAGATCAGCGAGCTCCAGGACGACGACCAGGTCACCTACCAGCTTCTCCAGTCAGGTGCCACCACCGGTGTGTTCCAGCTGGAATCCACCGGCATGAAGGAGTTGCTGGTCAAGCTGAAGCCTTCCTGCTTCGAGGACATCATCGCGGTCTGCGCCCTCTACCGTCCCGGCCCGCTCGGCTCCGGCATGGTCGACGATTTTATCGATCGCAAGCACGGCAGAAAAGCGGTTGTCTATGACCTCCCCCAGTTGCAGCCGATCCTGAAGGACACCTACGGAGTCATTGTCTACCAGGAGCAGGTCATGCAGATTGCCCGTACCCTGGCCGGCTACTCGCTGGGCGGCGCCGACCTGCTGCGCCGGGCCATGGGCAAGAAAGACCCGGCCGAGATGGCGAAGCAGCGGGATATCTTCCTGGCCGGGGCAAAAGAAGGCTCCATCGACCCGAAAAAGGCCGAAGCCATTTTTGATCTGATGGCGAAGTTCGCCGAGTACGGGTTCAACAAATCCCATTCCGCCGCCTATGCACTCATTGCCTATCATACCGCCTACCTGAAGGCCCATTATCCCGTTGAATTCATGGCGGCCCTCCTTACCGAGGACATGGATACTTCCGACAAGGTGACGAAAAACATCTCCGAGTGCCGCGAGATGGGAATCCAGGTGCTGCCGCCCGATATCAACGCCTCGGAGCTTTCCTTTACCGTCCGGGAAACTTCCATCCGGTTTGGTCTCGGTGCGGTGAAAAATGTCGGGACCGGGGCCGTCGAGGCAATCCTTGAGGCGCGGACCGAAGGGGATTTCAAGGACCTGTTCGATTTCTGTAGCCGGGTAGACCTGCGGCGCGTCAATCGAAGAGTCGTCGAATCGCTCATCAAGTGCGGCGCCTTCGACTCCACCGGAGCCAAGCGTGCGCAGTTGGTTGCGGCACTGGAAGGTGCCATGGAGTTGGGGCAGAAGCTGCAGAAGGAGCGAACCAGCAGTCAGGCTTCCCTGTTTGGCGAAGCCGAGGTGGTGCTCACGGCTGGAAATGGTGTGGGCACCCTGCCGGAGATCCCCGAGTGGCGGGAGAAGGAGTTGCTTTCCTTTGAGAAGGAAGCGCTCGGTTTCTATATTACCGGCCACCCTCTTGACCGCTATGGCGATGATGTCAAAAGGTTTTCAACGGCCACCACGGCTACTATCTCCGAGCGTAGCGACAAGACTGAAGTGCGGCTCTGCGGGATCGTGTCGTCCCTGTCGGAGAAAATCACCAAGAAGGGCGACCGGATGGCCTTTGCCCTGATTGAAGACCAGATGGGCTCGGTGGAGTTGATGGTGTTTCCCGATGTCTATGGAAAATGTGCTCCTTTTCTGAAGACCGACGACCCGTTGCTGGTGACCGGTATCCTGGAGGTCGGCGAGGAAAGCTGCAAGATCAGGGCAACTGATGTCGCGCCGCTCGGTTCGTTGAAAGAAACCCATTCCCGGCGGGTCAATTTCGTGTTGGATGCCTCCAGGGCAAGCCGGGAGCAGCTGCGGGCGCTGAAGGATATCATCGGCCGGCACCCCGGCGAGTGTCCTGCCTGCCTGCAGGTGATCATTCCCGGCACATCCCGTACCACGCTGCGTCTTCCCGCTGGCTGCTCTGTTCGGCCCAGCGATGATTTGTCGCTGGAAGCGGAAGCATTATTCGGGTATAATGTCACGACTTTTGAGTAATGGTGAAGAGAATGCCGCACAGGAAACGCAAGGAGACAAATACAATGGCGTTGCATTACTATCTCGATTTTGAAAAGCCGATTGCCGAACTGGAAGAGAAGATCCAGGAATTACTGGAATTTTCCACAGATACGGTTGATCTGAAGACGGAGATTGCCCGCCTGGAAAAGAAGGTCGAGAAGATGAGAGAAGATATTTTTGCCAATCTGACCCGCTGGCAGACGGTGCAGGTTGCCCGTCACATAAACCGCCCGTTCACCATGGACTACATCAAGCTGATCTTTACCGACTTCGTCGAGTTGCACGGCGACCGCAAATTTGCCGATGACCATGCGATCGTGGCAGGTCTGGCACGGTTCGATGGCGAGCCGGTTATGGTGATCGGTCATCAGAAGGGGAAGGATACCAAGGAAAAGGTCTACCGGAATTTTGGCATGCCGAATCCCGAAGGCTACCGCAAGGCTCTCCGACTGATGGAGATGGCGGAACGGTTCAATTTGCCGATTATCACTTTTGTCGACACGCCTGGTGCTTTTCCCGGCATCGGTGCGGAAGAGCGGGGGCAGGCCGAGGCCATTGCCAGAAACCTCTGTGAAATGTCACGGCTGCGGGTTCCGATAGTCGTGGTGGTGACGGGTGAGGGGGGCTCGGGCGGCGCTCTCGCCATTGCTGTCGGTGACCGGATCCTGATGCTCGAACATTCCATTTATTCGGTGATTTCACCCGAGGGGTGTGCCGCCATTCTCTGGGGGGACGGAACCAAAGGGGAAATTGCTGCCGAAGCACTGAAACCGACGGCGCATGACCTGAAAGAGATGAATGTCATTGACGAGATCGTTGCCGAACCGATCGGCGGCGCCCACCGGGATTACGAAGCAACTGCGAAAAATGTGCACGAGGCCATTGCCCGTAACCTCGCCGAGTTGCGGGGAATGTCGCTGAAAAAGCTTCTTGAGGGGCGCTATGCCAAGTTTCGGCAGATGTCCCGGTTCCAGGAAGAGTCTTGATCGGTCCTGACTTTAAACGAAATTTGCCAGGTGAAAAGGGGCCCGGATGGGAGGCCCCTTTTGCCGTTTTGGGGGTGGTATGAAAGAGCGTCTGCAGAAAATCCTTTCCCGGGCCGGTGTTTCTTCGCGGCGTGCCGCGGAAGAACTGATCGTCGCGGGCCGGGTTGCCGTGAATGATATTGTCGTTACCGAACTGGGAGCCAAGGCCGATCCGGATCAAGACACCATAACCGTTGACGGCAAACAACTCGGTATCGATGCGGCACGAGTGTATCTCGTGCTCTACAAACCGGCCGGTTATATGACCACCCTGAAGGATCCGCAGGGGAGACCCCTGGTAACCGATCTGCTCACCGGCGTTCGGGAACGGGTGTATCCCGTCGGGCGACTTGATTACAATACCGAAGGGGTGCTTCTCCTGACCAATGACGGTGAATGGGCCAACGCCCTTGCTCACCCGCGCCACGAGGTTGACAAGGAGTATCATGTTCGGGTCCGGGGACAGGTTTCGCCGGAGCAGGTCCGCCGGTTGGCTACCGGTGTTGATCTGGATGACGGCAAGACCGCTCCTGCGCTGGTGCGGCTGGTTCGCGAAAGCGACAGCAATACCTGGCTTTCCATAACTATTCATGAGGGGCGCTATCGTCAGGTGCGCCGCATGTGCGAGGCGGTGAGCCTTTCCGTGGTGCGTCTGAAGAGGGTCCGTTACAGTTTCCTTGGTCTGGAAGGGCTGAAGACCGGAGAATACCGTTACCTGACGCCGGAAGAGGCGACGCGTCTGCGAGGGGCACCTCGCGGCGAGAAGGCTGTCCGGCCAACTGCAACTGGTCCGGTGAAAAAACGCGAACAAAAGCCCGTGGGCAAGAATCCGGAGCGGAAAAATGCTTTTACAGCGAAGAAAAAGAGCAAAGATGCGGCGCTGCCGGAAAAGTCTCGCCGCCGGAGCCATTAAACTTCGCCCGGATCGGTACGTTGGATACTGGACCAATTCTTGACAGGGGGCTTCATGATGTCCGAATTGTTTACCGAAACACATATCAAGTCACTGAAACTCACAAACCGCTTTCTCAGGTCGGCAACCTGGGAGGGGATGGCGGATAGCGACGGTTCCTGCCCGTCGCCTCTTTGTGACATTATGGTGCAACTGGCGGTTGGCGGGGTTGGACTCATCATCACCGGTCACGCGTATGTGAGCCAGGAAGGTCAGGCAGGTCCCTGGCAGATCGGCATCCACCGCGATGAAATGGTGCCGGGATTGACACGGATGGCTGATGCGGTCCATGGCGCAGGAGGTAAGATTGCTGTTCAATTGGCTCACGCGGGCTGTTATGCCTACACCGGTATCACCGGCTGCGAAGCCATGGGACCTTCGGGGGTTGAGGCGGAGAATGTGCCGCCGAGCCGAGTCATGTCCAAGGAAGATATCAGGAGTGTGGTTACCGCGTTCGGCAAGGCGGCGGCTAGAGCCAAACAGGCCGGCTTTGACGGCGTGCAGGTTCATGCCGCCCATGGTTACCTGCTGAGCGAATTCCTTTCGCCATTTTTTAATCGCCGAACCGATCAGTATGGCGGCCCGGTCGAAAATCGTGCTCGGTTGCTGCTGGAGGTTCTGCACAGTGTCCGCAAGGCAGTGGGCAAGGACTATCCAGTGATGGTTAAGCTCAACTCTGAAGACTTTATAACCGGAGGTTTGACGGTCGATGATATGCTGCGCGTGGCGGAACTGCTGCAAGAGGCGGGTGTTGACGCTATCGAGCTGAGCGGCGGAACCATTTTTGCATCGGGCCGGTTTTCCGCCATCCGGCAGGGTGATCCGGACACTCCTGATAAGGAAGTCTATTACCGGCTGGCGGCAGAGCGTTTCAAGCAGCGGGTTAGCGTTCCGCTGATGCTTGTGGGAGGAATCCGTTCCTTTGCTGTCGCCGAAGAACTGGTCGGTAGCGGCACGGCGGATTACATTTCCTTGTGTCGTCCCCTGATCCGCGAGCCCGGCCTGATCAACCGTTGGCGGAATGGTGACCGTCAAAGAACAACCTGTCTTTCCGATAATTCATGCTTCGGGCCGTTGCGCAAGGGCGAGGGCCTGTTTTGCCCCCTTGATCGGCAGTAGCAGGGGAATTCTGTTTGCAGCATAAAGCCGGCCTCAAAAACATGAGGTCGGCTTTATCAGTTTGCGGGGAAAGGGCACCTTCCGGGTCAGCGGTGCAGAATGCCTTTTACCGTTTCCAGCAGATCGGCGGGCAGGACATAGGTCTTGGTATTCGGTGAGGAGGCCAGTTTCTGCATGGCGCCCACATAACGGTCACCCAGCAGGAACATGGTCGGAAGTTCCTTGTCGCCCACCACCTGGGCAATTTCTTCAATGGCTTTCGCCGATGCTTCGGCGAGGGTAACCTGTGCCTCGGCTTCCTTTTTGGCAGCTTCCAGCTTTCCCTCCGCTTCGAGAATAACCGCTGCCTTGCGGCCTTCTGCTTCGAGGATTGCCGCCCGCTTGGTTCTCTCGGCCGAGGCCTGCTGTTCCATGGCGTGCTGCATCGAAGGTGACGGCTTAATGTCCTGGATTTCCACCGATTTTACCGAAATTCCCCAATCGACCACGTCACTGGAAATGATTTCGCGCAGCCGGGCCTTGATGGTATCGCGCGAGGAGAGCGCCACATCCAGTTCCATCTCGCCGATGATGGCTCTGAGGGTGGTCATGATGAGGTTCTGAATGGCATACTCGAAATTGGAGATCCCGTATACCGCAAGTACGGGGTCGATCACCTTGATAAAGGCAATGGCGTTACAGACGATTACCGCATTGTCTTTGGTGATGGCTTCCTGTGCCCCGATTTCGAGGGGCATGTCCTTGGTGGTGATCCGGTAGGAAACGATATCGATGTAGGGAATGATGAAGTTGAGACCGGGCTTGAGGGTTACATGATACTTGCCCAGGCGCTGGACGACATACTCGTAACCCTGGGGCACGATGCGGACTCCCATCATGATGGTCGCTGCAACTGCCACGGCAAAAACAAAAAAAACGACTACGCTTGCCATAGTTTTTCCTCCTGCTGAACGTGTGCCGGGTGAAGGGTCACCCTTTTTTTATCACGAGCTTGTCTCCGGCGATATCGGTAATTATCCCCCGATCGCCGATCTGGAGAGGCTCATCGGAGATGTAGGACCACTCGTCCGATCCGAGCACCGCGATGGGAAAGCGGATGATGCCTCCCGGAAAGGTGGAGTCGTTGGCCTTTACGATGACCCCGGATTTACCGATGACCGAATCCTTGCTTTGACCGGAAAGCGTTTTTGTCTCCTGGCGGAAAAACCTGAACCAGCCGTAGGTGAACAGTCCGGAAAAAACGGCCCACAGGGCAAGTTGAATGGCCAGCGATTCGATTCTCAGGATGAATGAAAGAAGTCCCACAACGATAGCGGCCAGACCGAACCAGATAATGGTGAACGAGGGGATTACAATCTCGAGGACGGTGAGAACGATGCCGGCTGCAATCCAGATCCAGGGTTCCAAGCGGTTTTCCTCCATAAGTGAATTCGGTTGTTTCAGCTGAAAATCCGAAAATTAATTCGATTTTTCAGTTTGCCGCAATGGGCGTGCCGTGTCAATGGGATGTTTGGCAGAAAAATCCGACAAAGTTCGTCTGTAATGTGAGGGAACTATTGACCAACCCTCATAGATGGGGCAGAATTGTGCATGTGCTGTACAGGCTGTAAAAACTCACCTCAGGGGGAGCGCCATGAGATTCGTGGTAGTGCTGCTATTGCTGGTTATGGGAAGCTCGATTGCCGTATATGCCGATGTCTATCAGTGGGTAGATGATAAGGGGGTTGTGAATTTTACCGATAACCTCGAAAATATTCCGAAAAAATATCAAAAAAAAGTAAAGGTTCAGTTGTCTGATGATTCCGGCCAGGAGGCTGCCTCTCCGGTGCCTGCCCCGCCAGCGGAACCAGGGGCTTCAGCGCCGCAGCCCCTGGAGCAACCTGCGCAGCAAAAACTCTATGATGGCCATGACGAGAGATGGTGGCGTGCACAGTACGGAGCTCTGCGGGGAGAAGTGGCTCGACTCCAGGCCAGCCTTCCAGTCAAACGGGCCGAATTGGAGCAGCTGCGCCGTAAACTGGTCATTTATACGTTTACGCGCAATCGTATCGCCTATCAGGACAAACTGGCCGAGGTTCAACGGGACGAGGAAAGGATCAATGCCTTGACGGAACAGCTCACGGCTCTTGATACGCAGGCTGCCATTGCCGGTGTTCCGTTTGATTGGCGTCAATAGCAGCTTGGTATCACGGCTGTTATGCTCCGTTTCATTTTTCTTCGTTGACAGGAATGGGAAAAAAATGTATAAAAATTTTCCACCTGCTGAAAGAAGTAATTTCATTCTGCCGGAAGCGTTCGAGAAATAATTTTGGCGGCGTAGCCAAGTGGTAAGGCAGAGGTCTGCAAAACCTTTATTCAGCGGTTCAAATCCGCTCGCCGCCTCCAATAATAAAAAAGGGTTACAGCAATGCTGTAACCCTTTTTTATATTCTGTCCGCATTATGAATGCCATTATTGTGGCCTACTTGTGTTGCAAGTCCTGCTGAACCTTAACATTGCCAGCCTGATACCTTTCTTTCGCAAAGTCCCTTGTTTTCCTGTTTGGTCTATTTGATTTCGCTCCGCCACTTCCGTTGCCGCATTGGAACTGCACAATGCAGCTCTGCTGCGTTGTGCAGTTTTCAGTTATTTGGATTAGGCGTCGAATGCAACATTTTTAACCGCGTGGCGTTTCGTAACTGGTTGAAATGGTTTGGTCTGTATATTTATTGAGAATAAAAATTTTGACTTTAGGTAAAATTGTATTAAAATGTCGTATGCTAAACTGACTCGTCATCATACAGGGAGAAGCGGATGAATGAGTACAATGTTGGAAATAAACTGAAAAAACTCCGTTCGGCTAAAAAACTGACCCTGCAATTTGTTGCAGAGGAGATCGGTTTTTCTCCTGCGCTCATATCCCAGATCGAGCATAATAACGTCTCGCCTCCAATTCCCACCCTTGCGAAACTGGCCAACTTTTATGGTGTGCGGTTGAGTTCTTTGTTTGCGGAAAATGATGAGGATATACCGTACCAAATCATTCGCAATGATGAGCGCAAGACAATTTCCAAAATTGTCTCACGGGACGGATCAACCCATGCGTACCTGTATGAGTCGTTTGCTTTTAAGAAACAATCCAGGAAAATGGAGGCATTCCTGTTGACTTTTTCGGATAAGATTGATGCCAGCAACACCTACGCCCATGGGGGGGAGTCTTTTCTGTATGTTCTTAAAGGTCCTGTTATTCTTATGCTGGAAAATGTGCGGATAGTCTTGGAGGAGGGGGATAGTGCCTATTTTGATGCCTCGCTGGAACATCGGTTCTGCCCCAAGGATGGTTCTGGAGGGATGCTTCTCCAGGTGTTCTGCCAGGGGTAGCCGCGGCGGAATAGTTGGTCGGCTACCAATAAACTGCGGCTATTGCGGGCGAACTTGGGTTTAGCAACGCCACGAAATGCCAGCCTGCTCTTGAAAACAGGTTTTCAACCGGTTATCCGCTACAATTCTTCAACGGCAAGGGTTACCAGGGAAATGACCCACTGTCTCCCTTCCGAGTTGAAAAGTTCATGGAGGGTTATTTCACAGCCGTTATCCGCCGGGCCGGTACGCTTTATCCCCATTTGGTCGAGGATAAGGCATTGCTTTATGTCCCATAGATGTTCTTCGGGGTGGGAAAGAACATTGATCAGAATATCGAGGTAGGCCTCAAGTACATGATCTTCGCGCCCCAACTCCAGCAGCTTTGCTTCTATCTGCGAAAGCTGTGCTTCTATTTCGGCGACAGTCGGAATTTCAGCTGACGGGGAGTCATGGAAACCCCATTCACCCCTCTGCAGCAGTG
>JAQUHN010000281.1 GCA_028683555.1 Geobacteraceae bacterium | reverse complement strand
ATGCGAAATGACGTAGTGGATGACGATGTCGTACTAATTCATGACGGTGCCAGACCTTTGGTTACTGAAAACATGCTGTGTGAATCGATTGCTGTTGCCCGAATCAGTGACGGGGTACTGGTGGCGGTCCCGACCAAGGATACGATCAAGATTGTTTCCGACGGAATTGTCGTAGACACACCGCCCCGTGAAACCCTCTGGCAGGCCCAAACGCCACAGACATTCCGTTTTGGCATAATTCATGCTGCTTATTTGTCTGCTGAAAGAGACGGCTTTATTGGTACTGACGACGCATCCTTGATCGAGCGAAACGGTGGAAAGATCCGTATCGTGCCGGGAGACTACCGGAACATTAAAATTACCACGCCGGAAGATCTGGTCCTGGCCGAAGCGTTCCTGGCCGGTAATGCAAAGGAGTCATAACAATGGCTACACAACCTCCTGATAAAATCCTGATTGTCGAGGATGAACCGGACATCGCCCTGGCATTGAAGATTGCTCTGGAATCGGTCGGTTATGAACCTTTCTGGGCTGGTGATGGCGAAAAGGCATTACAAATCCTGCTGGACGATAATGATTGCCATCTGGCGCTGCTTGATATCAGGATGCCCGGTATCGACGGTGTTGAAGTGCTGAAACGTCTGCGTAGTTCAAACCGGGACGTGGCGGTCATCATGATGAGCGGACATGGTAGTGAGGAGCTGGCGGTGGAATGCATAAAAATCGGGGCAGAAGATTATCTAAGCAAGCCTTTTGTCCTGGATGACATGCTGCAGCGCGTAGAGCGTGCCAGATCCCATCGTTTGGCCGTAATTGAGAAAAAACGGCTTGAGCAGGAACGTGAAGATTTCTTCATGATGCTATCCCATGACATGAAAAATCCGATGACGGCTGTAATCGGCTCAATCGATATCATGCGCGAGGGGCGCCTCGGGCCGGTGAACGAGGAACAGGTCGATTATTTGCAATCGGCTATTGATAGTTGCAATGAAGTAATCTTGATGATCGACAATCTCCTTGATATCAGGCGATTCGAGGTGGGAAAGATGCAGTTGAGCATACAGCCTTACCAACCGGTCGATATCATCAGGAAAGTAGTTGCCCAGTTTTCGCGGGCGGCTGAACGTGACGGCATACGTCTTTCGCTTGAATTCAAGGATGGTATACCTGATATTGCCGTGGACCGTAATGCACTGACCAGAATTATGGGAAACCTGCTCGGCAATGCATTAAAGTTCACTCCGGAAGGTGGCGAGATAAATGTGTCGTGCAACCGCATTGAACCTTCCGATGCTCACCTGACCCGGGTTCCGAGTTATGTGTCTTTGCCAGACGGTTTTCTGGAACGGCAATGTTTTGTAATGCTCACTGTCCGCGATAACGGCAACGGCATTCCTTCGGATGAGCTGAAATGCATCTTTGACCGTTATATGCAATCAAGCAGCAATGGTGGTCGTGAACGGGGTGGCGCCGGCCTTGGTTTGTCGTTTTGCCAGTTGGCGGTGGAGAGCTTTGGCGGAGCAATTTGGGCAGAAAGCGAAGCCGGTCAGGGGAGTGAATTCATTATCCTGCTGCCGTGCGTCACATAGTACAAATATTCAACAAGGATTAGTGCCATGAGAGTTTTACTGCTGTTACTGATGCTGTTTAGCATAACGATCAACTGTCAACCGGTCTGTGGAGCCGATCTGGATTTAAGAAAATCGATCACGATCGGAAACGGTCCCAAGACCGTCATTGAATTCACCGATCCTGACTGCCCCTTTTGTCGTAAGGCCTCCAAATATTTTGAAGAACGTAGTGATGTGACCCGACATGTATTTTTTTTTCCGCTTCCGCGCCACCTGAAAGCCAAGGAGAAGGTCAGGTTCGTTCTTTCGCAGTCAGACCGGGCCAATGCTTACCGTGCGGTCATGTCAGGCAGAATGGACAATGTCCAGAAACTGGAGGGAATTACCTCCAAGGGAATCAGGCTTCAGGAAGAACAGTTTGAAATCGCAAAAACACACAAGGTGGACTCCACTCCGACCTTCATGATCAGCGGCAGGATTATCGAGGGTTTTGATCTGAAGAAGATTGAAGAGGTGCTTGGACCCAAATGACGTCCGCTGAAAACATGTCACTAATTAAAAAGGCGCTCGATTGGGCGCCTTTTTTTGCATCTTTTATTAATTCTCAGCCCTCCGGCTAGAACTCCATCGGCATGGCCTTGACCTGCTTTGCGGTAAAGACCGGGCCGTCCTTGCAAACGTAGACGTTGCCCACATTGCATCGGCCGCACTTGCCCAGGCCGCATTTCATCCGATTTTCCAGCGTGGTGTAGACCTGCTCGTCGGTGAAGCCCAGTTTCTCCAGCACCGGCAGTGTAAATTTGATCATGATCGGCGGGCCGCAAACCAGCGCGATCGTGTTGTCGGCACTGGGCGCGGCTTCCTCAAGGATGGTCGGCACAAAGCCAACTCTGCCGTCCCATTCAGGACTGTTGCCGCCCGGATCGACGGTCTTGACCAGACGCACGTCCCCTCTCTCTTCCCACTCTTTTAGTTCCCGCTTGTAAACCAGGTCGGTTTCGGTTCTGGCACCGTAGACGATGGTTATGTCGCCGAATCTCTCCCGCAGGTCCAGGCAGTTCCAGATCAGCGTGCGCAGCGGGGGCAGCGCGATGCCCCCCGCCACGAAGACCAGGTTTTTGCCTTCAAACTGCTCGATCGGAAAGGAGTTGCCGTAGGGGCCGCGCACCCCCATGGTATCCCCCGGTTCCAGACGACGCAGCGCCTCAGTCACCCGCCCCACAGCCCGGAAACAGCACTCGATGTGCCCAGCACGCGTCGGCGATGAGGCGATGCAGAAGGTGGACTCACCGGCACCAAAGGCCGAATACTCGGCAAACTGACCGGCCCGGAAGCTGAAGGTCTCGCGCAGCTGCTCGTCCTGAAATACCAGCCGCAACGTACGCACGTCCGGTGTCTCGTCGATCACCTCGTCAACGGTGGCCAGATAGGGCAGATAGATGTTCTTGTTCGGATCGCACATACGCTAGTCGTTCGCCTTTTTTTCGATCTCTTCCAGCACCCCGGCGATATCGATCCCCACCGGGCAGAGCCGTACACAGCGGCCGCACCCGGTACAGAGCGTCTGGCCGAACTTGTCATCGTAGTACTTAAACTTGTGCATGATCCGGTTGCGGTA
>JAQUHN010000098.1 GCA_028683555.1 Geobacteraceae bacterium | reverse complement strand
GATTCATCCATTTTCGAGTCAAGCAGCAGGTCGAGCATGCCGAGAACCCCATTCATCGGTGTACGGATTTCGTGACTCATATTGGCAAGGAATTGGGATTTTGCCAGGTTTGCGGCTTCCGCGGCGTCTTTTGCCTGGCGCAGTGCCTCTTCGGCCTGCTTGCGTTCGGTAATGTCAAGGGCTACGCAGACGATCCCCTGAACCGTGCTTCTGCTGCCGTGCATGACCGACGCAGAGAAAATCACCGGTATCTCGGTGCCGTTTTTTGCCCGGTATGTTGTTTCCAGGTTGCTGACGTAACCCTGGGAGATGATTCTGGCGAGACTGCTTAAATCCTCGGCACCCTCTGCCGAGCAATCGCTGCATGCCAGGACCTGGCAGATCGGGGCACCGATCAGTTCTTGTTCTTCATAACCAAGCAGCGTAAGTGTTGCTCGGTTTACCTGTTCGATTATTCCATCGGGGGTCATGACGATCAATGTGTCGTTCATTGACTTGATGATATTTTCCGTGTATTCACGGGCGGAAACGATTTCCCGTTGTGATTTCTGCAATGCTTCGGTCATGGCATTGAAGGAGTCTCCGAGATGTTCCAGTTCGTCACCGGTATGGATATCTGCTCGAGCCGTCAGGTCTCCCCCGGCCACCAGTTCCGTGGTAAGGGCGAGGCTGGAGATGGGTTTGGTCAGTTTTCGGGCAAAGAAAAAAGCGACAAGTATGCCGACCGTAAGGCAGAGGAGTGCCAACAGGGAAGTCCGACGGTACATGTTGCCGATATCGGCATTGAATTTTTTTAGGGAGAGACCGATGTGAATCCAGCCCCAATCGATGCCGGAATACTGGAAAGGATGGGTGTAATGATACACCTCTTCAGGGGAAATCTCGGTTGTAAGAAAACGGCTGGTGGCTATTCTTTCACCAGCAGGCGTCCATACTTTGCCGAGAGTTTCCTGTCTCCAGCCGTTCTTGGTGATGATAAGGGAAAAACCGTCGTTCCTGGTTACGACCACATAGACTATCGAGGGACTATCCGTGACGACGCGCAGGCAGTGCTCGACCACCGTACCGAAGTCCTCCGTAATAATTGCACTGGCTGTGACCTGGTCAATGGAGGTGACGGTGCTCTTCGCCTCCGAATTCATTGCGTCGAGGATTGCCGTGCGCTGATAGGGTATGGTGGCAACGATGAACAAGCCAAGGCTGATCATAACGAGAGCCGATGAGATAAGGGCGACACGGATCACGATCCGTTGTGGTCGCAACCGGTTCAGTAAGCTGTTTCGCAGTGGTTGCCCTGGTTTGTCGGCACGAATATCTGGCGACATATCATTTCCTCTTTGCTGGTTTTGTCTTCAGGTTTGCCTGCTCTTCGAGTAATGATACGAGCCCGTCAAGATAGGAAGCCTGATAGGGGATAACCCTGTCAATCTGGAACAGGGCTGTCATTTGCCGTCCCATCGCATTTTCATGCAGGTGAGCGGCAGCATTTTCCATGGCATGCCTCAGTTTTATGCTGATAGATGCCGGTATGCAACTTATATCGCCGATGATGCTTTCTGATTCCGCGATGACCAGCAGTTGACGACCCAGTTGGGGGTTCAGGGTCTTAGCGGTTTCAAACGATCCGCGAGGGACGATGGCAGCATCGACCTTGCCGAAGAAGACCCGCATGATGGCCTGTGAAGCGCTGGGCGCCTTGTCAATCCGGTAAAAATAGTTGACGGTGCGTTCCTTTGGCTCTCTCTTCAGCAGAACTTCAAGCCAGATATAGGCCGGCTCGTACCTTTTCTCCGGGAGGAGGTCAATGGTTTTTCCGCGCAGATCGGCGAACTTTCTGAGACCGCTTGCGCGGGATACGATCAGTAGCTGTTCCCGAGAACGTCCCACATGGTTCGAGGCGACAAAGGCGGGGACAAGAGACAGCGTGTCGCGAAGCTTCACAAATTGCAGTGCCGGCATGGTAATAATGTCGAGGGAACCTTTCCTGACCGACACAGCCAGTTCTTCCGAGGTATGCAGAATGGTTACGCTTGCCTGGTTGATTCCGGCGCCGCGGGCCAGCTCCCGTGACCAAAGTTCCATGGCCACCTGGGCATCGCGCGTGTCCACATCAGTGAAAATGTCGGATGAGAATCCCACCCGCAAAACTTTCGGCATGGCACTGTCCTGTTTTTCCGCTGCCGATACCGGATGTGCGAGAACCCCGCCGGCGCTGACCAGTCCAATCAAGAGGAGCAGTCGGTGCAGGAAATGACACAGGGATACTTTCACGGATACCAAAGTGCCACTGTTCGAAGCTGACCCTGGTCGACGAATCATCGCAACCTTTCTATGGCAGGCTGTCCTGATAAGATGCGCTACCATTGCATTTTGCCGTTATGCCGGGTAATTGCTTCCCATGTTCATGGTGACCTCTTTGTCAGAAGTAGTTTGAGGTCTTTGTTTTCTCGCAAAAGCCCTTCCAGGGGGAGGAGGTATTCGGACCGGAAGGGAACCAGCCTGTTCATCCGGAAAAGGGTGAGGAGCTGTTTCCCTTCAGGGCTCTGGTCAAGGGTGTCGAGTATTTCATGAACACTCTTCCGGTGTCGACCGGACAGCCCCTTTCGTACCGCAATGATGCTGCTGGGTCGCGGTGGCGACTTTTCCAGGATTAACAACTCCCTGTCCAACTGCGGGTTGAGCTCGGTCATTACCAGAAAGCTGCTTTGCGTCACGACACAGGCATCGACATGACGGAAAAAGACGTGCAGTATGGCCGATGAAGGTTTCATCGATTCCCTTACCTTGGAAAAAAACCGCTTCGGATCCCGAATTTCTTTGCGCATCAGCAGGGTATCAAGCCATAGACTGAGGCCGGCCGGGTAGATGCCTTTCTGCTGGATAAGTGTCTTTCCCTTCAGGTCCGACAGGGAGCTGATACCGCTATCTCTTCTGACGACAAGGATGAGGCGGTCGTATACCTCTTTTTGTTTGGCCGAGACAAACAACGGCTCCAGGGGAACTTTTCCCTTCATCTGGAGATACTCGGCGGGTAGCAGAACTACCAGGTCAATTTCTTTCGATCTGATGTCCTTTTCCAGTTCAGGCAGCGAACTGCACACCCTGGTGCTTGCCGTTCCACCCCATTTCCTGGCAACGAGGCGGGCCCATAATGCGGTTATGGCCTGGGCCCGGTCCTTGGACACGTCGAGAAAGGTGCTGCTGGAGAAC
The DNA here is from genome assembly GCA_028683555.1 of Geobacteraceae bacterium. Taxonomy (GTDB): domain Bacteria; phylum Desulfobacterota; class Desulfuromonadia; order Geobacterales; family Geobacteraceae; genus RPRC01. Next base: position 10,248 of record JAQUHN010000098.1, on the reverse strand, counting down.
CCGACCGAGGTGTGCAATGCTTCAGCTCCCCTTGCCCCCTGCGGCCATGCGGCGAACAGGACGAGAAGCATGCCGACAGCAGGGAACAAGATGGTGCATCGTTTCCCGATTCGTTGCTTGAGCGCAGCCATTCCCGATAGAATTGCAGAAAAATATATCATCGTGTTTTTGCCTGCTTAGCCATCAGTCTGTCCCGCTCTTGAAGCAGATCTTCCAGCCCTTTAAGGTATGATGGCTCGAACGTGATCACTCGGTCGATCTGAAAGAGGGTAAATATCTGGCGTCCGGTGGTTGTCTTGTGGAGATCCAGGGCCGCACTTTCAATGGTGCGTCCGAAGGTGTCGCTGATTGATAGCGGGATACAGGTGATATCTCCCATGAGACTCCGCGATTCGACGATGATTTTCAGGCTGTGACCCAGTTGCGGGTTCAGTGTTTTTGCCGTTTCAAAGGCACCCCGGCTGACAACTGCTGCATCTACCTTGCCGAAAAACAGGCTCATGATTGCCTGGGAAGCCGTTGTAGCTTCCTGGATTTTTTGGAAGTAGCCGTCGGTTTGCCGAGTTCCGTTTCTCAGCAGCAGGACATCCAGCCAGATATGACTCGACTGGTGTTTCCCCGGGGGAAGAAGGGCGATTGTTTTGTTCCGGAGGCCCTTGAGTGAACGTATGCCGCTTGCTTTCCTGACGAGGAGCAGCTGTTCGCGCGCATTTCCCCTATTGTTGGAAGCAACGATAATCGGTCGCAGGTTTACCGAATCCCTGATATTCAGGTAGTCGATGGCCGAGAGGGTGATGATGGCCAGCTCGTCCTTGCTGAGTGCTGAGCGTAGCTCCTTGATATTGCTGAAGATGATAGTTTTTGGTGTCGTTGCCAGGCCCATGGACCTGGATAGCTCCCGTGCCCACAATTCCATGGCAACCCGGGCGTCGCGGGTGTCGGTTTCGGCGAATACCCGTGACGAAAATCCCACCTTGAGGATATCGGGGATATCTTGGCCTTGGCCGGCGAACGCCGGCGACCAAGGCACAGCCAGGTACAGGGTTGCCGCAAGCGTAATCATCAGGCCGCCGGCGAGAGATCGGTACAGCTTGCTGCAGCTGGACATGGTCACTGGTGTGGCCCTGCCTTTCTGGCGAACCTGGCCTGGAGACGTTGGTGTTCGCCAAACAATTCTTCCATTGCCCGCAGATATTCGGGCCGGAACGGGACTACGGCATTCACCTGGAACAACATGAGCAGTTGCTTTCCGTCCGGGGACTCGCGGAGGGCAAGAAATGCCTGACTGATCTTTTTTTTGATTTTTTCCGGCAAGTTCTGGTTGACGGAGATAATTCCTTGTGAAAGCCCGGTAATATTGGCAATCGCCGTGAGTTCTTTGCCGATCTGCGGATTCAATTCCCGTGTCAGGTTGAAAACATCGCGGGTTACCACGCATGCGGCGGCCTGACGGAAAAAAACCGGCATGACAGCTCTGGAGGCCGTTTGGGTTTCCTTGACCGTTGAGAAAAATGACGCAATGTTTCGGTGCCCTGCTCGCATCAGCATTGTTTCAACCCAGACTCGAAACATGCTATTGCTGCCGGAGGGGCTCTGTGGCATGACGATTGACCTGTTCCTCAGTTCACCAATGGCATGGATGCCGCTGTCACTTCTTGTCAGCAGCAGCAGTTCCGCTTCATGGCCGTTGCTGGTGGAGGTAACGAGGACCGGTTCGAGGGGCGCTCGGTTTCTCAGGTAGATGAATTCTTCCGGTGGCAAGCAGGCAACATCGAGTGTGCCGCTTTTCAGGTCCGCTGCCATCTCGGACATGTTGTCATAGTAGCGGGCCTCGCTTTTGCCGAAGTATTTCCAGCTTATTTTTTTCATTAAAACGCTGACAGCAGCCATTATGTCTTTACCGGGTGCTGTCTGATATATACCGGGACTGTAGCCCATTGTGAGCTGGAAATTGTCTTCGGAGTGTGCTTGTGGTGGCAAAACAATGCCGGAGGAGACAAGCAGTGCGCACATCAATGACGTACATAGATAGCGATTGACTGAAGATACAGTACGGCGATAGTTCATGCGCGGTTTCCTGTGCTGATACTCCTGCTACGGTCGTTGACTTTTTGGATGCCTCTCCTCGGCCGGCAGGTTTACCGGCGGTGCCTCCCGGCCACGTTGCGGCTGTTGTGGTATTCCGCAACGAAAACCTCCGTGGCATTCAGATACTCGGGTCGGTAGGGAATCAGTCTGTCCAGCTGAAACAGTACGAAGAGCTGATGTCCCTCCTGATCTTCGTGGAGCGTCGAGAGGGCCTGCCGGATTCTCTGCTTTTGCGGTGCAGGCAGATCGTTGCGCAGGGCGATAATGCCACCGGCAAGATTGTCCGTCCGGGCAATTACCCGCAGATCATTAGCGATCTGCGGATTCAGTTCTGCTGCCAGGTCCAGCACATAGCCTGTTACGACACAGGCATCGGCGGTACGGAAAAAGACACGCATCAATGCCTGAGATGCCGTTCTGGCTTCCCAGGTCGACGAGAAGAACGAATCGATTGCCGGAAAGCCGTATCGCGCAAGGATGGTGTCCAGCCAGATGTGGTAGAGGTTTCCGTTCTGGGCGATTTTCGAGGGAATGACAATGTTTTTGTTCTGCAGGTCTTTCAGTCTGTGGAAGCGGCTGTCTTTACGTACCAGGAGCAGTAGATCAACCTGGTATCCCTTGTCAGACGCGGTCACCATGACCGGGTCCAGCGGGACACGGCTTCTTAAGTCCAGGAAATCTTTGGGTGTCAGGGCAAGGATATCAAGCTTGTGCGCACGCAGATCCCGCTCCATGTCCGCCTGTGTATCATAGATACGGGAGTCGGCCGATCCGGAGGATTTTTCGGCGACCTTTGACGACAGAATACGTACCGCAACCCGGATATCTTCTTTCGGTGCATTGACAAACGCCTGGCTGGAGAAGCCGATGTTCAGATGGAATGCCGCTTCAGCGGCCATGACGGCGTTGCTGCAGCAAATGCCAACCGTCAGCAGAAGTAATGCCGGTATTTTGCTGTGCCACTGTCTGATGTGTCTATTGGTTGCAACCATAAGATCCGTAACAGGGTGTTGTCTGTTTTGCGTAAGTCAGGCTTCTGTCATTAAGGACGACAGGAGGAGTCCATCAGGTCGGAAATTTCTTTTCCGACAACGAAATCGAGATTTGCCCTGGCTTCCAGGTGATCGAACAGCGTCTTGCGAAACTGCGCCTTCATCAGAGATTCCATCAGCTGTGCTTCGATGACATCTTTTGTTTCCACCAGTTCTTCCTGGTAGGCCCGCTCATTCAAGGTTCTGTTTTCTTCTGCTGCTACTGAGGCGGCCTCGGTAGAGGCCTTCTGGTCCTGCGATCTCATTAATTGGATGAAGAGATGTTTTACCTGGAGTGCAATGCCTTCCCGCAGCAGTACCTGCTGCTCTTTCAGCTTCTGGAGACGTGCTTTCGCCTCGCGCACTTCGTTCGTGGTGCGGAGGCCGTTGAAGAGGGGCAGTTCGAGCCCGATGCCGACCGTCCAGGAGTTTCTGTTTTCCGGCGTCACGATCCCTTTGTCATAGGAGTTCTCAATCCTGGTTAGATTGCCGAATAGCCCGATTTTCGGCAAATGGCCGCTTTTGGCTTCGGCAATCTTTGCGTCGGCTGCTTGCAGGCCTGCCTCCAGTCGAGCCCAGTCTGGATTGAAACGATAGGCTTCACTCACCACGTCCAGCAGATCGATGCGGGCCGGTGCAAAGGGAAGTTCTCCTGCTGCCAAGTCAATCTGACTGCTCCAGGAAATACCCATCGAGTTGGTCAGGGCAGCTTTTGCCAGCTTTTCGTTTGCCTCCAGCGAAGAAACCGCGGAACGCAGCCATTCGACCACTGTCTTGTTACGCAGATAATCAGTCTTTTTTACTCGACCGGAACCCTTGGTGTAGAGATTTTCGGTCAACTCGAGGGTGACTTCCATGCGAGCCAGGGTGTCCCTGCCGATCTGCAGCAGTTCCCGGCCGAGGATAGCGCCGTAATAATAGCGGGTGGTGTCGTAGACGACCTGAAGGTCGGTTCGTCGTGATTCTTCCTGTGCTGCACGGATCCCCTGCTCAGCCTGCCGAACAATCGAGCTTATCTTGCCGCCGGTATAGAGGGGCAGGGTGGCGTTCAGAGAGGCAACGAAATTCTTTTTATCCATCAGTTTTACATTCTGATCGGGAACAGGCAGGCTGGACAGCTGGATCTGTCCAGTCGGGGTATTGACCGGAATTGTATATCCTTGCGGCATCGAGATGCTTCTTCCGGGAAAAATGAAGTTCGGCTCCTCGTCCATTACGGAGTAGGTTGCCTTGATTCCAACCTGTGGCCAATAGGCCGAGAGGGCCTGGCGGTGCTGTGCTTCTGCTATTTCGATACCGTAGCGGGAAACAGCCCGTGAGTGGTTGTTTTGCAGGGCAAGGTCGATACAATGCTGCAGGGTAAGCTTTGTCAGACGTGGTGCTAGATCCGTCATGATAAGGGAGGCCGGTGTTTCCGGTGTGCCGGCCTGAGCCGCGGATAGGGAGAAGATGCTCGAGAAGATGCATCCTGTAAATATCAGAACATTTCTGAGCGAGCAGCGTATTCCTGCGGGTCTGTTTCTTGGCATGGGACTCCCCTTTGCGGTAACCGGGCACGGTGGTTGTTATGCCACCGGTGTTCCGTTCCGTTTGCTGATTGCGCGGAGATCAGTAGCTGTGCAATCAGTTATTGTTTTCAGATACTATCTGTTTGAATGCGTCTGCCACTGCGGCATACTGGCTTTCCGCCGCGGCAAACAGCTTGTCGGCATTTTTCGTGGTGCCGTTTCTGCCGATTTTTTCAAGTTCCGCACAGAGTTTTCCCAAACCTGTTGCGCCAACATTCATGCTGCCCGATTTCATGGAGTGGGCCGCTTTGGAAAGGGCTTCCGGGTCCGATTTCCGGAGTGCCGTTCGCAGCGCATCCATCAAGCCGGACGATGACGTGAGGAATATGGTGATCAGCCGGACACGAGGATCCGGTCCTCCCGGTTTGCGTAGCACCTGGAAAGCTTCCAGCACATTCCAATCTATGGCTGCAACGTACGGGTCAGGAGTCAGGAACTGGCGCTTCTCTGTCATTGTCTGCTCTCCCTATTCTGCCGGTTATGGGTAACGTTTCGGTACAAATGTCTGAAACCTTTAGCGCCACCTTGAGTTTGTAGCGTAGTACGCATGCTTGCGTTCTCTGCTCTGCTGTAAATGGCAAGCAGCTGAATGCCGGGTTTGCTCCTCATTACCTGACAGGGGAAATAGTGTTGTATGGTATGGAAATTAATTATCGGTATTACATGTGGCTGATCGTTTTTTTAAAACAATATCATACATTTTCTTGTATGTGAAGTTTGGCAGCAGGGGAGTTTTTGCCATGTCTGAGGTAGAGGTAACGAAGTTGTTTCATCTTTCCGGGAAAAGACTGATTGGAGTGCGAAGTAGCGATGTTTTTAGTGGAAATACTGCGAAAAAGTTTTTGCTGCAGCGGCTGGTGAAGGTCGGCGGCGTTATTCGGCATCCTGCCGAGAATGTTTGCGTAAGAAGGAAAAATCGTGACTAAAAAAGAGGCATTCGTGCCTGCCAATTTGCTTGTGGCGGTAAAGGTGTTCTTCTAACTTACTGAAATATCAACAGGTAGCTCTTTGGCATGCGTAATGCTAAGAAGATCTCCATGGCTGGAAGTATTCAACGCCGGAAATTGGCAATGGCGCCAATCGTCCCGAGAGGGGTGACTGGTGCCATTTTCTTTTTTGGCCAGTTGCGGAGAATAGATAAGCCTGAAACTTGAATAAAATATCAACCGGGAGAAAACCATGGCAAAGCCCGATTATTACGATGTAACCGAATGCGAAACCCACGACAAGGGCGCTCCCAAGTTCTGCAAGAAGTCAGAGCCCGGTGAAGGCGCCGAGCGGAGTTGTGCCTATGACGGCGCCCGGGTGGTGCTGATGCCGATTACCGATGTGATTCACCTGGTGCATGGCCCCATAGCCTGTGCCGGTAATTCCTGGGACAACAGGGGGGCCCGGTCTTCAGGGGCGCAGCTGTTTCGTCGCGGCTTCACTACCGAGATCCTTGAAAACGATGTGGTGTTTGGTGGTGAAAAGAAACTCTATAAAGCTATTCAGGAACTGGCGGAGCGCTATCCGGAGGCAAAGGCGATTTTCGTCTACGCCACCTGTGTTACCGCCATGACCGGCGATGATATCGAAACGGTTTGCAAGGCTGCCCGGGAAAAGGTCGCCATGCCGGTAATTCCGGTAAATACGCCCGGATTCATAGGCGACAAGAACATCGGCAACCGCTTGGCCGGCGAGGTCCTTTTCAACCACGTAATCGGTACGGCGGAACCGGAGTATACCACTGATTATGATATCAATCTGATTGGTGAATATAACATTGCCGGTGACCTGTGGGGGATGCTGCCCCTGTTCGACAGGCTCGGCATTCGGGTTCTTTCCTGCTTTAGTGGCGATGCCCGGTTCGAGGACCTGCGCTATGCTCATCGGGCCAAGCTGAACGTGATTATCTGCTCGAAAAGCCTTACCAATCTGGCCAAAAAGATGCAGAAGACCTACGGCATGCCGTACCTGGAGGAATCGTTCTACGGCATGACCGATACAGCCAAGGCGTTGCGCGATATCGCCCGCGAGTTGGACAACACTGTCGGCGGGCTGGAAAAAAGGATTATGCAGGAGCGGGTCGAAAAGCTGATCGCCGAAGAGGAGGAGAAGTGCCGCGAAAAGCTGGCTCCGTACCGTGCCCGGCTCGAAGGAAAGCGCTCGGTGCTCTTTACCGGCGGCGTCAAGACCTGGTCCATGGTCAATGCCCTTCGCGAACTGGGTGTGGAAATTCTGGCCGCCGGAACCCAGAACTCGACCTTGGAAGACTTCTATCGGATGAAGGCCCTGATGCACAAGGATGCGCGAATTATTGAGGATACCAGCAGTGCCGGTTTGCTGCAGGTCATGTACGAAAAAATGCCCGATCTTATTGTGGCCGGAGGCAAGACCAAGTTCCTGGCCTTGAAGACCAAGACGCCGTTTCTCGACATCAATCATGGCCGTTCCCACCCCTACGCGGGATATGAAGGAATGGTGACGTTTGCCAAACAGCTGGACCTGACCGTGAATAACCCGATTTGGCCGGTTCTGAACGGCAAGGCGCCTTGGGAAAAAAGCCTGGCAGAACGGCAGGCTGATGTCGCCCGGGTAGCGGGCCATGCGGAAAGGCATCTCGCTGAAAATATGAAGGAGTCGCGGGTTCTGGTGCCGACCAAGAACGCCACGGTCAATCCGCAAAAGAATTCGCCGGCTCTCGGTGCTACCCTGGCTTTCCTCGGCATTGACCAGATGCTCGGATTGCTTCACGGTGCGCAGGGCTGCTCCACCTTTATCCGCCTGCAGCTTTCCCGCCATTTCAAGGAGCCAATCGCCCTCAACTGCACCAGCATGAGCGAGGACACTGCCATTTTTGGTGGCTGGGATAACCTGAAGAAGGGGTTGAAAAAGGTCATCGAGAAATTCAATCCCGGTGTAGTGGGCGTGATGACCTCGGGATTGACCGAAACCATGGGCGATGATGTGCGGAGCGCCATTGTCCAGTTCCGGGAAGAAAATCCCGAACTGGCTGCGGTGCCGGTCATCCATGCCGCCACTCCTGACTACTGCGGTTCACTCCAGGAAGGCTATGCAGCGGCGGTTGAGGCCATCTGTGCGACCCTGCCGGAGTCCGGCGAGGTAATTGCCAACCAGGTTACCATCCTGCCCGGCGCTTTCCTCACCCCGGCGGACGTGGAAGAGGTGAAGGAGCTCTGCGAAGCCTTTGGTCTCGACCCGGTGGTTATTCCTGACATCTCCTGTGCCTTGGACGGCCATGTGGACGATACCGTTTCCGCCCTGTCGGTGGGCGGGATACCGGTTGATCGGATACGGCAGGCGGGACGGAGTGCCGCCACTCTCTATATCGGCGACTCCCTGGCCAAGGCGGCACGCAAGCTCACCGAGCGGCTTGATATCCCGGCGTACGGTTTTACTTCCATCACCGGATTTGCCGAGGTGGACCTGTTCATGGAAACCCTGGCTGCTATTTCAGGACGGCCGCTGCCGGAGAAATTTCGCCGCCAGCGGAGCCGGTTGATGGATGCCATGGTCGATTCCCACTACCAGTTCGGCAACAAGCGGATCACCCTTGCCCTGGAGGGCGACCTGCTGAAGGTCATGATGAATTTCCTGGCCGGCATGGGGTGCCGGATTCAGTCAGCGTTGTCCGCTACCAGGGTTCGCGGGCTTGATGCGCTGCCGGCGGAGAACGTCTATGTCGGCGATCTGGAAGACTTGGAAGGAGTTCTTGCCGACAGTAGTCTGCTGGTGGCCAATAGCAACGGACGTCAGGCCGCGGCGAAGATGGGCGGCATTCCACATCTGCGCGCCGGTTTGCCGGTATTCGACCGCCTCGGCGCTCACCAGAAAATGTGGGTGGGGTATAAGGGAACCATGAACCTGTTGTTCGAGACGGCGAATATTTTTCAGGCGAATGCCAAAGAGGCGCAGAAGCTGGCGCATAACTAAAAAACGGGAAATCCGCAGATTACACAGATTAAAGAAAAACCTGGAAGCCGTTTATCGGTGGATGACTCCTTCTGAAATACCATATCTGTTGACGAGAAATCCGTGCAATCTGTGGATGACAAAGGGGTGACTTATGAAAGTAGCGTTTACCAGTTCGACGGGTGAGATGATAGACCAGCATTTCGGCATGACGGAGAATTTCCAGATCTGGGAAGTGGGGCCGGACGAGGCGCATTTTCTGGAGACGGTCGAGGTGGGAACTCCAGACGAAGACGAAGAGGACAAAATTGCCGCACGTGTTGCCGCGCTGGTGGGCTGTGCCATCGTCTATACCATGCAAATCGGTGGTCCGGCAGCGGCAAAAGTCGTCGCCAGCAAGATTCATCCGATGAAAACGGGCAAGGAAACAAATCTGCTGGAAGTGGTGGAGAAGCTTCAGGAGGTTCTTCGCGGCAATCCGCCGCCCTGGCTGAAGAAGGCTATGAACAAGGGAAACATCCCCTCTTTTATGGAAGACTGAAGAAAATAGCACTGCTAGTACCGGCTTTACCCCGGGCAGGGTAAAACCCGACCCAAAAAAAATACATGGAGGAATAGTTCGATGGCGTATATTACCGGATTAACGAGAGACAAGAGAGAGTGGACCCCTGAATTCATCGTGTCCATCGATGAAGAAACCTGCATCGGTTGTGGACGCTGCTACAAAGTTTGTGCCCACGATGTGCTTACGTTTGAGGAAGTTGACGAGGACGATTCGGCGAAAATGTTCATGAAGGTCGAGAATCCCGGCAATTGCATCGGCTGTATGGCCTGTGGCAGAACCTGTGCGAAAAAGTCGTTTACCTTTGCACCGGTTCAGTTGTAATAACCGCGGAATGTGAGAAGTAAGATGCCGGTGGTGGGCAAGACCTGAACGTGAGTCTCGCAGGGGAGAAGAAAATCGGTGCTGAGATGGTTCCGGTGTCGAGTTTCTTCTCCCCTCAGCTCACCCCTTGGCTCTTACCTGGCAGATAAGGAGGAAGTAATGCTGATTGCTGTAGCTTCGCGGGATGGGAAGGAGATCAATGAGCACTTCGGTCATGCGGATCTCTTTTATATTTATGAGGTGGATGGCGATACCGTTTCATTGCAGGGGGAGAAGAAGGTAGAAAAATACTGCTCGGACGACCCTGATCACGGTTTGCGGAAACCGGTTCTCAAGGCCACCGCCGAGGCACTGCAAGGCTGCCGGGCCGTAGTCTGCGCGCAGATCGGACAGGCGCCGCAGATGGAACTGGAGCAGCTGGGGATCGATGTGTATTCTGCCCCCGGGCCGATTGCGGCAACGCTGATTGAATTGGCGAAAGTGATTTAGTTTTCATCCGGAAACGGTTAAGTTTCTTTAGCCTAACAATAGGCATATTCGATGAGATGCCTTAACTATTCCCTATGACCATTTCCTATAATCATTGCAATCTGCCGCCGTGGGTCATTGCCTCACGCCACTTCAATGAAAATCCCCAGACTCTGGAGATCAATTCTTCATCTTAAGAAAAAGAGCCCGCCGGATATCCCCGCAAACCAGTGGTTTGCCTATGAACAATTTGTTTCAAAGGCGCTAAAATATGGATTCCGCTGTTTTTTTA
>JAQUHN010000097.1 GCA_028683555.1 Geobacteraceae bacterium | reverse complement strand
TATAAATTTAAAGTAAGACGTGTTTTTCAAGAATAGCAAGCTCCTGCCGTATACTTTTTCCCTCCGTGATGCGTTTCGTCAGCTCCGTTCAACCAATTACATTTCCACCAGCTCTGCAAGTGCCGCACGGCATTCGGCGAGGAAGTCTCCAGCATTCATTGCTTGGCCGTACCGTTGCTTGAGAGCATCGGCTATTTCTTCGATCGGGGTTGTGCCATCGCTCAACTGGAGCATGTCTCGGCCGAAATCGTTGATTTCCGTTACTTCTATACCGCCATTCTTCCTGATGGCTGCGATTACGGTCGCTTCCTGTTGATAGTCATCCCGGTATCTGCCATCCTTCAGGTCGTTGATGATGTCGGGAAGGTTCCAGCTGTATTCGCGGATCACAATCGATTCGTTCCGTAGCGGAAAGTAGTGATCAAGGCAGCACAGGTCCGCGGTTGCCGGTGAATTGTTGCGCGGCGTTATTCCCAGTTCAAGGAAAATAGTTTCGTAGTCTATGATGTCGGGAATGTGATGCCATGAAGTGACCCCCGCCTCTTTAAGGGAGTTTGTGGCAAAGGCGGGAAGATGTTGACGGCACTCCTCCGGACTGAGTTTTATGGTTGCGTGTCTTTCGCTGATTTGAACCTGCCGGAGGAATCGGCCGAACAGACAGCTGACCGAGTCGCCCGTTGCCAAGGTAAGGAGCAGGAAGGATTTCGGGTAGAGATTGATGATAAGCGGGAAATATGCCGCGATGCCGTTCAACTCCGCCAGGGAGACTCCGGCGCAGGTCAGGTTATAGAAACTGCTGAAGAGCAGCGGCTCCGACTCGATGAGCCGGGTATCTTCCGTAAGACGGTGACCGTTATCGAACTCCAGGCCGAGCGAAAAGTAGGTGTCCGCTTCCCGCACCAGCCGGTTGCCGTAGCAGCGGTACAGTTCGGTCCCCGGTAGCACGGTAGGCAACTGGAGCAGCGGGTTGCTGTTGCCCTGGATGCCCGTTTTTAGCGCAAGGGTGAGTGTTTTGTCGATATCTTCCCGCTCTTCCTCGGGAAAGCCGATAACGAAACTCAGCGTAGGTACCATCCCCTCGTCGGTGGTTTCCCTAACCCGTTGGTAGAGGATGTTTTCGTCGATTTGTTTGCGGATAAAGGCGAGGGTCCGTTGCGAGCCGGAATCGATCCCGTAGCACATGGATTCGCATCCTGCCTGCCGCATCAGGCGCAACAGCGAAGGGTCCATGGAATCAAGCCGCGAGATGCAATACCACGGCGTATCATGCAGCCCTTCCTCAAGCACCCGACTGCAGAAGTTTTCCACGAAGCGCCGATTTGCCGTGAACTGGTCATAGGCCAGCAGAAAACACTCCGCGCCGAAACGGTCCCGCAACTGATGCATTTCCCCAACGATACGGGATATGGAGAAGGTGCGTGAGCGCCGCCGCCACATGACCGATTCCGAGCAATAGACGCACTGGTGCGGGCAGCCCCGGCCCACTTCGAGAATGGCGATACTGCGGGGAATGCCGCAGGCATCGCGGTATACGTCGAGGGGGGCAACAAAAGAGTAGTCGGGGAGCGGCAGATCATCGAGACAGTCGACCAGACCTCGATCCCGGTTTCGGATGACTCGCGGTCCGTCTCGCCAGGTGACGCCTTCGATGCCTTCCGGGATGCTTCCTTCGGCATATGCGTTGGCCAGTTCGCGGAAGGTGATCTCGCCTTCTGCCCGAACCACCGCGTCAATCCAGGGAAATCTCTCGAGGGTCAGTTGGTCGACAAAAGATACGTCATGTCCACCGAGCACGATCTTCAGTCCAGGTCGCATTTTCCTGAGCAGTTCTGTAATCCTGATCACTGCCGGGAACGTGGCGCATTGAACGGAAAATCCGACAAGGTCCGGTTCCTGCCGAATGACCATGCGCGCCGCATCCTGATAGATGGATTGTTGCATCGGAAGCTCGTTGCGGCGAACGGCAAGAACCAGATCGAGGACCGAGACATCATGACCCGCATGCCGGAGAACCGTAGCGAGATTGACCAGCCCCAGCGGTGGCAGGTTGTAGAGTGATGGATGGTAGAAGGGTGGGAATACCAGGACTGTTTTCATTGTCGGCTTTCCGTGGTACGTTTACAAGGATTGAAGACCGCGCTGTACCGTACCGGCCGCTAGCGGCGCGGTGTTGAGGGACAACCCGTTGGGGCTCGGCTGTTGCCGGGGCAAAACGGCCACAGGACATTGTGAATAGTAACAGTCAGAGCTGGTTTTGCAAGGCTCGGCAGCAGATCACGAGCCAAGAAACAGGAGGTTATGCACCATGGAAGTTTTCGAGGCAATCTATAACCGCAGGAGCGTGCGGGATTTTACCGACCAACCGGTGAGCGGCGAACAGGTGATGGAGATTCTGAAGGCCGGTTCCTGGGCCCCCTCCGGGCTCAACAATCAGCCGTGGAGATTTGTCGTTGTCAGGGACAACGGCAGGCGTGGTGATTTGGCGAAACTGACCCATTACCACCGGATCCTGGAGCAGGCTCCGGTGGCCGTTGCGGTGTTTGTCGATCATAGTGCCATGTATAACGCTACTAAGGACCATCAGGCGGTCGGCGCCTGTCTGCAGAACATGCTGCTGGCGGCCCACGCCATGGGACTCGGTGCGGTATGGCTCGGAGAAATTCTGAAAAACGCCGTTGCCGTAAGGGAATCGCTCGACCTTTCGGAGAATCTTGAATTAATGGCGGTCGTGGCGGTCGGACACCCGGCCCGCACCGATCAGTGTTCGACTCGAAAAGGGACAGCTGAGTTGCTCGTTAAGGAGTTCTGAAATATAGTACTTTCCCTGCCTGGCCGAGGAATTCAGGTCTTTCCCAAGTCCTCCTTGAGGCGGTTCGCCGATAGCAAAAGACTTTCCAGCCGGGTCTTCACCAGTTGGGAGAAGGGTGTGCCGTCGCTTTCGATAGCCAGGAAGGGCAGATGAAGGGATTCCCTGTTGCTGGCCCAGAATTTTCCTCGCGAACGTGAAAAGTGTGCCTTTTCCTCTGCGAGACGGTAGGAGAGTATCGATTCCGCAATGCGGCACGGCATGCAGCCAAATGGGCCGATGCTGATTACCCCGTGACTTTCGTCGCCAATATCGGTGATAGTTGAACTAACGGTGAGGATTGCCTCGCCGGTCAGTTTCGGGTGGATGAGGGCTGCTCCTTTGGTCATGAGGTGTTTCATGTCGACCGGGTGGCCGTCATGGAAGCCGGATGCGGCCAGATACCGGGCGATGCGCCGTTCATCCTTACCCATGACCATTTTCTTCAGCATCAGTGCCAATCGCTTTTTCAGGGAAATGGGGCCGTTCAGTCCCGCCCCGACGCAGTAGTCGGTATAGTGCAGCCACTCGGTGACCGGTGCGGTCCTCACCAGGATTCCCTTGTCTGCCAGCCTTTCAACCAGGTGCTGCCGCGAGAAGTCGTCCCGCCGTACGAAGATTTCACCCACCAGGGCAATGCGGGTCACCTCGTCCAACTGTAATTTTTTCCGCAGCGGGGCCAGCCCAGCCATCTCTTCCTTGATAGTACTCATCAAGTCATTGTAGCGATCGTTGGCAATGCTGCCGATTATTCTTTCGCAGGCGCGGTTGAAGGCGGCGAGTGCATCCTGCCGGTTTTCCGCCAGGGTAAGGATTCCCGCTCGCACTTCTTCGAGCCCGTCGCCGATGGAAAGACCGAGCCAGGCGCGTCGTGCAAGCCCGGGTGGCATGCCGTCGTAGCCATCGTTGGAGGACAGGGTGAAGAGGGCGACATCCGGAATCCTGTTCTTGCGGATATAGTTCTTCATGAAGACATTGTACTGCCCGAAACGGCACGGTCCGTCCGTTTCCGGCATGAAGTAGGCAATGATCTCTCCTTGCTGGCGGGATTCGTCAAGGTATTTCACCAGGGATCCGGTGGTCAGGATGAGCGGCAGGCATTCCTTGCAGGTGGCGTGTCCTTTGCCGAGGGTGAGCTCTTTCTGGCCGGGCGGGTCGAGGGCGGTTGCATTGATGCCGGTGTAGCGCATGGCCGCAGCGAGGCATTGGGCTATCGTGTCGCCCATCGAGGGAATGATGAGGTGGACTTCCGGGTCGGTTATCCGGTGCAGCTTGCCATCATCGGTTTCAATGACGTGACTGCCCTTGACGGTTGTCATACGGGCCGGGATGAAGTCCGCTGGTGCATGATTGTCGAGCTGCAGTTCCCGGTAACCTCTGATAACGTCGAGAAATGCCTCGATGCGGGTATCGACTCCCGCATCGGCGGTGTGATCGTCGATCTCAAGGGTAAGAGATGGTTTTCGTCCCATGAGATCGCGAAAATAGCCGGTAATGAAGGAATCCGGACCGCAGCTGAAATTGGTGATGAAAACGCCGAAAAGGTTGGCTTTTGACCGGACGTGGTTTGCTGCCTGCAGGATTCCCTGGCCGGTTGCCCAGAACATTCGGCTTACCGTTGTCTCGCCCAGTTCTTCAAGAGGCAGAAAATCGTGGGGCAGTACCCGGTAGCCGCGGCTGGCGAATTTGTGCGGAATGCCCATGTTGACTAGTCTGCTGAAGGCATTGTATGGCCGGCCGAACAGAACGATGGCGTTTTCGTCCGGCCGCAGGTTGGCAAGAAATTCCCGGCCTATATCATGCATTTCGGTACGCATTGCATCGAAGACGCGGGTAGCTTCGTTAAATGCCGCGAGGGCTTTCTTGCTGGAAAATCCCAGTTGTTCGGCGATCGTGCTGAACGCCCGGCAGAGACGCTCGGGATTGTCGAATTCGAAAACTTCCGAAAGGAGCTTTGGCTGCAGTGATTCGAAAAATGCCGCCTGCAGATAGTATGGCTCCGCCTGGACTAGGGGGCAGGTGCAGTTCGACTCGTTGCTGGTTTCGAGAACGAGACTCTTTACCTGGGGAATGAAAATATAATCAACATCCTGCTGCAGGAGACCCTGGACCAAGGCATGGCTGAGGAGCACCGGAAAGCAGAAGGCAGCTCCGGGAGACTCCATGCCCTCCGGATCAGGAGTCGTGCCCGGTACCACGTGCACGCCCAGATGGCTGAAGAAGGTTGCATAGAAAGGATAGAGGGTGTTGGTCAGCAGCGAAGCAGGGATGCCGACGGTAATGGCGCCGCGATTTTTGCTAAAACGGGGAGCGTATTTACGGAACACCAGGTCCTCGCGGAGCTTTACCAGGTCCATTCCTTCGTTTTTCAGCCGTTTGTTCCGGTGAAGGTTGTTGTGCAGATCGCAGGCGCCGCCGAACGGGTACACTGTGCCGTTTACCTCGATTCGGGCGATGGAGCATTTCCGGTCGCACTTTTCCCTGCCGCCGCTGCAGATGAACGGCTCCTGGTAGACCACGTCGCGATCGGCCAGGTCCTGAAGGTTGAAGGTGCTTTTTTCCAGAACCCCTGAATCGAATTTCCGTTTCATTTCCAGGGCCACACCGAAGGCGCCCATGAGACCCGGTTCGGGGGGGACGATGATTTGCTGGCCGCACAGAGCTGCCATGGCTGCCGGTACCGAGCGATTGTAGCAGACCCCGCCCTGCATGAATATTTTCTTGCCGACCGGTCGTGCTCCCTTGACCCTGTTCAGGTAGTTCTGGCATACCGAGTAGACCAGACCTGCAATGATATCTTCTTTCGGCGTTCCTTCCTGGACTGCCGTCTTGATATCGCTGCTGATGAAGGCCGAGCACTGGTCGCTGAAGTTCGGCGCCGACCTGGAGCGGAGGGCGATCGCCTCGATCTCTTCGGTGGCTATGCCGAGCGATTCACGGCAGGCCTCTTCGAGAAAAGAGCCGGTGCCTGCCGAACAGGCTTCGTTCATGGCATAATCGCTCGCTACCCGGTTGGTGATAAAGGTATACTTTGCGTCCTGTCCGCCGATTTCGAAAATTGTTTCGACGTCCGGATCAAAGAAAACCGCTGCTGCTGCGTGGGCTACAATTTCGTTGATTACCCCGGGGGTCTGGGCATGGAGTCCGGCGATCTGTCTGCCGCTACCGGTGGTTCCCAGGCCGACGATGTTCGGCGTGGTCCCCGCCGGGATCTGGTTCAGCAGCTCCCGGTAACAGCGTCTGCTGGCCGCGACGGGGTCTCCCGAGGTGCGCAGGTAGACTCCCGCGGTTATGGCGCAGGAGTCTGTCCTGAGCAGAATGGCCTTGGTTGTCGTGCTTCCCACATCAAGTCCGAGAATATACTCGCCGCCGTGGAATTGGCTGCGTTCCATGGCGTTGAAGGTGACCTTCGCCACGCCGTCCTTCAGTCCGGGGAGCATGGTGAACGAGGTGTGGGATGAGGAGATAAGGTTTTCTGTCGTGGTCAGCTGGGGACCGTTCTGTTCCGCCCAGATCAGGGCACCGAGAGCCTCGAAATAGGGTGATTCGGGGAGCGTCACGGCATTCGGGTAACTTTTTCGGAGAAAGTCGAGCACTACCGTATTTGCCGACACGCCGCCCGTGACCAGAATTCGCTCCGGCCGGTTCTTTTTCAGGATCTCGATGATTTTTCCGGCCATCATCCGGCAGAGGCCGGCGCTGATACGTCCTTTCGCTATTCCCTTGTTAAGGGCGTGGGTACAGTCCGATTTGCAGAATACCGAGCAGCGGCCGGCAACGGGGTACGGGTCGGTGTCGACGGCCTGGCTGATCGCTTCCTCAATATCAATGTCCATCCGCTGAATCTGTTGAAGGAAGAACTCGCCGGTGCCGGAGGCGCACTTGTTGCCGGTCTGTACGGAGCGAATCCGGCCGTTGCGGTCGAGGAAATAGGCAATGAAGGTTTCTCCTCCGGCAGATACGATGCAGTCAATATCTGGGCAGGAGGAACGTAGATACTCGTATGCACGTTCAACTGCTTCCGGCTCCGAGAGGGTCGGTACGGTTATCAGGCTGCGGAAGGCTCGGCCGGTTATGCCGACCCGGGCGGGAAGGGCTGCCTCGAGGAGTTGGCGCAGTACCACACTAACCTTGCCTTCATGCCGAACTTGTGAATAGCAGAGTCGGTCGCCCTTCCTCCGGGCAATGGTTATTGTGCTGGCGCCGAGACAGAGTCCGATGACATCGGCTCTTCCGCTGCGGACGTCCGTGGTGGTGTCGTTGCTGCCGGAAGCGACTGGCGACTTAGCCGACATCTGCGTACTCCCTTTCGCGAAAAATGACACCGAGGGACTCTGCCAGGCGGCGTACCGCTTCAATATCGAGGCCGGGAACGGTAACCGCGGAGGCAACTACCGTGGGGATGTGTTTTTTCGCTTCGACGAGAAATTCACAGACGCCGGTAAAGCCTGATTCACCAAATGGCGTGACACAGAGCCGGTTGTAGGATTCGGGATCCGCGGCATTGAGGCTGACGGAGATCGTGTCAACCAGGCCGGCGAGTTCCGGCAGGATGTTGCGACCATGGACCAGGTTGGCCTGGCCGTCAGTATTGATCCTGATGCGGCAGCCCATCTTTTTTAGTCGGTCGGCTACTTCACGGACGAGATCAAGGCGCAGCAGCGGTTCGCCGTAGCCACAGAAAACGATCTCGTCGTAGCCGGTAGGGTCGCCGATGGCGGCCATTACCTCGTTGGCGGACGGTTCGTGGTCCAGTTTAAGGAAGTGTCCCTTGACAAAGAAGTCGGTGAATTTGGCGCAGAAAGTACAGCGATTCGAGCAGCGGTTGGTGATGTTCAGGTAAAGCGAGTTCCGAATCTTGTAGGCGATGGCGGCCTGCTGCTCTTTCCGTCCCATGCCGAACAGGGTTTCTGCATTTCGTGTTGTGATGCGCGCCACATCCTCCAGGGAAAGTCCCTTCAGTTCAGCGACCTTTTCCGCGGTAATTCTCAGATGGGATGGTTCATTGCGCTTGCCCCGGTACGGTACCGGTGACAGGTAGGGGCAATCGGTCTCCAGCAGGAGGTTGTCCATCTTGATGCCGCGAACCACGGTTCGCAGTTGGTCGTTGGACGGAAAGGTGACGGTGCCGGGAATTGACAGGTAAAATCCCAGGTCCACGCATTGCCGGGCCATTTCCAGGTCACCGGAAAAGCAGTGAAAAACGCCCCGTATGCCACGCGATTTTTCTTCCCTTACTATTCGCAGGACCTGTTCGTAGGCATCACGGTCATGAATGATGACCGGCAGGGAAAGTTCCGCTGCCAAAATGAGAAAGCGGCGGAAAACGATCTCCTGGGTATGGCGAGGGGAGCGGTCACGGTAGAAGTCCAGGCCAATTTCGCCGATGGCAACGTTTTTTGGTGTTTCCGCTGCCAGTTGGCGGATGATGTCATAGCATTTTTCGGTGACGCGCTCTGCATCATGGGGATGAACGCCAACGGCAGAGAAGATTCCGTCATGGTGACGGGTGAGTTCGCAGGATTTTCTGCTGGATTCGATATCGGCGCCGACGGAAATAAAGCGGTTGACGCCTGCTGTTGCGGCCCGCTCGAGCATTGCGTCGAAGTCTGCCTGAAACTCCTTGCCGTCGAGGTGCGCGTGAGTGTCGATGAGTGTAAGCGTTTCGGACATTGTGATCAACCTTCCGTTTCGGTGTGGGCGGGTAGTGTCGGCCCGGCGGTTTCCCGGACTTCCCGGCTGTGCAGTTGCATATATATATGTACCATACTTTCGTACGCTGTGGAACCGCTACCTCTGCACTTTTACGGTGACGGGCGTCCCTTGCAAATATCAGGTCCCCGTGTTATAAAATTTGATCGTAACTTCACGTGCTCAATGCTTCGCTTGTGAAGATATCTTTTGCTTGACTTGCGGTTTGTTTTCATTGCGCTGGCTTTGATTTTTCAGGATCAGCAACAATCCTCTCCGGAGGAGTCTTTTAAAGGAGAATTTCGTGCGTATCGCTGAACGTATACTTCCCGGGAAGCAGTTTCTTTCCCTGGAGTTTTTTCCTCCGAAAAACCGGTCCGACTGGCCGGTGTTTTTCCAGGTTGTCGAAAAGCTCCGTGCTGTGAATCCGCTCTTCGTATCCGTTACCTATGGCGCAGGCGGGAGCACCCGCGACAATACCATGGAGATCGTTACCCGCATGAAACGGGAGTTTTCCCTTGAGCCGATGGCGCATCTTACCTGTGTCGGCGCCACGGAGCAGACGATCCTTTCTTTTCTGCACGATCTGACGATGGTCGGAGTTGATAATATACTCGCTTTGCGCGGCGATCCACCGCAGGACGCTGGGGTCGAGGTGGTAGCTTCGAAGGATTTTACCTTTGCTTCAGACCTCGTTTCTTTTGTCAGGAAACACTATCCGTCAATGGGGATCGGCGTGGCCGGCTATCCGGAGGGGCATCCCGAGGCAACCTCTCTGGACAAGGATCTGCAGGCGCTCAAGCTCAAGGTCGATAAAGGAAGTGATTTCATCGTCACCCAGCTCTTTTTCGATAATAGTTATTATTGGGATTTCGTCCGGCGGGCACGGCAGCTTGGTATAAATAAACCCATTATCCCCGGTGTCATGCCCATTTTCAGTCTCAAGGTTATCCAGAAAGTTCTTTCTTAGTGTGGCGCAACCATACCTCCCGACTTTCTCCGGGACCTGGAAGCGGCTGATGCAAAGGGCGGATCGGATGCGGTCAAGATTCTCGGCATACGCCATGCGCGCAAGCAGATCCTGGGCCTTCTCGAAGGTGGGGCTCCGGGGGTGCATCTCTATACCTTGAACAAGGACGATGCCTGCCTGGAACTTCTTGAGGGAATTTTCTGAACGAACAGTCCCTGTTGGTTGATATGATTTCGCGAATTGCCGGCATGTTTACCCGCTGCCGGCGCAGCGCTGCTGCAAGGAGGCTGGTTTGGATTCTGTGTGGTTGGAATTAATCCTGGTGTTTCTGCTGATTCTGGCAAACGGATTTTTTTCCGGATCGGAACTTGCCATACTCTCGGCTCGCAAAAGCAGGATTGCCCAACTGGTTGCAAATGGTGACGTCAAGGCGAAAATTGTCGATTCCCTCCAGGATGACCCGCACCGTTTTCTGGCAACGGTCCAGATCGGTGTCACCCTGGTAGGCACCATGGCTTCAGCGGTCGGCGGCGCCGCGGCTATCCAATATCTCAAGCCGCTTTTTCTTGCTGCTCCCTTCGAATTCATGCGTCATGCAGCCGAACCCCTGGCCATTTCAGCGGTTGTTGTCCTGATTGCCTATTTTTCCCTGATATTCGGTGAACTGGTGCCGAAAACGGTTGGCCTCCAGTATGCTGATTCCATGTCGCTTCGGGTGGCGAAACCTATTCAGTTTCTTGCCACCGCCGGGTCCGTTGCAGTGAGTTTTCTTGCCGCCTCCAATCGGGCTGTTCTCTCCCTTATGGGGATCAAAGCCGAAGGAGGGCAGGCGTTCATCACTCGGGAAGAAGTCGAGCATATTGTTCAGGAAGGGCATGAAACAGGCGTCTTCAGTGCTGCGGAGCGGGAATTTATCGAAAACATATTCGATTTTACCCACACCTGTGTGCGGGAAGTGATGGTGCCCCGCACAAGGGTTGTCGGCATCAACCTGGATACACCGCTCGAACAGATGTTGCAGACGGTTCTTGATAATAAGTACACGCGTTACCCGGTGTATCGGGGCTCCATCGAAGAGATGGTCGGATTTATCCATGGCAAGGATTTTCTCGGCCGGATGGTACAGGAACCGACCTTCGATATTCAAACCATCATTCGTCCACCTTTGTATGTGCCAGAGTCGAAGAAGGTCAATAATCTGTTGAAAGAGATGCAACGGAAACGGATTCATATGGCCATGGTAGTCGATGAGTACGGCGGCATCAGCGGGCTGGTCACCACCGAGGATCTGCTGGAGGAGCTGGTCGGTGAAATTGAGGACGAGCATGATGTGGGCGAACCTGGCAGGGTGCAACGGCTGGCGGATGGCAGCATTGTCGTAGATGCGATGATCTCGCTTTCCGATCTTGAGGACTTCCTCGCCATCAAGCGGGAAGAGGATCTTCCCTATGACACGCTTGCCGGACTGATACTTGACCGGCTCGGCAGGTTCCCGGAGCAAGGTGAGAAGCTGGTGGTCGACGGTCTCGAAATGATTTGCGAGGAAGTAACGAAGACCGCAATTCTGAAAGTAAGGATCCTGAAAGCCGAACTATCATAGCCTTTTGTCGGGGTGGCCTCCCATAAGGCCGGAAGAGAGAGTGCCTCATGGATCGCCGACTTTTTTTTACCTTGATGGGCCTGTGCTTTCTCCTCGGCTTCCTTTACCTCGTCTACTGCATTCTGGCCCCGTTTTTCGATACTCTCGGCTGGGCCAGTGTTATCGGTATTTCCACTTTTCCTCTCTACAGCAGGCTCCGGAAACGACTGCCCGGCAGGGGGACGATTGCCGCCTCGATCATGACGCCGCTGGTTGTCATGACCCTGGTCTTTCCCTTTGTCCTGTTCGTCTTTCTCCTGGGCGGCGAGGTCACCCGGGTTTACGAGTATCTCGAAAAACTCGCCACCGGAGGTGGTCCGGATATTCTGACTGCCCTGTCTCGCAATTCCTTTATCAAGCCTTTCATAGATAGGTTTCAACCCCTGTTGCATATGCTGGACATCGAGATCGGTACAACTGTCCTGCCGGCATTGAAAAAGCTTGCCACCTTTCTTCTCGGCTATTCAACAGCCATCATCAAGAACTTCTTCCTTATGATCATCAAGCTGATGCTGATGGTTGTCACGCTCTTTTTCCTCTACCGTGATGGCGAAACCTTTCTCCATCGCTTCCTGTCCGTACTGCCCTTGGAAGAGGCTGAGACCGAAGACCTGCTGGAAACGGTCAGGCGCGTGATTGCAGCGGTAATTTACGGCATTCTGCTGACCTGCCTCGTGCAGGGCGCTTTGGGCGGTCTCGGATTCTGGTTCAGTGGCCTTCCTTCGCCGATACTGTTCGGGGCATTCATGGCGGTCGCCGCTCTGGTACCTCTCGTTGGAACCGCCTTGATCTGGCTGCCCGGCGCTCTTTGGCTTATTGCCCAGGGAGATCTGATGAAGGGGGTTATTCTCATCTGCTGGGGGATGTTCGTTGTCGGCATGATCGACAATATCCTCCGGCCCCTTTTCATCAGCGGCAGGGCTCATCT
Source organism: Geobacteraceae bacterium (assembly GCA_028683555.1). Classification (GTDB taxonomy): domain Bacteria; phylum Desulfobacterota; class Desulfuromonadia; order Geobacterales; family Geobacteraceae; genus RPRC01. The sequence goes on along the minus strand of JAQUHN010000097.1, from coordinate 1,453 downwards.
CTCATTGTTTGTCATTGCCTTGGGCGTCCTTGGCGGTGTCTTTGCCTTTGGTCCGCTCGGCGTGGTGACCGGTCCGATCGTACTGGCGCTGTTTCTTTCGATCTTTGAAATTTATGCCCGGAGGATTTTTCCCGGAAGAGAGCCTTCCCGCGAAAACGGCACGGAACACAGCATGGAATGATGCCACAATGACATCAACTCGAGACACCCGCTGCCGAGTAGCTTTTTTGTCGGCAGCAGCGTTCGCTCTGCACTGCTTGACCGGGTAGGGGTGGAGGTCGCGTCAGCTATTGAGTGATGCGAATCCGTACTGGTTCTAAAAAACTTGCGGAGGCGAAGAGACGCCCGGCACGGGATCTCCGTTGCGGGCGTTTTATTTTCTTTTACTGGTTGGTTGCTGCTTTGCGCTGAAGGTAATTGACGTGATGATCGATATGGCGAGTGCTCCGACAATTACTCCAAGGGAGAAATAGATGGGGATGTGGTAGATGGACGACAGGAGCATTTTTGCCCCGACAAAGGCAAGGATGAAGGAAACTCCCAACTTCAGATAGGCAAACATCTCCATTACGCTGCTTAATAGATAGAAGAGCGACCTGAGTCCCATGATCGCGAAAACATTGGAGGTGTAAACTATGAATGGGTCCCTGGTGACCGCCAGGATGGCCGGTATCGAGTCGATGGCAAAAATCACGTCGCTGCTTTCAACCACCAGCAGCGTCAGCAGTAGCGGAGTTGCCGCCAATACACCTTTACGGCGGATGAAAAATCGGTCGCCGTAAATCCTCTTGGTAATGGGAACAAATTTTCTTGTCAGGCGAACCAGAAGGTTTTTTTCCGGCTCGATCTTTTCTTCGCCGCCAAAGGCCATTCTGATCCCGGTAACAACCAGCAGTCCGCCGAACAGGTAGATCATCCAGTGAAAGCGTTCAAAGAGCTCTATGCCGATGAAGATGAAGAGCGCCCGCATGACAAGTGCGCCGATGATGCCCCATTTCAGAATTTTCGGCTGGTAGGTGCGGGAGACCTGAAAATAGGAAAAAATCAGGATAAAGACAAAAAGGTTGTCGACCGAGAGGGACTCTTCGATCAGGTAGCCGGTCAGAAATTCCAGCGCCTTGGTCGGACCGAGATAATGGAGTATTCCGGCATTGAAGGCAAGGGCAAGGGCTACCCAGACCAACGTCCAGGTCAATGCTTCCCGGAAAGAAACCGCATGGCTTTTTTTGTTGAAGACACCCAGGTCGAGGGTGATCATTACGGTGATGAGGACGGCGAAGCCGCTCCAGAGAAGAATTTGCGTGGACATGAAGGCTCCTGGGTGATTGTACTGCCGGCAGAAAAGGGAGGAACGCGGTACGGTGGTGGTATGGGGGGCGCGATATCAATTGCGCCTGGCTATTGCGACATCAAGCTAGAAGAAAGCGGAGACTTTGTCAAATATTTTTAAATC
>JAQUHN010000096.1 GCA_028683555.1 Geobacteraceae bacterium | reverse complement strand
CCTCGGCTTCTTTCCCAAGATCTCGATGCTGATTGCCCTGGTTCCCCGGCCAGTGGTGGGGGCTTCGCTGATATTCGCCGTGAGTATCATGATCTGCACCGGCCTGAAGGAAATGCTCGAACAGCCACTTGATCAACGGAAGATATATACCATCGGTATCGCTATGATCTTTGGTCTGAGTACCCAGTTCGTTCCGGCACTCTATGCCGCATTGCCCGCTGCCTACCAGCCCCTGTTCCAGTCTCCCCTCGCTACTTCGACCCTTTTCGCGATCATCATTTACCAGGTGTTCCACCTTGATGAAATCAAAGATATGCTTCGCCGAACAAAAGAGTGATTCGTCACTGTGCTGTCCCTGCAGGGAATAATCCCTGGCTACCGGAATATTGTTCCGTCTTTGCAGGAAAACCGGCAATGTTGAAAAAAAATATTTCCGGGGTATGCTGATAAAGCGAATCGCATGAGATTCGGAGACTATGGCAAGGCGGGTACGACCATGGGTGCAGCAAACGAAGTGCAAGAACTCCAGAAAGAAGGCGATGGAATTTCTGCCGAAAAAGCCGCAAACGACCGGAAGAAGATCGATCCGACCCTGTATCTTGTGGCGCTTCTTACGGTACTGGTCCTGTCGGTTTCATATTTCTTCGTTTTTGCCTTGCCGAACATGAAGCGGGAGCAACTTGCCTGGGAAAAGGAGCGGTATGCCCAGGAGAAGCAATTCCGGGATTCATTTAATAAATGTGTCGATGCTGCGGAAGCGGAATATGAGAGCTACATCAGGCGTAACGGCAGTCCGATAGAAAATGAACCGGGAGCCTTCTCGGCTCCCGAGTATATTTGGGATGCTGCGGAAAAAAGCAGGACGGCTACCCTGGATGAATGTAGCCGAAAATATCAACGATGAGCATTACCGACCCCGGAAGTATTGCCATCTTTCTTCATCCTCTCATTTACTGTCCATAAAGAAAATCCCCGCGAAAAATCTTCACTGCATGAGAGATCTCAGATCGCCCTGTCCGGCGCATCTTCCTGACGAAGTGTCAGCCAGCGTCGGCTAAATTGGCCGTCCTTGCCTGATGCAAGACCGTTACAGCTCTTTGCCTGCGGTAAACCTATACGTTGTAGACATTCCCCCTCATGTGCATAAAGAAACAATCTGCAGTTTCGCGTGATCTGCATGGCATTTTTCAGCGCAAAAGGAAATAAATTACCCCTCAGATGCAATAAGGTATATATTGGCACTACGACAGAAACGATTTCCTGTCTCGATCGGGCCGTTTCCTGCTCGATATTTCAACTGTTGCTTTGCTTGCCAACCATTTCCACCTGTTGTTGCAAACAGGGTCCAAACCAACTGCTACCGTCATCCCTAGGCTGCTGCCAAGGTATGCGGCAACCTTCATCCACCGCCACGACCGTATGGTCTCCCGCACCAAAATTGTTCCACGTCGTTCCTTTGCCGGTAAGAGCCTGATTGGCTAGAATCTGTCAACTTGTTTAGATATCGCAATCCTTTAGCCACCGCTTTCTGGTTTTCCGCAGCAAAGCGGGAGTACCATCGATACGGTGTTAAGAGAATACATGCTGGGTCGATAGGAGGATTGCCGGTTGGTAATCGGTGTTCTGACGTTCCTTGAGACACAGGGGGGCACCCTTGGACATGAGACGTGCATCCCGCTAGTATGTGTCGATGCCGAGCTTACATACGTGGAAATACTGGTCGCGCCGGATGCCGCCCAGCGACGTTCGACTGAAGGAGAAATTAGTGCATTGTACAAATGAGTTGCTGCTTTTCAGCACCGGGTCCGCTTTATGAAGGTTTTTCTGATTTATGTCCGGGACGAGGACTTCTGTCGGCTTCTGCCGCCTGAACTGGGGGGGGCACGATTCAGCGAAGGGCGCGTACAGGTGATGGCGTTCCCGCCGATCGGCATCGAAACCCTGGCGCCGATTATTCGGCAACATGGTCACGAGGTGCGGATGTTCGATACCTGTCATCCGTTGATGAAGGAAGAGCATATCGCCGAAGCGGTCCGCGACGAGCAGCCGGACGTGATAGCGCTCTCGTTTCTGTCAACCACTGCCTATCCCGCCACCGACAGCATGGCGCAACGTTTGAAGCAGACCGCCCCTGAAACGCCGATTATCGTCGGTGGAGTGTTCGCGACCATTAATGCCAAGGAGATCCTCGCGGACTCCCCTGCCATAGACTACATTGCCAGGGGCGAAGGTGAGGAGCTGTTGCCGGACTTCCTGGAAAATCTGGCATCCCCCGGCAAGGTCGGCGGACTGGTATGGCGCTCGGGGAGCGAAATCATCGCGAACCCGCTTCGCCCGATCATCGAAGACCTCGACCAGTTTCCCTATCCTGACCGCAGCAGTCTGCCGATCGACTACATCGAGTCCATGCCGCTCGACGTTCCTGCCGTTCTCTCCCTGGAACGCTTCTGCACCATCCAAACTTCACGCGGCTGTCCCTATCAATGTATCTACTGCGGCATCCCCTCCCTGGCTGATCGCAGATGGCGTCATCGTTCTCCCGAGCATGTGCTGGGCGAGATGCAGCAACTGAGCGATGAGGGGTACCGATCGATTTATCTCACTGACGACCAGTTTCTGCTGAACAGCAAACGCATCAGCGCAATCTGCCAGGGCATCATCGACCGCAAGCTGCAGTTCACCTGGGGCTGCGAAGGCCGGGCCGATTCGGTTGCTATCGACCAGTTTCCGATCATGGCCAAGGCCAACTGCAACTTTCTCGCCTTTGGCGTAGAAGCCGGCACCCAGAAGGTGCTCGACCGCCTGAAGAAGATGCAGACGCTGGCGCAGGTCGATCACGCAGTGAGCGAGGCGAAACGCCACGGTATAGAAACCATCCACGGTTTTTTCCTGATTGGTTCGCCGGAAGAGACCGAGGCGGAGATCCTAGCGAGTTTTCGTTTCGCCGCCCGGCTTAAGCTGGACACCTTCGGCTTCAATCGCCTCTGCGTCTATCGCGGTACTCCCTTGTGGCGGGATTACGTCGAGCGGGGGATTATCGATGATGTGCGCGACTGGAAAAAGTGGTTCAAGTGCTCGGACATCGATCCGACCATTCTTGCGGGAGAGGTTGTCAACCGGACCAGGATGAAAGGCTACCTCCTGCTGTTTGCCAATCGGCTCTTTCTGCGCCCCCTCCAGACAATCAGGCTGCTGCGCAGGTTCGGCCGCTATATGAAAAAATCGGATATTCTCAAGCTGCTCTGGAGTCCCTTCCGCAAGCGGAGCCTCACGCTCAAGCCTTCGCTGCCGATGCCCATGATCGACCAGGGGCTGACTGCCCCGGTTCGGGTAACGGTTTCCAAGGACTGATTTTCCCGGTCGCCCTCAGCCGGAGACAGGAAGTCCCGGCAACGATCATTAGTCTTTTACGTGAGAAACAACGCCGGGCGATGGAATGTCCGCCAGAGAATGATGTGGGTACGCCGGGTAAGAGGACTCGAGAAACGGCAGTTTGTTTAGGGTAATATAAAACAAGGGGCTGGCCAATTATGGCCAGCCCCTTGTGCATGATGTCAGCGGAGTTGCAGGAGTGTTTGCTGCCGGGTGTGTCGGATGTTATTGCTGTTGGGCAAGCAGTGCGGCCAGGCAACGGATATGCCGGTCGTCAGTGCCACAGCATCCCCCCAGAATCTTCATTCCCAGGTCCAGCTGTAATCCGGCAACGGCTTCGGCAAAGGTTTCCGGTTTTTCCTCCACCAGATTGGTGCTGTTGTCAAGATCTTCGGGACTCTGGGCGGCGGTGTTGGCCAGCAGGCCGATAACCCGTTGCCGGACCAGGGGGGAGGAATTGGTTTCATCCAGCAATGCCGTCCGGGCAAACGAGGCATGGGTGCAGTTGATCATAAAGGCCAACGGCCTTGGGTTGACGGTTCCATCAATGGCTGCTACGGCGTCCTTCAGGGGATTCCCGTCCAGCAGCGTCCCCTCGGGGCGGACGACAAAGCTGATGATGTACGGCGTGGCGGTTGCGGCGAGAGCAGCAGCAAGTCCCCGTGCCTCGCTCAACGCCGGCAGGGTGGAGGCAAGCAGGAAATCCACCCCGGCCGCGGCCAACTTGTCGGCCTGCCAGGCGTGGAAATGCCGGGCTTCGTCAGTCGTCAGCGCCTCGGTGGGGCGATAGGCATCGCCGCGACAGCTCATCAGGCCGCAGATGACGATCTTCTCGGCATACTCTGCATAGCTTTTTCGCAGCGAGTCGATAAAACGGAAGTTGTCTCCGTTCACGTCAAATCCGCCATAACCGGCTGCTTCGATCCGTTCCCGACTGGCCCGCCAAGTCGGCGTTGACAGGAGGAGCGGCAAGCCGAAATGGTGTCCGATGTCCAGATACTGTCGACAGATGCCTGCCAAGGCGGCACGTTTCACTTCATTGTAAAGAAAGGCCGAATTGACCAGAAACGGATCGAGCTCCATGCCGTCGATACGCCGCAGACGCTCAATGACAGCTCCTTCGCCGAGGATGCAACGGGTGCTGGCAAGGAATTTCTCAAAAGATAATGATTTCATGGTATTTCACTTCCGGTACGCAAGCTGCGTCATTTTCTGCAGTGCCAATTGCCAGGAAGACTTCCTAAAACTCTTTGGACCAGAGCAGCATGAAACTACTGCCGGAGGTGCCGTTGCGCAGGAACTTGTTGTCGTAGGCATATTCAAGGTAGAGCTGCGAGTCATAGAAAAAGCCGGTGGTAAGGCCTGCGGAAAACGCTTCGCCATCCGCCGACGTTAGTTTGAGGTGCACTCCCTCGGAGGTAGCGTAGTCGGGGCGGTTGGCTCCCCAGGCAAAGGTGGCGCGCAGGTGCAGGTACATGAAGAACAGCAGCTCGTAGCGGTATTCCAGGGTGCCGACCACGTAATCGGAAACCGGAAAATCGTTGAACAGTGCGCCGGGATAGGGGAGCCGGTACAGGTCGTCGGTTTCGTTGGGAAACGGGCCGCCACCAGCGCGGAAGGCGGAGAACCGGTCGAGCCTTCCCACCGGCGAGACGCCGCCGTGCAGGTAACCCACGAACCGATGCCGTTCCGACAGCCAGGGAATTCCGGCGGCGCCGATCAGGTACCCGGACAGCTTCAGATATTCCCTGGTTTCGTCCTTTGCATAGACGAGGCTGCCGAAGGTACTGTCGGACCACTTGTTCCTGAAGGTATACTCCAGGTCCCCACCAGCGGCCCATCCATCATGGGGCAGTTCCATGATATTGCGGCGCAGACCGTCGTAGCGGGCCCGAAAGCGCAGGCCTTGAAAAAAGGTGTCCGGCGGCAGCACTACGTTCGGCCCGGTGTCGCTGGTCCGCTTGTCGTAAAAATACCCGCCCTGGTAATAGAGCTGGAGCCGCAGGTCGTTGTCTGCTTGGGACGGTGCCACCGGAATCCGGATCCCGGCACCGAGCCATCCGGCGACGGTTCCCCAGGTTACGGAGCTGGTTTTGACCTCTTTTCCGTCCTTTACCTCGGTATCGGCAAAGGGGACGGTATTGTTCTCGAAGTGGCCGAGGAGTTGGAACCTGCCGATGTTTCTGGCAACGTCCACCTCGTTGACGAATACCCCGATCACACTTCTGAGCCACCAATTTTGCCACTGGTGGCGGAAGTACAGGGCCGCGATCGGCAGGGCAGTGTCTCCTCCGACATCAGGGGCATAGAAGTTAGCTCCCAAGGTCAGGGAGCGGATATTTTCGCGATTCCGGGACGGGATATTGATAGTCCTGCCCAGAAACGTGGTCGTGTATGCCTCGCCGGCCAGGGGGGTATGATAGGGTTCATCAACCAGGCACTCGGAATTGTGTTCCGTTGCGCCTGGTTCGCACAGGCCGGCACTCCAGGTAAGCAATATGGCCAGGACGGTTACCGGGACATGGCGGCAGAGCGAGGAAATGCGGTTCGCCCGGAGTCGTGATGGAGCACTGAGAAATATCATGTTTTCCCCCTGTTCCGGGGGCAGATCCGCATTTAGCGGACGTATCCCCTCTTTAGACAGATAGTCTACGTTTGCGGAATGTCAAGCAGCAGGAGGGTACTGAACGTCAATCAGAGGATTGGGGGCAGCAGGCGAGGTCTTTCTGCGAAGCGTCGGGTGAAAGACACAACAGGGACGCGCCAGCCGGTACGCCCCTGTTGTGGAGTAGCGGTAAATGGTACGGAACCGCGAAAGGATGGGCAGTTGTTCACTTGCCGCAGCACTTCTTGTACTTGAGGCCGCTGCCGCAGGGGCAGGGGTCATTTCGCCCAACCTTGTCGGCGACGATCGGCTTTGGTTTCACCATGGTGCCTTCGGTAAAGTACCAGCGACCGCTTTCACGCTTGAAATGACCGCATTCATGATGGGTGCGCAGGGCTCCCTGCTCGCGGAAACGGGCAATGAATTCCACCTCGCCGACGGTATCGTCCGGGCCGCCCTGTCGGCTGTCGATGACTTCGAGGCCGAGCCATTCGGATTTCTCCGCCCATGCCTTTGTTCCCTCGTGATCATATCCCTGGCGATGATCCGGATGGGTGGTCTCGAAAATGAAATCTGTTGCCACTTTTGTATAGGCCGAATAGCGTGCCCGCATGAGTTGTTCCGCCGTTGCGGCGGGTTGTGCTCCGGTGATGATCGGTTCGCAGCAATCCGAATAGGAAGCGCCGCTTCCACAAGGACAGCAGTTCATAGGTACTTCTCCTTCTGGGCTGATTATTTCGTTGTGAGGACCGGCACCCTGTTTTTCAGGTGACGAGAGACGATAGCACATCTGGGCGTTTCCAGCAATCGTCCGTGACCATTCCGGTGGGAAGAAAAAGTGCGGGGAACTACATGTTCATAAACCCTGGATCTTCAGGACAATCATGCTGACAATGGTGTACCGCGTCAATTTACCGCTCAGTACCAGCGCAGTAAATTTTACGAATCTGACCCGCAGGACACCTCCCACGAGACAGAGCGGGTCCCCCACCACAGGAACCCAAGAGAAGAGCAGCGACCAGGAGCCGTAGCGGCCATAGATATTTTCCGCTCGGCAGCGCGATTCGTCGCTGATGCGGAGGATCCTGCCGATGAGGAACGGACCGCCGTAAAGGCCTATCCAGTAGGTGGTGCAGGCGCCCAAAGTGTTTCCGGCCGTGGCGATCGCCACGGACAGCACCGGGTCGTGACCGTGTACCACCAGGGTGGCGAGCAGCCATTCCGAGCCTAGCGGGAGTAGGGTCGAGGCGAGAAAACTCAGCAGAAAGAGTGCCGGGTAGCCGTGCGTACTGATAAGGTTTTCCATGGTTGGTTCTGCCTCGCTCGGAAAGGTTCATGAGGGGTTTCCCGCATATCATACTGGTTGCCAGCCTGCACGTAAAGAGCGATAAACTGGAAACGCCCCGCAGGCGGGGCGTTTTGCGTGTCGGGATTCAAATCCGCTCTGCTGGAAATCAAGCAGTGTTGGTTCAGTAGCATCCCGGAGGCGGGGCGAAACCTTCTTCGTCCCACATCCGATTGCGGGGTTCCGGTGTCCGGCCGCAGCGGATGATCCCTTTTCTGCAGAGGGTGGTGCGCCACTCGTATTTCAGGAAAATTTTCTCAACCGGCCTCGATTCCGGTTCGAAAGCCACCTGCCGCGAAGGAGAATATTCTTCCCTGCCGTAGCCGGTACCGGCGCTTTTTCCCTCGGCGCGGGCCGACGGCGACGAGGAGCCGGACGATTTGTCACGGATACTTTCCTGGGAACTGCCATACCATGGCTGGTCGTAGCGCCGCACTTCCGGGTAGACCGCCACGGCTATTACTCCCATGGCCGATATGTCGCGGAACGAGGCGGCATAGGAATCGGCGGCACTGGTAAAGTAGAACCGGTTGACCCGGTCGCTGCCTGTCCGCCAGCCGTTGAATTCCCCCGACTGGTACGGTTCCAGGATATACATCCGCTCACTGTTGCGCAGCCAGGATTTCTGGCCGGAAATGATGTTTCTGCCGTCGACCGCGACCACAATGCCGATGCGTCGGCCGAGCCTGTTGCTCACCACGATGCTGTAATTCTCGCCCTTCACCGCTTCGGCATAGGCCTTGCGCACCGGATGTTCCGCTGTTACCGGATAGAGGGGCAGGGTTCTGCCGCTGTCGGTCCGAATCTGAATTTCCACGTCGTTGCCGATGTTTCCGGCCTGGGCAACACCGCTAATGCCCACTACTAATGCCAATACTGCAATGATTTTCATGGTACCCTCCTTGTCCTTGGCTGCCTGTCTGGGGTTGTGCCTGTTTGCTCTCTTAGACAGGGGCGGTCGGCAAAAAGTTCCGGGGAAAATTTCCGCTGAGTTGTTTACCGCAGCAACCTGCTATCCTGGGCGAACCGGTTGTTCTCCTTTGTCGCGGAGGGTATTGATGGTATAGTAGTGGTCACGATTGAATCCATGACCATACATTTGCTGAAGTGAAAGAGAGGACCGATGCCTGAGAGTCCGCACCCGTTTCAGACCCTGACCCCCGGCTTCATCATGGATGCCGTTGAAAGCCGCGGTTTTCGCTGCGATTGTCGCACCCTGGCGCTGAACAGCTATGAAAATCGCGTCTACCAGGTGGGCATCGAAGACGAGGCTCCCCTCATCGTCAAATTTTATCGTCCCGGACGATGGACCGATGCGCAGATTCTTGAGGAACATGGCTTTTGTTTCGAGCTTGCCGAACATGAACTGCCGGTGGTTGCCCCTTGGTGCAATGCCGCCGGTGAAAGTCTTTTCCGTCATGACGGCTTCCGTTTTGCCCTCTATCCGCGACAGGGGGGGCATGCCCCCGAATTCGACAACCTCGACAACCTGTGCACCCTGGGTCATGCGCTGGGCCGTATTCACAGTATTGGCGCGTTGCGTCCTTTCGAACACCGACCGGTCCTCGATGTGGCAAGCTTTGGCTATGCGAGTGTGGCCTTGGTCAACGAGCGCTGCATGCCGGATGAGTATCGGGCGAGCTATGAGGCGGTTACCTGCCAACTGCTGCAGGGGATCGAAGCAGTGTTTGCCGAGGCGGGCCCGGTTCGCTTGATCCGGGCTCACGGCGACTGCCATGCGGGCAATATCCTCTGGCGGTCCGACGCACCTCATTTCGTCGATTTTGATGATGCACGCATGGCTCCGGCGGTGCAGGACCTTTGGATGATGCTGTCGGGCGAGCCGGCTCGCCGGAATGCTCAACTGGCGTCGCTGATGGAGGGGTACCGCGAGTTCTGTGACTTCAGTCACCGGGAACTGCTGCTGATCGAGGCATTGCGAGCCCTCCGCATGCTTCACTACAGTGCCTGGCTTGCGGCCCGCTGGGAAGATCCCATGTTTCCCCGGACCTTCCCCTGGTTCAACACCGTCCGGTATTGGGGAGAGCACATTCTGGCACTGCGCGAGCAGCTTGCCGCGCTTGCGGAGCCGCCGCCGGAACTGCACTGACCGGGGGAAGCAAATGCAATGAAAAAAAACGGGACTCGAAGACTATCTGGAGCAACCAGCAAATCGGGAGGGAGTAAGTACATGCTGTTACAGAATGAAAGAAGCGAGATCGTCCGATTCGGCAGGAAGATGCTTGCCGCGCGGCTGACATCCGGAACGGGTGGCAACCTGAGCATTTTCGATCGTAACGAGGGCCTCGTTGCAATCAGCCCGAGCGGCATCGAATACGAGGACATGACGCCCGACGACGTGCCGGTGGTCGATGGTGCGGGAAAGCTGGTGGAGGGGACGCGGAAGCCATCCAGTGAGTTGGGGTTCCACCTTGCCCTCTATCGACAGCGTCCGGACATTCGGGCGGTTGTCCATACCCATTCGGTCTATGCCACGACAATGGCTTGTCTGCACTGGGAGATCCCGGCCGTCCACTACCTGGTGGCGTTTTCCGGGCAGAAAGTTCCGCTGGCGCCGTATGCCACCTTCGGCAGCGAGGAACTTGCCGCACGGGTTGCCGAAACGATCGGCGGTTATAACGCCGTGCTGCTGGCAAACCACGGTCTGGTGACCGTCGGGCCGAACCTGGCGACAGCCTTTGCCGTGGCCGAGGAAATCGAGCTGGTGGCGCAGATTTATTACCAGGCGAAATGTATCGGCACGCCGGTTATTGTGCCGGAGGGGGAGATGGACCGGGTGATCGGGAAATTTGCCACCTATGGCCAGAAAGGCTGAGCAGGCCGTTCCGGAAGCCACGGGTAACGGCGAGGCAGGGGTGTCTTCGGGTTACAGCCAGCCACGCTTTTTGAAGATATAGATCGGCAGAATTGCGGAGAGGATGATCAGGCCGAGTGCCACCGGATAGCCCATCTTCCATTCCAGTTCGGGGAGAAAGCGGAAGTTCATGCCGTAGATGCTGGCGATAAGGGTCGGCGGCAGGAAGATTACCGACATGACGGTGAAGATCTTTATTACCTTATTCTGCTCCATGCTCATATAGTTGAGAAACAGGTTCTGCAGGTAGTCGAGGCGCTCGAAGTTGAAGTTGGCCGAGATGACGAGGGAATTTACGTCCTTCATCATCATGGAAAGCTCCCTTTTCTGGCCTTCCGTTATCATGGTGCTTTTCAGCAGGGACGAGAGCACGCGCTGTTTGTCGGTCAGGTTCTCCCGAAAGGTGATGTTGATGTCCTCGTAGGATGTGATGTATTCAAGGAACTCGCTGGGTTCGTGGAACGACTGCGGGTCTTTCCTGCCGATGGTGACGATTTCCTTGGAGAGATGCTCGATCAGGTCGGCGTCGATGTCCACCCGCATGGCGAGGATGCCGGACAGGACGTCGCCGCCGCTGTGGAAGGCGCGCGGCGTCAGGCGCAGTTTGCGGGAGAATTCCGTGAAGATGCGCAGTTCACTGAAACGGATCGTGGTGAGGAAGGAATTTTTCAGGATGAACGACACGGTTTCACTGTTGATTTTTCCCTGGTCCTTGACCAGGAACGAGGTATTGATCCAGATCCCGCTTTCGTCTTCCCAGTAGCGGGAGCTGTACTCGATTTCTTCCGATTCCTGGCGGGTCGGCAGTTCCAGTTTCATTGCCCGTTCAACGGCGATACTTTCTTCCGGCGTCGGTGAAATCAGGTCGAGCCAGACAAGGTTCGAGGTGTCCATCGAGTCCAGATGCTCTAGTTCCACGGTAAGTGCAACTATGGCGTCTTCGGTGTGCAGGTATGCCTTGATCATGGTGAATTCCCATTCGTAGTCTGAACTGGTGATCGCTTTTAATCGGGATGCGCACGTTATCCCTTCGAAAAGCATCCGGTATCCTGCTGAGAGTACTCAACGAGACCCGAAAGGTCAAGATGAAAGAGTGCTGCCCTGTTCGAGCATGTCCCGGACGATTGTCAGCATGTCCCGCGGCTTGAGCGGTTTCTGGATCAGTCCGTAGCCTTGGGAGAGCAGTCCCTGCTGGCCGAGGATGTCCCCGGTGTAGCCGCTCATGAACAGCACTTTCGTCCCGGATTTGATCCGCAGGATTTCCTCGCAGGCTTCTTTGCCGTTCATGCGAGGCATGATGACGTCCAGCAGCACCAGATTGATTTCGTCACGGTGGCGCTGGAACTGTTCCACGGCCTGGACGCCGTTTTCCGCTTCGATGATCTTGTAGCCTTGTTCAAGCAGAATGGTTTTTATCAATGTCCGGACGGCATCCTCGTCTTCGGCCAGCAGAATCACTCCTCCCCCGGGAGCGGTCGGTGTTGTTTTTTCCAGCACCTCCTGGTCGGCGTCTGCTTCGATTTGCGGCAGATAGATCTTGATCGTCGTGCCCACGCCGATTTCGCTGTATACATTGATGTGCCCGTTATGCTGTTTGACGGTTCCGTAGACGATCGCCAATCCCAGTCCGGTGCCTTTGCCGACTTCCTTGGTGGTAAAAAAGGGTTCGAATATCCGTTCCCTGGTTTTCTGGTCCATGCCGGTTCCGGTGTCGGACACCGAGAGAATTGCGTAGTCGCCGACCCGGCCGTAGCCGTGGGAATTGACGAATAGTTCGTCAAGATAAGTGCTTTCGGTAGCGATGAGAATCCGGCCGTTACCGGGGATCGCATCGCGGGCATTGGCCACCAGGTTGATGAGTACCTGCTCGATCTGTACTTCATCGGCCAGTATTACGGGATCCGGTTCGGTCAGGGTCATGCTGATCTCGATATCTTCCCGGACCAGTTTACTGAACAGTTTTGCTGATTTCTTCACCGTTTCGTTGAGATGAATCCGCCGCGGATTGATGATCTGTTCGCGGCTGAAGGCGAGCAGACTTTGGGTCAGGTTCGCCGCTCTTTCCGCGGCAAAAGCTATCTGGTCGGCATGGACGAGCAGTGCGCTGTTACCGGCCAGCCTGGTCTGCAGCAGGTAGATCCTGCCGATAATGGCGGTGAGGATGTTGTTGAAATCGTGGGCGATGCCACTTGCCAGCTCACCTACGGCTTCCATCTTCTGCGCTTGGCGAAGCTGGTTTTCCATGCGCTTGCGGTCGGTGATGTCCGCGTAGGTGCCCACCATCCGCAAGGGAGTTCCGTCCTCTTCGCGTTGCAGAACCTTTCCCCGGTCCAGGATCCATTTGAACGAGCCGTCCCGGCAGTGCAGCCGATGCTCGGTCATGTACATGGGAGTTTCGCCCCGGAGATGTCTTTGGATTTCCTTGCCCACCCACTCCCGGTCATCGGGATGGACAAGTTTTTCCCAGAGGCGCTCGTCATCGTCGAAGTCGTCAGGTTCGAAACCAAGGATGCTTTTCCAGCGATCGGAATAAAAAACTTTCCCCGAAGCGATATCCCAGTCCCATACGCCGTCGCCACTTCCTTCCAGGGCGAACTGCCAGCGCTGTTCGCTTTCACGGATGGATTTCTCGGATTGTTTCCGTTCCGTAATATCACGACAATAGCAGAGTACCGCCTGTTGTCCTTCGAACTGGATTACCCGGGCTTTTACCTCGGTGGGGATGATTCTGCCGTTACTGGCCACGGTGCCGGTTTCGAAAACCAGCGAGCCGTGCATGAGAACTTCATCCATCTTTTCCGTAATGCCGCTGGCCCGGTCCGGTGACGTAAGGTCACCGGGCAGCATGCTCAACAGTTGCTCGTGAGGGTAGCCGAGCCATTCGGTAGCCATCTCGTTTGCCTCGACGAAGCCTCCCTCCGGAAGGTGGATGAAAATGGCGTCGGGAGCATAGTCGAACAGCATTCTGAATTTTCGCTCCGATTGGGTGACACGTTCCTCCATGTTTTTCTGGTCGGTTATTTCCCGGACGATTTCAAGGCCGGCAACAATGGCTCCCTGGCTGTCGCGTATCGGCGATGCGGTTATCTGGAAAAAACGGTCGCTTTCTCCGTTACGGATGCATCGTTCCGCTTTGTGGACTTCACCGTCCAGGAACGTCTCGCGGAGCGGGCAGTCGTTGCATATTTCCGGTTTTCCTTCGTAGGCCATGAAGCAGTGCTTCCCTTCATGGTTGCCGGTCATCTCCTTGAGAATGCTGTTCTGGTAGATGATACGGAAATCGCTATCCTGGACCGAGACACCGTCACCGATTGCCGTTACCATGGCTTGGTAATGGGCCTTCTCCCGTTCGACGGCGTCCCGTGCTTCCAGCAGTTTCTTGACGTGAAAGCGAACCAGCAGGTACAGGC
>JAQUHN010000095.1:3179-13645 GCA_028683555.1 Geobacteraceae bacterium | reverse complement strand
GTAATTATCCTGCTGGTGATTGGCTTCGGGACCTACCAGTTGTATCAAGGGAACTTTGAAGCGAGCATGACCACCCTGCCGTTCCTTATTGTCTACTACCTTTTTGTAACGTCATGGCAGAAGAGGGTCCGCGAGCGAGACAGGCGTGACAACAGCAATGATAGAGCCGATCATGGCTGAGCCTTGTCTTCTGCCAGATGCTATTTCTGCCTGGGGTTGGTAGCTCCAGGGTTCGGCAGTTTCACCAGGTTTTATTGTGAAACGGAGACTTTTTCGTGGGATACCGCAATCTGCAGGAATGTGTTCATGATCTTGAGCGTCATGGTGAGCTGATCCGCATCGACCGCGAAATCGACCCCGTTCTGGAGGCGGGCGCCATCCAGCGCCGTGTCTACCGGGCCGGCGGGCCGGCGATTCTCTTTACCGGGATCAAGGGCTGTGAATTTCCCATGCTGGCAAACCTTTTCGGCAGCCGCAGTCGGATCCGCTTCCTGTTCCGGGATACCCTGCAGGCGATAGAAAAAATTGCCAAACTCAAGCAAGACCCGCTTTCATTTCTAAGGGACCCGCTCGGTTCCGCCGTACTTCCCCTCCATGTTTCCCACCTTTTCCCCGCCAAAATACGTTCCGCTCCGGTACTCGCAAACAGGACAACGATCGCTGCGCTTCCCCAGCTGAAGTCATGGCCCGACGATGGCGGGGCGTTTATTACCCTTCCGCAAGTTTACTCCGAGAGCCCTGCTACGCCTGGATGGCGTCGGTCGAACCTTGGGATGTACCGCATCCAGCTTTCGGGCGGTTGTTACCGGCCCGACCAGGAAATCGGCATTCACTATCAGATTCATCGCGGAATCGCCGCTCACCATGATGAAGCTATCCGGCGGGGCATCCCCCTGAAGGTAAACATCTTTATCGGAGGCCCCCCGGCCCTTGCGCTGGCCGCAATTATGCCGTTGCCGGAAGGTATGCCGGAACTTGCCTTTGCCGGTCTTTTGGGCGGACGCAGGGTGCGCCTGGTCCAGCCACCCGGAGCGCTGCCGATTCCTGCGGAGGCCGATTTCTGCATAGTTGGCGAGATGGACCCGGTCCGGACGCTGCCGGAAGGCCCGTTCGGCGACCATATCGGCTACTATAGCCTGATCCATGATTTTCCGGTGATCAGGGTGGAGAGCGTATTTCACCGGCACGGCGCGATCTGGCCCTTTACCACGGTGGGAAGGCCGCCCCAGGAGGACTCCGAGATCGGCGCGTTCATTCATGAACTGACCGCACCGTTGATTTCGTCCGTCATACCGGGTGTCCACTCCGTCCATGCGGTTGACGCGGCAGGTGTTCATGCGCTGCTGCTCGCCATCGGTTCCGAACGGTATGTTCCCTATGGCGGCAAGAGAAAGCCGAGAGAGCTGTTAACCCTTGCCAATGCAATCCTCGGCCAGTGACAACTGTCGCTTGCCAAGTACCTGCTGCTTGCCGCAGGGGAGGATAGTCCGGAGCTTGATGTCCAAGACATTGCCTCTTTTCTGCGACACATGCTGGAGCGGGTGGATTGGCGCCGGGATCTCCATTTTCAGACCTGTACCACCATCGACACCCTCGATTACACCGGCTCAGGTCTCAACGAAGGCTCCAAAGTGGTCATTGCCGCGACCGGCCCGGCGATCCGCTCCCTGCCGACTTCGCTTCCGGGGGATCTTTGCCTTCCACCTGGCTTTGACGATCCGAGGATCTGCTTTCCCGGAATACTTTCGGTCCGAGGTCCCGAGTGCCGCGAATACCGTGAATGCCTTACTGCGGACATGGCGGCGTTCTGCGCATTTTACGGAGCGAATGGCTCACTTTCTTCTTTCCCCCTGATTGTCATCGTCGATGACAGTGAGTTCACGGCCCGCACGCTCGATAATTTCCTCTGGGTTGCCTTCACCCGATCAAATCCCGCTACGGATCTGTACGGCATCAAGGCATTCGTTGACTGCAAACATTGGGGCTGCCGCGGCCCATTGGTCATCGATGCCCGCAGAAAGCCCCATCACGCGCCGCCTCTCGAGGACGACCCCAAGATTGAGCAACGGGTCGATGCACTTGGTGCTCCGGGTGGTCCCTTGCACGGTATATTCTGACGGAGTGCGCCGGGTGCCGACTGTCGGTAAATGTTAGAAAACAGTCTGTTCCCCTTTTTCTAGCTTTTCCACTTATTCTGGAGGTTAGAAAAAATACTGACAAGAGAAACGTTTTCGGGATACATTTGTCTCGACATTTGAAAAAATGTCCTAGATCAGAATTTATCGGGTGTTTCCCACCGCGCAGGAAAAGAACGATATGACAATTGCTCATGAAACGCAAAATAAGAAAAAAAGATCCTTTTCCTCGTCACAGCAACTCTTCAGGAGCATTCTTCAGGCAATTCCCGACCTGGTTTCAGTCGTAGACAGGAACTTCAGAATCGTTTTCTCCAATCTGCGGGGTGAGTATGAAGACGTAAGTCCGAAGATGCTCAGGAAAAAACCACCTCCCTATTGCTACGAACTCTATCATCCTGACAGAAAGTCATTTTGCGAACAGTGCCATGTTCAAGAGGTTTTCGCTACCGGAAAATCAGTGGTTACCGAGAAATTTCAGCCAAAAGCCGGACACGTGGAAATCCATTCTTTTCCCATTTTCGACGAAGCTGGTACTGTTGTCATGGCTGGTGAATACCATCGTGATATCAATGCCAGACGGCAGGCTGAAGATGCCTTGCGAGAGAAGAATCAGGTTTTGGAAGAAATTATCAATGCCTCACCCCTGGCTATCATTGCACTGGACTATAAGATAAATCTTACCCTTTGGAACCCGGCCGCAGAAAGAATGTTCGGCTGGACAAAGGAGGAGGTGCTCGGCAAACCGTACCCGATCGTTTCGGAAGATCGCCATGGAGAACTTCTTGAGAACATTCGCAGCCTGAACGAGGGTGAGTCGTGCCGGTTCCTGGAAACCCAGCGAATGCACAAGGATGGAACCCTTATCGACGTGAGCCTCAATACAGCACCCATGTTGAACCTGAACGGCCGAACTATTGGTTATATGGCAATCATGGCCGACATCAGGGAGAGGAAACAGGCCCAAGAGGCGCTTCGCGAATCGGAGGCCAATTACCGCACTATCTTTGACGCGGCAAATGATGGAACCTTTGTTTTTGATCCGGAAAACGGCGACATGCTGGATGTCAACCGGAAGATGTGCGAGATGTACGGCTATACACGTGAGGAGGTGTTGCGCCTGAACGTGGAGGCTTTGAGCGCCGGCAAAACTCCTTACACCTACGAAGATGTAATGAAAATGATACGGAAAACCAAACGCGAAAATTCCCATCTGTTCGAGTGGTTGGCAAAGGACAGTTCCGGCAGGTTGTTCTGGATCGAAGTGAACATGAAAGGTGCGGTTATTGGGGGGGAATACAAGGTGCTTGCGGTGGTTCGGGATATCTCTGAACGAAAAATCGCCGAGGAGGAAAACAGGAAGATGCAGGAGAGGCTTCGCCAGATGGACAAGATGGCGGCGATCGGTACCCTTGCTTCCGGAATTGCCCACGAGATCAATAATCCGAACAATTTCATTCTTTCCAATGCACAGTTTATCTCGGATATCTGGCCGGACTTCAGCAGAATTCTGTCCCGCTATGCCGAAGAGCATGGCGAGTTCTACCTTGGCAAACTGCGTTTCTCCGAAGCAAGTGCGTTTATTCCAAAGATGCTTGATGGTCTGGTGGAGGGTTCGCACCGGATTAACGCCATTGTCACCAGTCTCAAGGATTTTGCCCGGCAGGAAAAGACACGCCTCGATCAGTCGGTGGATGTCAATAAAGTCATTGATGCCGCACTTACCATGCTCCGCAGTCAGATTCGGAAGCATACCGACAGATTTCAATGCATTCTCGCTGAAAATCTGCCGGTTGTGACCGGAAACTTTCGTCAACTGGAGCAGGTCATCGTCAACCTGACGATGAACGCTCTGCAATCGCTGCCGGATAAAAAGTGCGGGGTTTTTATTTCAACATCCTATGCAGAATCAATCGATCAGATTATTATCAAGGTCAGCGATGAGGGGATTGGCATGTCGCGGGAGATCCAGAATGCAATTTTCGACCCCTTCTTTACCACCAAGCTGGACTCCGGGGGGACCGGGCTTGGGCTTTCCATATGTTTCAGTATCGTGAAGGAACATGGCGGGATCATTGAATGCGAGTCTGAGCCCGGCAAGGGCTCAACCTTTCTCATCAGGCTTCCTGTCCGAAAAAGCCGAAAGAAAGGGGGTAAACGACCATGACAAAAACGAATTCTTTTCCCGTGCTGCTTGTTGACGACGAGCAGCATATCCTGCTTTCATCGGAATCGGTGCTCCGCTTTGCCGGAATCAGGGCGGTGCGATCTCTGGATGATAGCCGGATGGTGCTTGCGCTTCTGGAGCGCGAGGAAATCGGTGTTATTGTTCTCGACCTTTTCATGCCGTACGTTTCGGGTCGTGATCTGCTCAACGTCATCAGCCGCGAGTACCCGCATATCCCGGTTATCGTCATGACGGCTGCCGATGAGGTTGAGACCGCTGTTGATTGCATGAAAGCGGGAGCCTTTGATTATCTTGTCAAGCCGGTAGAGAATTCGCGCCTGATTTCCAGTGTCAAGAGAGCCTTGGAAATATGCACCCTGAAAAGTCAGGTTGCCCGGTTGAGTGAACAGCTCCTTACCAACCGTATCGAGCATCCGTCTGCTTTTGCATCGATCATTACGGCAAGTCCCAAGATGTCGGCGATTTTCCAGTACTGCGAAGCCATAGCGGAATCAAATCAGCCGGTAGTCATCATTGGTGACACCGGAGTCGGCAAGGAGCTTGTGGCTCGCGCGATTCACGATTTGAGCGGTGTACGAGGTAAGTTCGTTCCCGTAAATATTGCTGGTCTGGATGATAACATGTTTTCCGATACCCTTTTCGGACACAAAAAGGGTGCTTTTACCGGGGCGGACCAGGCCCGCAGTGGTCTCATAGTGCAGGCATCCGGCGGGACCCTGTTTCTTGACGAAATTGGAGACCTGACCGAAGGGTCCCAGGTGAAACTTCTCAGACTGCTACAGGAGCAGGAATACTATCCCGTGGGGTCGGATATCCCGCAGGTGAGCGACGCGCGAATCGTAGCGGCCACCAACAGGGATCTCCGGGAGATGGCAGTAGCGAAGAAGTTTCGCAATGACCTGTATTTCAGGCTCTGTTCCCACCAGGTTCATATTCCCCCCCTTCGGGAGCGCACCGAAGATATTCCCCTGTTGCTCGATCATTTTCTTGAAGAAGCGTCGCTCACTTTTAAAAAGAAGAAACCTATCTATCCTCCGGAGTTGCCGATACTTCTTGCCACCTATGGCTTTCCGGGAAATGTACGGGAGCTGAAGGCACAGGTTTTCGATGCTCTTGCCCGGCATGGTTCCGGTGTTCTTTCCATGGAGCGCTTCAAAGAGGTTATAGGTTCAGCACATTCGAAGCCTTTGCCGGAAGTGTCACTTTCAAAGAGCTTTCCGACATGGCTCCAGAATCTTAATTCTTTTCCGAAAGTCAAGGAGGTTGAAGAGTATCTCATTGATGAAGCTTTGAAGATTGCCAAGGGTAATCAAGGAATTGCCGCATCTCTGCTCGGGTTCACCCGCCAGACCCTCAATAAGCGACTCAGGACCAGGAAAGAGAATAAATCCTGATCTCTGTATTCAGTTTTTATCCGGAAGGTGTCGGTACGGGCTGGGTTGGGACTTCGGGGAAGCCCCAACCCAGCCCAGGTCCAACAATTTTAACGGGTTTCCGGATGGAAACTATTTTAAATCCTTCGTGGTTGGTTGCTTCCTGCGCCGGTCACAGGCTTGTACGAAATCCCTTCACGCATGTTCCTTTAAACTAATCCGTTATTCTGAAGTTCCTGCTGACCTCAACAAATAATCTGTGAAGTGATGTACTGCCCGGATCAGAATTGTGTCTGCAAAGGGGTGAAACTTTTTTGCCTTCTGTAAAAATGTTTTACAACGCTGTTATCTCGCTGTAAATACTGCTTTATTATTGTTTGACTGCTACTTGGCGCAATTTGTTTTACATCTTCCCCACGCTTTTCACTTCGTTCTGAAAACCATAAGCATCCAAAATAAAACGATATTTTATAAGTTGGCATTTCGGCATAGCTACTGCAATTCATGAGAATAAGACAGGTGCTGCACCACCACATGGCTGATCCTGTTTGCATGAGATGATGTGTCACTGTGTCATATTTCGCTGTGTTTTGGAGCGTAAACGACAGTGGTAATCGTTGCCGGCAAGGGAGAAGCAATGCTTTTCCGTCTCAGTAAGTTTACCGATCGTGTGGCAGGAGAGGGGGTGACGGAGAATTACGGATATGGGACTGGATTCCATGGGTGCGGGCAGGAAACATGTACATCGACTTGTTCGGTGAAAATACTATCAGAGGAGGACGTACAGATGGCATTAGCAGATCAGGTTTTTGATTTTTTTATTCCTTCGGTTAGCAAAATGGGTATCGGTGCAGTCAAACAGCTTGGCTCAGCCGCTAAGTTTCTTGGTGGTACCAAGGCTTTGCTTGTAACTGACAAGGGCATGTCCGCCCTTGGCGTGGCTGAAGATATGAAAAAAATCCTGGAAGAGTCAGGTGTTCAAACGTTCATTTATGACGGTGCCGAGCCGAATCCTACCGACCTGAATGTTCGAGCCGGTTTGACGGCATATCGGGACAACAAATGTGACATGCTCGTGAGCCTTGGTGGCGGCAGTTCCCATGACTGCGCGAAAGGAATCGGGATTGTCGCGACGAATGATGGCGACATTCGTGACTTTGCAGGAGTCGATTCCGTACCCAAGCCGCTGCCCCCGTTTATTGCCATCAATACCACTGCGGGAACGGCCAGCGAGATGACTCGTTTTGCCGTTATTACCAATACCGATATCCATGTAAAGATGATTTTCGCAACAGCCAGAATCACTCCTACCATTGCTATCAACGATCCTGTCCTTATGGTTGGCATGCCTCCCGCTCTGACGGCATCGACCGGCATGGATGCTCTGACTCATGCAATCGAAGCCTATGTGGCTGCCTTGGCTAATCCGGTAACCGATGCATGCGCACTGGCTGCCATCAAACTGGTTGCAGATTATCTTCCCCAGGCCGTTGCCAACGGCAACAACCTTGAAGCCCGTGACAAGATGGCGTATGCCGAGTACCTGGCAGGCATGGCATTCAACAACGCCGGTATCGGTATTGTTCACGCCATGGCACATCAACCGGGCGCACTTCTCAACAAGCCGCATGGTGTCTGCAATGCCATTCTGCTTCCTCACGGCTGTGCTTTCAACCTTATCGCCTGTCCGCAGAGATTTGCCGATATCGCCGAGGCAATGGGTGTGAAAACAGCCGGTCTTACGACAATGGAAGCAGCGGAAAAAGGTGTCGACGCCATTAGAACGTTGTCGAAAAACGTGGGTATTCCCGCCGGTCTGGGGGAAATCGGGGTCAAGGAAAGCGATATCCAGTTACTTTCCGAAAATGCCATCAACGACATCTGCTGTCTCTTTAATCCGCGGAAGATCAAAATCGACGACATAGTCAGACTTTACAAGGAAGCCATGTAAAAACCTGTCCCTGTAAGGGGATTTCGGATGGATGGGGACGGTACCTGTACCGTCCCCAAAACAAGGCGGTGCCAACGAGATTAATCCGCTTCTTATCCATAATCTCGGGGAGAAAGCTCCTGGTAGATGTATTTTAATTTCGATAACAATTGGAGGAAGGAAGTGATGAGAAAACTGCTTTTTGCTGTTGTTTTGCTGATTGGTTTGTCGGTTGCCAGCATATCCTGGGGCGCCAACGCGCGGGACTATATTCCCTTGCCTGACGGGACATTCCTTTTTTGCACCTATTTCAAGCACATTTCGGCCAACACCTTGTTCGCAAAAGGAAACAAGGCCAGTAATGATTTCAACCTTAATGCAAATATCGGTATTTTCAGGCCGGTTTATTACACGAATATCGGCAATGCCTTGTATGGCGACGGTGGCCTGACCGTCGACCCCCAGGCGCTGATCCTGTTTGGTGAGCAGCACCTGGACGGTGCGGCTGTCGGTGGCGCCGACTTTTCCGATTCCGGCCTCTCGGATTCGACGGTCCTGGCGACATTCTGGTTTGTCAACGCCCCCAAGGAGAAGTTCTGGGTGGGGTTTTCTCCCTACATAACCATGCCGATCGGTCATTACAACAAAAACAGGTCGTTTAACCTCGGCAACAACCGCTGGGCGTTTAAGCCGGAACTAGGGATAGTCAAGGGCTTCGGGGAGAAGTTTTATCTGGACTTCATCGTAAACGGAGAATTCTATACTGACAACGATGATTTTTTCAATGGTGTCACCCAGGTGAAAAAGTCGCAGGATCCTGTGATGGGAGTGGAAACACATTTGAGTTACGACATTACCAAGCAATGGTATGTCTCGCTGGATTATTTCTACAATTATGGTGGCGAAACGAAGATTGCCGGTGTGCTCCAGGATGATGAACTGGACAATCACGGGCTCGGTGTTTCCCTGTTCTGGATGGTTGGCAGCAATAACCAGCTGATGATCGAATACCGCAACGACTTTTCCGTCAAGAACGGGCCAGGTACCGATACTTTTGGTGCTCGCTGGGCATATTTTTTCTAATCATTCCCAGACACGGCACGCAGTTAATCGTCGGATCTGAATGCCTGCAACGATCGTACGCTTGTGGAAGGCCAGTGTCGCCATGGAATTATGTCGCTCCCGGCAGAGCATGAATGGATTTTTTGGATTATGAAGAAAACGGAAAACTCATATTTGTCCCGAAAATCCTCCTTTTCGGTGTTGGGCGCTGCGAGCGCCCATTTTTTTAAGCATCGTAGTGTGCTTTTGGTATGAAATTGTCGCTATCACGAGGAAATGAGAAGAATTCTAGTTATTGAGGGGTGCTTATCTGTCTGAATAGCTGCCATGGTGAATAATCTAAAAGGAAACCACCTATGAACCTTCCGGAAAATGATCGGTCAATTCTCCTGGTAGATGACGAACCGCAGATCCTGCTCAGTTCCAGTCTCATCCTGCGTAATGCGGGGTTCAGAAAAGTTGAGACATTGAATGACAGTCGCCTGGTGCTTGATTTCCTTTCCCGGCACACTGTTGCTGTTATCGTGCTGGATCTCTTTATGCCCCATCTTTCCGGGCAGGAACTCCTTGTTTTGTTGTCGGGCAGGTATCCCCATATCCCGACAATTGTCATGACCGCCGCTGATAAATTGGAAACGGCCGTGGAATGCATGAAGGAAGGCGCTTTCGATTACCTGGTAAAACCGGTGGAGAAAAACCGTCTTCTTTCGAGTGTGACGGCGGCGATGGAGATTCAGAATCTGCGGGAACAGGTTTCCTGCCTCAAACAGCATTTTCTTGATGATCGACTGGAAAATCCTTCGGCATTTTCCCGTATCGCTACAGCCAGCAAGAAGATGCGGGCAATCTTTCAATACTGTGAAGTGATTGCCCGATCTACCCAGCCGATTCTTGTTTGTGGTGAAACAGGAACGGGAAAGGAATTGATAGCCCGTTCAATCCATGATGTAAGTGAATGCCCGGGTCGTTTTGTGGCACTCAATTCGGCCGGCCTGGATGATCATGTGTTCTCCGATACCCTGTTCGGCCACAGGCGGGGTGCCTTCACCGGGGCCGACCAGGAACGCAGCGGTCTTGTCGCAACGGCTGCCGGGGGAACTCTTTTCCTTGATGAGATCGGGGATCTGCAGGAATCATCGCAGATCAAGCTGCTACGCTTGCTGCAGGAGCAGGAATATTATCCGGTCGGCTCGGATCTCCCGAAAAAATGCTCTGCCCGCATCGTTGCGGCAACAAATCGGAAGTTGAAAGAAATGGTTGCAGCCGGGACTTTTCGTAACGATCTCTACTTTCGACTGTGTGCCCACCAGGTCCTGATTCCTCCCCTTCGTGAACGCCGGGAAGACATTCCGTTGCTGCTGGAGTTTTTTCTGCGCAAGTCCGCCACGCTACTCAAGAAGAAGACTCCGAAGCCACCCACAGAACTGGCAACCCTCCTTTCAACCTACGATTTTCCCGGCAATGTGAGGGAACTGGAAGCAATGGTTATTGATGCCGTTGCCCGTCATGTTTCAGGGGTACTTTCCATGAAGAGTTTTCAGGCGGTGATAGCGCAGACGTCACTTGCTTCCCGGCCAGAGAGAGACGCCTTCACACTGGAGAAGGATGCATTGCATGCGGTATTCGGCGGCTTTCCCAGCCTGAAACAGGCGGAGAAAATTCTGATAGAAGAAGCACTCAACAGGTCCGGGAATAATCAGGGGATAGCGGCCTCTCTGCTGGGTATAACCCGGCAAGCGCTGAATAAGAGAATGAAGCGTGGTATGTAGCTGATGGCT
>JAQUHN010000095.1:0-3169 GCA_028683555.1 Geobacteraceae bacterium | reverse complement strand
TCGGGCAGCCATGAGACATTTTTTGCTTTTTAAAAAATATCTTACAGTAAGCCATCTGGTTACAATTACATGCGATTATCTCGCAATAGCGCTCTAGAGTGGAAAAATATGCACCAGGGCTGATACTGGCGGGTGGGAGAGAATGTTTCGGTAAGGTGTTGATAATGCGATACACTTTACAGCAATGTGATCGGCATGATTGCTGCTATTGAAAAGAGGGGATATTCCCTCCATATTTTTGTCATGGGGGCGGTGCCGCCGCCCCGTTTTTTTCGCCAGCTCAGTATTGTCGCAGAAATATCTTGCATGTATCTTTACTGCAAATAGTTTTCATCCGCAAAGTGTCGGCAAGGTTTGGGCTGGAACTTCCCGGAAGCTTCTTGTAATCGGTCACCATTCTTTACTCGGAATGGACAACGCGCCTGCTTCGGACGATTACCCCTCGAACTTCATTTCCGCACTGTCGCCGTACAAGAGGACCCGTGAAGTCTCAACCCAGTCCGGAGTAGCAATTTCGAGGTTTCTGGTGAAACATTGACGAGAAGGACGTGACAGCTTCATAATAGGATAGAGTTGCTCAGGTGGCAGCACAATGAAATCCTCCCTGGATTCTTTCAGGGAAGAAGGTGGGGGAGGAGGCTATCCGCGTGGAAGAGATTCATAACTCATTGACAGGCAAGGGCAAACTTTTTTCGAAAGGATCTTTTGTCCTTGCCGAAGGTGAACGGTTCAACGAATTTTCCGTTCTGCTGGATAGTGCCTGTCGGATTGTCTACGGAAATAACAGCGAACTCCTGGCGCATGAGCGTGGACAGATTCCTGGAAAATTACTGCACTGCAGAAAAGGGACTGAGTGTGTAGAGATGAATCCCTGTGAGGAATGTCATGTCCGAAATGCGTTCACGGCAGGGTCGCGGACCGGGAAGGAAATCCATGTCCCGGGAGTGGGACGGGTGGAGTCGATTGCGTCGCCGTACTTCGATGCCGACGGGAATGTGGCGTTGGTGGCGGTAACCATACGTAAAATCGACAGCGAGGGATCATCGGAAGGACCGTTGAAAAAAGCCAATCAGATGCTGGAGGCAGTTATCCGCGCATCTCCCCTGCCCATCATCGCCCTGGACAATTCCGCAAAGGTGATACTCTGGAACCCTGCTGCGGAAAAAACATTCGGCTATACGGCACGGGAAATTATCGGCTGTCAGTATCCCCTCGTCCCGAAACCCCTGGCAAGTGGATCTGCCGGTATCATGGATGTGCAGAGTAATGGTTTTATCATCAAAGGAAAGGAATTCCTGCGGAAAAAGAAGAGCAGCGAATTGATCCCGGTTCGCAGCTATACTGCTCCTTTATATGATGAAAGCGGATCGGTTATTGGAACGCTCGGAATTCTGGAGGACCTTTCCGAAAGCAAGCGTGCGGAGGTGGCTCTGAAAGAGGCACACCAAAAGCTGCAAGCAATCATAAATGCTTCTCCTTTGCCAATTGTTGCGATCGATACCTGCGGCAACGTGACAATCTGGAACCCGGCTGCGGAAAGAGTTTTTGGCTGGACAACTGAGGAAGTATTGGGCAGAAAGTACCCCTGCATTCCCAAAGGGGGCATGAAAAAGTTCAATCGTCACCTGAGAAGGTTTAACAAAGGAGAGGTTTTTACCGGTCTTGAGATGCAGCAGAAGAGGAAAGACGGCAAGGTTATTCCGGTATGCCTTTTTTCGGCGGTACTGCGTGACCAGGAAGATAATATCGTCGGCAGCATGGGGGTGCTGCCGGACCTTTCCGATGCCAGGCGCACTGAAGAAGAAAAGAAAAAAATGGAAGCAAAACTTCTTCAGGCAAACAGGATGACATCCATAGGCATCCTTGCTGCGGGGATTGCTCATGAGATCAACAATCCGAACACCTTTATCCTCTCCAATGCTCAATTTCTTGCGGATGTTTGGCCGAATGTGATCAAAGTGCTTTCAGAATATTCTGCTGACCATGGCGAGGTTTGTCTTGGTAAAATACCTTTGTCGGAAGCCGGAGTATTGTTTCCGAAGGTGCTTGATGGGCTGATAGAGGGGGCAAACCGTATCAAGAACATCGTAAACGGACTGAAAGACTTTGCCCGCGACGAAAAACCACATAGCGACAGGATGACTGATCTCAATGAAGTTGTCCGTGCCGCAATGACGATACTGCAGAATCAGGTGGCGAAATATACCGTCAACTTCCGCTGCTCCTTGTCGAAAAAACTTCCTTTGGTTAAAGGAAGTTTTCAGCAGTTGGAGCAGGTGGTAATCAACCTTACCATGAATGCCTTGCAGGCTCTTCCGGATCGAACCTCCGGAGTGTTTATTTCTACCAGGTATTGTGATTCGGAAGGGTTGGTGGTCCTGAAAATAAGGGATGAGGGGATAGGAATGAGAAAAGATGTGCAGAACAAGATCTTTGACCCGTTTTTCTCGACCAAGCTGAATTCCGGTGGGACCGGCTTAGGACTTTCCATCTGTTATACCATCATCCAGGATCATGGGGGCTCCATTGAGTGCGAATCGCGATTTGGAAGGGGATCTACGTTTCAGGTGAGCCTTCCGGTTTCCGAGCTGGTGGCTTCTCAGTAGTTTTATTTTGAGAGTGTTGCAGAAAAATTTCCAGCCACACAACAAAAATCATTGTTTCTACAGCGGAACCCTGGTTCGTTCATGGTTCCGATATCATTCCTTTATCCCTTTGTCGGGACACTTCCTGTCACGGTATTCTTTTTTCCATTCGTCAATACCAAGTCTTTCACTGAAACAAAATGAGTTTCAAGTGAAAATTTTATGTTGTTCTTCATTGATCGCTTGGCTGTTTTTCGCAGGAGTGTACCTGCCGGAGTACTCAGTGTGAGTAAATTCCAGCAGAATCCCCTGGGTCGGACCACTTTGAGAGCAGTAAGACCTGCTGGGCTAACTCATTGTGCTGAAGCAAATCTTTTCACACCTGTAATAAATTGTTACATACCTCAATTGCCCTCAAGATATCTGTGTTCACAACATATTCCTGCTGAATCTTCGCAACCTTGATTGCACCCCTCAATACTCTGCTTTTCTGTGATAATAGGTGTAACTCTATGAATTTACGAGCTACTTGCTGGTGGAGCTGGTTGGCATGGTCTCTGCGATAATGGATCTGTTATGGCGCT
>JAQUHN010000280.1 GCA_028683555.1 Geobacteraceae bacterium | reverse complement strand
GAGGAGAGGGTTGCTTCCCTGCCCTGTTCACGGGAAAGTCTTAGCCGTGTCGTGCTGATCAGCGTGTCGGCAACGTCAGTTGGTATCCCTTGTGTTTCGGCGATATACGTCGCAGCGCTCTGCTTGATTTCATCCGCGAAACCGTCATTGACGTAGAGCGTTCCGTCAAGATCGAAGACAATGGCCCGTATCTCCGAAACCATCGGTCAGTTGTACCCTGCAGCCCGACGGCCGTGTGCCGGCTTATCTTCGATGTGGCGGACGGTGTGGATAAAAACGCGTATGTTCATTTGTGTCGCTTGAATCCCGTTGATGTCAAAATGCATTGTTCCGTGCGGCGGGCGGGGATTGTGTAGGCAAACAAGCTGCTGAGTCGAGGCCGAATCGGTTCACTGCGCTGAAACTCTTAAAGAACCAACTATAGTTAACGGCGAATTTTTTGTCAATGTGGATTCGTTTGCGGCACTTCCCGGTGCCGTTGTATGGTACATTGTTATCAAAATAATCTGTATACGCTCCGATCCACCGCAGTGTACTATTGTTCAGGCGTTGGCAACAGTTGTGCCTGCACGGCGGTTTTTGTCGAATTGCGCTGCGGTGTTTAAGGGGTTGCCCTGCCCTGTCGGCATGGTAGGCACCGCGCCTGGCATTCTCTGTCTATCTTCACCGGTGGGGTGGATAATCTTGGAATGGGAAACAGGTTTGGTGAAGAACATGTTTGTCGATACCCACTGCCATCTTGATCATCCGTCCCTGGCGACGCAAATCGATGCGGTGCTGGGCGTGGCCCGTGCCGCCGGGGTCGGCAGGTTCATCGTGCCGGGCGTCGCTCCGGAATCGTGGGAGAGTAGTGCGCAACTGGCTGCCGGCAGGGCGGGCATGTTTGTGGCGTTCGGTCTCCACCCGATGCTTGCGGCACGATATGATGAGAGGCTGCTGGAAGACCTTGCCCGATACGCGGAGGGTGCGGTTGCCATTGGCGAGATCGGGCTCGATTATGCCCTTAGCGGGGTGTCACGCGAACTACAGGTACGGGCCCTGCGCGGCCAGTTGCGTCTCGCGGTGCGGATGGGGCTTCCGGTGCTCATTCATTGTCGACGGGCTTTTGAGGATAGTATCCGAATTTTGCGGGAAGAGCGGGTACGGGAAGTGGGGGGGGTGATGCACGCCTATTCCGGCAGTTCGGAAATGGCTCGCATCTTTATCAAGGAAGGGTTGCTCATTTCACTGGCCGGCACCGTAACGTACCACAACGCGGTAAAAGCGCCGCAGGTGGCAGCCGAGCTTCCCTTGGAGCATCTGCTGCTGGAAACAGACGCCCCCGATATGTCTCCCGAGCCTTACCGTGGCAAGGTAAACGAACCGGCTTTCCTGATCGAAACGGCCCGGGTGGTTGCGCGGCTGCGTGGGATTGCAGTTGATGAGTTGGCACGGGCTACAACCGCCAATGCCGAGCGTCTTTTTCGGTTAGGGTAGTGTTCGTCGTGGTGTTTCAAGCACGTGCCGCAGCTTTTTTCAACGTGCGGCAAACTGAAAACTAGCTAAGATTCAAGGCAGGAGAGAAAATGTCCGAACTGCATCGTTTTTCAAGAACAGAGATCCTGATCGGCCGGGAGGGGTTGGAAAAGCTTCGCACTTCATCCGTTGCGGTGTTCGGTCTCGGCGGGGTCGGGGGGCATGCCGCCGAGGCGCTTTGCCGTGCCGGGGTGGGGCGTCTCGTCATTGTCGATTTCGATGATGTCTGTCTCACCAATATCAATCGGCAGATCATCGCCTTGGATGACACGGTGGGAAAATCCAAAGCCCTGGTCATGGCGGAGCGAATGAAACGGATCCATCCCGAGGTGGATGTGGTTCCCTGCAAGGATTTTTATTCTGCCGAGAACAGCGATTTTCTGCTGGCGGAAAAGTATGATTACGTGCTGGATGCCATCGACCACATTACCAGCAAGTTGCATCTGATGCGCAGTTGCCGGGAGCGGGGATTGCCGATTGTTTCCAGTATGGGTGCGGCTTCGAAGGTGGATCCGTCCCTGATCCGGGTGGCCGATATCGCGGATACCCACAAATGCCGCATGGCCAGGATTGTGCGAAAATTATTGAAGAAACAGGGTGTCGAACGCGGCGTGAAAGTGGTTTTCTCCACCGAGGAATACCGTGAGCCGGCGATGAGGGATGCGGCATGCAGGGATGACTGTATCTGTCCCAATAAGGAAGAACAGCTTTTCTCCTGCCGGCACCGGCGCGTGACCCTGGGCAGCATCTCCTATGTCCCGGCCATTTTCGGCCTTACCATGGCAGGGGTGGCGGTACAGGATATTCTGGCCCGCAACGATTGAACGCTGCACGGTCAGCGGTTATACTTATTATAGATAATGGCCATCCGGAAAATGATTGTAATTTCTGGTCCAGGTTGGGTCGGGGGAGTTCCAACTCAGCCCTGCTGATGTTTTCCGGAAATAATTTTCTGTTCAACTGAATTCAGGGGGTTTCGTCATGGGAAAAGAATACACGCTGCAGGAAGCTCTCAAGTTGGCGATCAAAGCGGAGAAGGACAGCATGGACTTCTATCTGAAGGCCGCATCGGTGAGCGTGAACAGTAGGGCGAAACAGGTCTTTCGTCTTCTTGCCGACGAGGAGCGGGAGCATCTCAGATCTTTCTTCGAGCACTACAAGGGTACCGAGTTTGGCGATCTCTCCTCATTCATGGCGTCACCTCCGGATAAAACGTCAGCGAACTATGTCGCGCTGAAGAAGGCCGTCGACCGGGAGACCCATGAAAAGAAGGCGCTTGAAATAGCTTTGCAGGAAGAAGAATACCTGATAGACAAATATACCCAGTTTGCCCGCGATATGGTCGATCCCCTTGTTCGTGGCATCTTCGAGCGGGTAATCCGGGAGACCCGGAGGCATTATGATCTTATCGAGTCCGAGTATGCCCAACTGATGGGAATGGTGCATGAATCTGATCAGGATATTTATGTGCGGGAATAAAAAATGTTCTGTTCCGTGCCGATACGCCCCTGTCAGCGGGTGAGCCAATTTGGTGTAGCAATAAAATAGCTTGACTTTCGGGACATCTTTTTTTATTTTACAAACGATTTTGTGGTAGTAACCCCTTGCATATAGGGGTTTTTTTTGGATATGTGATATGTTGTTAATTACGCACCATTAACGTGGTGTGGTAATTTGTTGTGCCTGCAATCTGATTTCTGGATTGCAGAGCAAACATAACCATGTAAAAAGGAGGAGCACGTGA
>JAQUHN010000094.1 GCA_028683555.1 Geobacteraceae bacterium | reverse complement strand
ACGCAGGCTGGTTGAATTGCCCAGTTTCATCCCGTAACGGGCCGAGCCGAATCCGCGCTCCAGCGTACCGCCACCAACGGTCACCACCCCTCCCAGGGTATCGGCCGCATTTTTGGTGATGATATTGATCACCCCGTTGACCGCGTTGGCGCCCCACAGGGTGGCGCCGGGCCCGCGAATCACCTCGATCCGCTCGATGTCCTCCAACAGCGTATCCTGCAGGTTCCAGAACACTCCGGAATAGAGCGGGGTATAGACGCTGCGGCCGTCCATCAGCACCAGCAGTTTGTCCGCGAACCGGCCGTTGAACCCCCGCGATGATACCGCCCAGGTGCTGGCGTCAATACGGGCAACCTGGAGCCCCGGAACCATGCGAAGCGCCTCCGGAATGCTGGTTGCCCCGGAACGGCGCAGATCGTCGCCGGTGATGACGAAAACCGCGGCAGCGGCGTCGGACAGTTTTTCCGCTTTTTTCGAAACCGATGTTACCTCGATGTTCATCAGTTCTTCGATGCTTAGAGAAACGAAATCAGCGCTCGCCGTGAGTTCTCCATTTGAGCCGAAGCAGTAAGAGACGGAGAAGAAGAGGGGAAGGAGAACGATCAGCAGGAATGTCTTCAGCCGGAAAGCAGACCGGAAGCGAGTGCCGCGGGCACCATTGGAATTTGAAGATCCTGCAAGTACCATTACTTTCTCTCCCCAGTGCATGAAAAAAAACTGCGCCAGACGAGTCATGAATTGTGTCTTCAGCTGCGTAAGGAATAAGCGTCCCCAACTTCATTCCAGCACCGGCCGGGTTAGAGAAGGAACCCAATGTATATAGTTATCGGCATGGAGAGTCAAAGCTTTAATGAAAGAGCCCATTTGTCCCGTAAGCTTGACCGGCCGACGCACATGACATATAAAGGAAAGAGTTCATTGCCCCGTTTTTCAGGGACCTGCCCCTTTCCAAGGAGGATGCGCCATGAAAAAAACTGTCTTGCCGCTGTTAGCCTCTCTCTCTCTCGCTGCCGCTCTCGTATTTCCCCTGGTTTGCACGGCATCCGCCGCTGAAACGGCAACCGCCGCCACCTCCACTCTCAGGGACCAGACCGGTATGGCCCTGACCGTGTACAACGACAATCTCGGCCTGGTGAAGGACCAGCGGCACATCACCCTGCCGAAGGGAACCGGAGAGTTGCGCTTCATGGACGTGGCCTCCGGAATCATTCCGGCCAGCGTCGCCATCAAGGCCCTCACCGCTCCGGAAAGCCTCAGGATCCTGGAACAAAACTACGAGTATGACCTGCTCAACCCGCAGAAACTGCTGGACAAGTACGTGGGGAAAGAGGTGAAACTCTATCAGAAAAATGCCTTCACCGAACGGGAGGAGATCGTCACCGCCACCCTCCTCGCCAATAACGGCGGGCCCATTTTCCGGATCGGTGACGGCATCACCTATGGCCACCCCGGCCGGATCATTTTCCCCGGCGTACCGAACGACCTTATCGCGCAGCCCACCCTGGTATGGCTGGTGGACAGCAGCCTGGCAAAGTCCGCCACGGTGGAGGCTACCTATCTTACCACCGGCATCTCCTGGCGAGCCGATTACGTCCTGACCCTGAACGAAAAGGACACCAAGGCCGACCTGGCCGGCTGGGTCACCATCGACAACAAGAGCGGCGCCGGTTACCGCAACGCCCGGTTGAAGCTGGTTGCGGGAGACGTGAACCGGGTCACGGAGGAGCCCGCCTACCGCGACCGGATGGTGAAGGCGGCCATGTACGAAGCTGCTCCCCAGTTCAAGGAAGAGGCGTTCTTCGAATATCACATCTACACCCTGGACCGTCCCGCCACCATCAAGAATAACCAGACCAAGCAGATCCGCCTGCTGCAATCCATGGGAATTGCGGTGAAGAAGGAACTCCTCCTCAGCGGCGAGCGCCGGTATTTCTACGCCGCTTCCCGGGAAGAGGAAAAAGGGCGGAAAGTCGGCGTTTTCCTGGAAATCGAAAATCGCAAGACAAACGGCCTGGGTATGCCGTTGCCCAAGGGAACGGTGAGGATCTACAAACAGGACGGCGACGGCAGCCTTCAGTTCGCCGGCGAAGATGCCATCGACCACACACCGAAGGATGAAAAGTTGCGGGTCAAGGTCGGGGAGGCTTTCGACGTGGTGGCAAGCCGGAAACAGACCGACTGGCAAAAGATCGCCTCCGACACCTACGAGGCCGCCTTCGAGATAACCCTGCGCAATCACAAGACGGAGGACGTGGTGGTCAAGGTGGTGGAACCGATTCCGGGCGACTGGAGCATGCTCTCCGCGTCCCACCCCTGGAAAAAGGGCGATGCCTTTAGCGCCGAGTTCTCCATCCCGGTGCCGAAGGACAAGGAAACCAAACTGCGCTATCGGGTGCGGATGAGGTATTAATCCTGAGAGGCGTGGCAAGGATCAAGGGGTACGGGGTACGCCATTAAACCAGCCGCAAAGCGCCAAGAACCAAAGAAACCTCACTGCTTGCGTTAACACCAGGAGAGCACCATCAACCAGTACAGTCGACTCTATTCTTACCTGCGCTCCTTCCGGGGAACCTATATCGGCGGAATTATCCTTCTGGCGGGAGCCAACGGCTTTGCCCTGCTGATTCCCTGGCTGCTGAAGCGGGCGGTGGAAAGCCTGCAGTTTCCCGGCCGCAGCGCCTATTCGCCCGCCCACTTCGGCCTGCTCATCATCGGGGTTGCCATCGCTCACGGCATAGTCCGGATCTTTTCCCGCACCACGCTCCTCCATGCTGGGCGACGCATCGAATACCGGATCCGCGAAGACCTCTACGCACGCCTCGTCTCCCTGGATCTCCCCTACTTCGCCAAGGAGCGGACCGGCGATCTGCTGTCCCGCTTCTCCAATGACCTGACCAACGTCCGGATGCTGCTGGGCTTCGGTATTCTCAATGTCATCAACACGATCATTGTCTATATCTCCGCGGTGTTCCTCATGGTACGCATCAATCCTTTCCTGACCGTGTACGCCGTAGTTCCCTACCCGCTCATGATCCTGCTGGTGAAGCAGGTCAGCCGCCGCATCTTCCACCACTCGAAACGGGCCCAGGAGCAGCTCGCCGCCATGACCAGCCATGCGGAGGAAAGCATCGCCGCCTCGGTCGTGGTGAAAGCCTACTGTCGCGAGGAATCCCGCATCAGCGCCTTTCGGGAGCTGGCGACACGCTACCTGGACAGCAGCTTGAAGATGGCCAACCTGCGGGGCATCGTCATCCCGTTCATGGCCTCCATGAGCGGTCTCGGCACCCTGATCGTTCTCTATGTAGGCGGCAGCCAGGTAATCAGCGGCATCATGACCCTGGGAGACTTTGTGGCGTTTACCGGCTACCTGGCGATGCTGATCTGGCCGACCGTGGTACTGGGCTGGATTCTGAATCTTCTCCAGCGGGGCGCGGTATCCATGTCCCGCCTCAACGCGGTGCTCGATGCCAAGCCGGAGATCGAGGAACCGGCCCAACCCGTTGCCGTACAAAACTTTTCCGGCGACATCGAGTTTCGCCACCTGTCGTTCCGCTACGATCGAGAACCCATTCTGAAAGACATTTCGCTCCGTATCACCCGGGGTATGAAGGTGGGCATCGTCGGGTCGGTCGGCTGCGGCAAGACGACCCTGGTCCGCCTTATCGCGCGTCTCTATCCGGTCGCGGACGGCATGCTGTTTCTCGACGGCACTGACATCAACCGCCTGCCGCTGACAGATCTCCGCAACGCCATCGGTTTCGTTCCCCAGGAGAGCTTCCTGTTCTCCCGCACCATCAGCGAAAATATCGGCTACGCACGGGAAGGTGCAACAATGGACGAGGTGGCGGCGGCAGCCGGTCTGGCCCACTTGGACGGAGACGTGAGCGGCTTCCCCAAGGGATACGACACCCTCGTCGGCGAGCGCGGCGTCACCCTGTCCGGCGGCCAGAAACAGCGCACCGCCATTGCCCGCGCCCTGCTGAAGAATCCTTCGATACTGATCCTGGACGATCCCCTGTCGGCGGTGGATGCCCGGACCGAGGAACAGATCCTGAACGACCTTGCCCGCTACTACGGCAATCGCACCGTACTGATCGTCTCCCATCGCCTCTCGGCCCTGCGGGGATGCGACCTGATCATCGTCCTGGAGGAAGGCCGCATTGCCGAGCAGGGAAGCCACGACCAACTGTTGGCCCTGGCCGGCCGCTATGCCGCCATCCACCGGGAACAGAACCTGCGCGAAGAAATCGAACAGTTGTGAAAGGACGGTGAATTCCTTCACCGGGTACACTAATGATGAAAAAAGCACGTAGCTGGATGCTGTGCTGGACGGTGGTTGTTCTGCTGTTCAGCCATGGGGTATGGGCCGGGGAGCTGCCGAAAGGTTTTGTTGATGCGCGGACAGTAATCCCGGACCTGCGGCTGGAATTGCGCTACCTGGGAACGGACAATTTTGTCGGTCAACGGGTGGACGGCTACCGAGCAGAGCGCTGCATACTGACCGGCGAAGCGGCCGCCGCACTGAAACAGGTACAGGATGACCTGCGGCCGTTCGGCCTGGCCCTGAAAGTGTACGATGCCTATCGCCCGCAACGGGCGGTGGACCACTTCGACCGCTGGGCCCGCGCACTCTCCGACACCCGCACGAAGATGGCTTTTTATCCGGATGTGGCGAAAAAGGACTTGTTCCGGCTGGGTTATATTGCCGGGCGATCCAGTCACAGTCGTGGCAGCACCGTCGACCTGACCATCGTTGTCGCCGCTGACGGCCAACCCGGCCGCGATCTGGACATGGGAACCGGATTCGATTTGTTCGGCCCGGCTTCCTGGCCGGCCAGTACGGCAGTTACGGCAGAGCAGCGTGCCCACCGGTTATTGCTGCGGTCGCTGATGGTTCGGCATGGCTTTGTCCCCTTTGACATGGAGTGGTGGCATTTTACCCTGGCCCACGAGCCCTATCCCGCCACCTATTTCGATTTTCCGGTCGAATAAAAAAAATCCCGCTTCCGGACGTGACACCGGAAGAGGGAAAACCACAAGAAGAGGGAGGAGTGACTGGGAGTTACACAGTACAGCGTAGCAACAGCCGGTTAAAACACATAGGTTACTTTCAAGTAGCCGGCGTTAGTTTTCGTGGTATTTCTGCCGGTTACACCGGCCTCATACCAGAGGTCGGCGGACAGCTTGTCGGTGAGGTTGAAACGGTTACCGATGCCGTACGCCAGCTCCGAATTGCCGGATGTCTTTTGACTGGTCACCTTGTTATAGCCGGTGCCAGTGGCCTGGTAGTCAAGTTTGGCAAATGGCTCGACAAACTTCATAAACTTATAGGCGGCAACGATATTTGCAAAAAACGTATCACCCTGTTCTGCTTCCACACCGCCATGTTTGTAGTCACCCTTGATCTTGTAGCCGCAGTCACCATCGAAAGTGAAGTTTCCAAGAACGTAGTTGGTCATGAAGGCAATGCTGTGATCCCAGGAATGACCGGACAGTTCATTATCTCCCCACGGCATGTACAGCCAGTACTCGAGACAGGTCACCCAGTTCTTGGTCGGCTTGATCCAGGCAACGACGCCGGTCTGGGCATCGATCATGCCGGTAAAGCTCTGATCATCCTTCGTGACTGCCGACGCAAATCCCGCCAGACCTTCCCACAGGAAGCCGACTTGCGGCAGCGCATCAAATTTGAATACGTACGCCAGTTTGTTGATGTTTGCAAACAGGCTCCGCGAACCGCTGTCGCCATCCCATGCTTTACCTTCCTCACGATAGGTATTGTAGGAAAGAAGAATCGGCAATCCACCCGCAGGGATGTCGTCACCAACCGGCAACTGGTATTCATGGGGAGCAATGACACTATAGGGAATAATCCCTGCTTCCGCCTTGTTTGAAACGCCCGCCAGGCAAACACTGACCAGTACCACAATCATAAAACCTCTGACAAACTCATGCTTCAAAACATTCATGGTAAGCTCCTGTTCATTGAATTTAATTTCTGCTTCGGCAGGTGCAGGCCCCCTCCGTTGCAACAGCCGGCAACCGCCGTGAAACATTGAATGCTTGCATTAATTTCTGCAGGGAAACCGAAAAGACTCCCAAATTTGCCACCTAGCCGCCAATGGAGACGGTTATTCCCCGCTCCGTGAAAAGCCGGCCGATGCGGTCAACTTCCAGCTCGGTATTGGGAGCGAGACCGCTCAGCTGATACTCCATACCGAGCTGTCGCCATTTCATTTCTCCGAGCCGATGGTAGGGCAGGATGTCAAGAGACTGCAAAGTTTTCAGCTGCTGCACGAAATCGGCGGTTTCTTCGAGGTTTTGCGCTGAATCGTTCAAACCGGGAATCAACGGCAGCCGAATTCTGAGCGGGATGCCAAGCCTGGAGATAGTAAGCAGATTATCGAGAATGAGCTGGTTGGAAACGCCGGTGAGCCGTTTATGCTCGGCGTCGTCCATATGCTTTATGTCGGTCAGCACCAGGTCGACGTTTTGCAGAATCGAAACGAAAATATCCCTTGCTACGAATGAACTGGTCTCGATGGCAGTGTGAATTCCCCTGCGACGGGCCTCTGCCAATGCTGCCAGGAGAAATTCCGGCTGTGCGGTCGGCTCACCGCCGGAGAAAGTCACGCCGCCGTTGCTCTGGTCGTAGAATTTGCGGTCGCGCTCGATGATCTTCATAAGTTCCGGCACGGAAAGATAGCGACCGATGATGTTGATCGCACCGGCGTAGCAGAATTTTGCGCACTGGCCGCAGAGCGTGCAAAGATTCCGGTCGATGATAAGCCCTGATTGAGTCGCATCCGGCTGTCGCAGAGCGCCTGCTGCGCATATGTCCACGCACTTATTGCAGGCAATGCAGTTGTTGGAAACGAAGATTACTTCCGGTTTGGCACTGAGGGACTCAGGGTTCGAACACCAGTGACATTGCAGAGGGCATCCTTTGAGAAAAACCAGGGTGCGAATGCCGCCACCGTCGTGAATGGCAAACTTCTGAATATCAAATACCAGTCCCCTGAAATCCTCGCCGCGCTCACCGATATGGTCGAAATCCAGGACTTTCTCTCTCCAGTTCATGGTTGTTCTCCAGGTTTTCGTTGGTTCCATCCTTCCTCACCCATGACAGAGCAAGGAAGGATGGTAGGTAATCATATGGGGCGAGACCTGCCAGGTTTTCGTAAACCTGGCAGGTGTTTATCCGTTAGAAAACCTGCTCGGTGCGGGAGATGATATCGTCCTGCAGCGACTTGTCGAGGGCGGTAAAGAAGGCGCTGTAGCCCGCTACGCGCACCACCAGGCTGCGGTAATCGTCCGGCTTCTTCTGGGCTTCAAGCAGCGTGTTGCGGTCGATTACGTTGTACTGGACATGGAAGCCGCCGTTTTTGAAGTAGGTTTCGGTAATGGCGATAAGGTTGCGCAGGCCCTCGTTACCCTTGACGGCGTTGGGATGGAACTTCTGGTTGAGCAGGGTGCCGTTGGAGGTGACTTCATGGTCGAGCTTGGCCACCGAGTTAACCGTTGCGGTCGGACCCGAGATATCGAAGCCTCCGATGGGGGAAACGCCGTCGGCCAGAGGAGTGCCTTTTTTGCGACCGTCCGGAGTTGCCTCAACGACACCACCAAAAGGTACGTTGGCGGAGGCCGGATAGAGGCCGGGCTGGAACTGGCCGCCGCGGGGATTGTGGTACTTGTTGACTTCGCGGCAGTAGATGTTGGCCGACTCGACGGCGATTTCATCGGCGTAGTCATCATCATTGCCGTACTTGGGAGCGCGATTGATAAGCATCTGGCGGATTTCTTCAGCGCCTTCGAAATCCTTGTCGAGGATTTCCTTCAGTTCCGGCAGGCTGATGGCTTTTTCGTCGAAGCACAG
Organism: Geobacteraceae bacterium; assembly: GCA_028683555.1. Classification (GTDB taxonomy): domain Bacteria; phylum Desulfobacterota; class Desulfuromonadia; order Geobacterales; family Geobacteraceae; genus RPRC01. The sequence continues at coordinate 5,886 of JAQUHN010000094.1, read as the reverse complement.
CTTTTTGATCGCGGTCAGGGCATCGCCGGCGTTGGCCACGCCAACCCCTTGCGGGCCGCTGAAGTTGTAGATGGCGCCGCCTTCCTGCAGCGACTTGCCGCGACCGATGCAATCTTCGACCAGGCTGGAAAGGAACGGCAGGGGTACATTTTGACCATGGGCCAGGTCGACCATGTTGTCGGCGTGGCACATCAGGCCAACGAAATATTCCATCTGTTTGCTATAGGCGGTCATGACGTCGTCGAAGGTTTTCATTTCGGTGACGGTGCCGGTCTGGGGGCCGACCTGCATGCCGATACGCACGTCGTAACCGTTATTGAGGGTCAGCTCAATGACCTTGGCCATGTTGAAGAAGGCAGCGTCGTGCCAGCCTTCGGTCTTGCCGCCAACCTGGGGCTCGACGCAACCGATGATACCGTAATCGCGGGCGTCTTCCAAAGTCAGGCCGCGGGACAGCAGGGCCGGAATGATGGTGCGATCGTTGAAGTAGGCCGGTACGCCCAGCCCCATGCGGCTCACTTCGGCGGATTTCATATAGAGCACGTCCGCAGTGCCTTCGTGGATCCGTACCGATAGGGAGGGAGCGTAGAGCTTGGTATTGGCCGCGGCCTGCAGCAGCATCAGCGACAGCTCGTTGGTGGCGTCCTTCCCTTCGCGGTCCTGGCCGCCGACAATGATGTTCATGAACATCGGGTAACCGGCAAAGGCCATGGTGGAATTTTCGTCGCGCACCTTGTTCAGGCCGTTGAGTTTCAGCCACATCAGGTCGAGCAGTTCCTGGGCCTTTTCAGCCGGCAAAGAGCCTTTGCTGGCTTCATAGAACGGGTAGCAGTACTGGTCAAAGCGCATCGGCGAGATGGAGTGACCATTGGATTCGAGCTGGATGACCAGATGAATGAACCAGAAGGATTGCACTGCTTCGGGAAAGGTTTCCGCCGGTTGGGCCGGCACCTTGCGGCAGATGCGGGCGATCTCCAGCAGTTCGGCCTTGCGGGTGGCATCCTTCTCTGCCGCGGCGAGGCGCTCGGCTTCGTCGGCATAGCGGTTGGCGAAGGCGATCACTGCCTTGTTGGCGATGATGGTCGATTCCAGGAAGTGCAGCGACTTCATCTGGTGGGCATCGGCGAAGTCGAATTTTTCTTTGGCTTTTTCCGCTTCGGCGATGACAGCGTTGAGGCCTTCACGCATCACTTTGCCGTAGTTGGCCGAAATGTGACCGACGCCGTTGAAGTAGTAGTTGCCGACGGTGTAGACCACCGCGTTGCCGGCATCGATGGCTTCCTGCTTCATCAGGGCGGTAGCGATCTCCTGGTTGGTCTTGCCCTTCCAGTAGGGGAACACATCATTACGCAAGGTCTGCTTGACATCTTCGCTGATCAGAAAGACGTCGGCGGTGCGCTTGGCCAGACGGTCCAGTTCGGCTTCCAGCCATTCGCAGGAAAATTCCGGATACACCGGGGCGGAGCGGGGCATGCTGCATTGATTGCCGACAATCAGCTCATCGTCTTCGATGTAGATCGACATTCCCATGAGAATTTTTTCCAGCGCCTTGGCGCGACGGATGCTCATGGGCTTGCCTTCGGTTTCCTTGTAGGATTCGGTGATGAGCTTGGCCCGTTCGGCGCAGATTTCCGGGGTGGTGGCCAGGAATCTGGCCTTGATTTTCTCGATTCGTTCGGTGGGGCCGTGGTTTGCTACGGATGGATCTAAACTCAGTTTCGGTGACATGGTTCGTTCCTCCTGGATTTTTGTTGGGTTACCTGTGCGTTTCCGGCTGCCGCAATATCAACCGGCGGTTTTATGCATATGCGACCAGCTGACTCAGTGTTCCGGGACGGCGGCTATCTGCCTGCCATCTTTGCTCGCTACTTGACAAACCCGTGGACCAGATTGAGAAGCAGGGTTCCCAGTGCAATGGCTCCAGCCGGTGGGTCCACATGACTGCTGCCGTGGTTCCACATCGTGCGGGCCACCAATTCCTGCAGCAGTCCGGCCAGAACGCCGACGATAGCCGCCGCGACCAGCGAACCAAACAGCAGAAAAGCCAGGGCGCTCAGGATAGCCTGGCAGTGCCAGACCGGAAATTTCTGTACTTCTCCCGAACCCAACTGCAGACCGACGAGACTTACCGCGGCAACACCCCAGGCCAGGATCAGCGGTACCACAAAAGCTCCGGCAGCAGAAATGAGCCCTTTGGCCAGCATCGGATCCAGAGCATTCTTGGTGCCCATGGCTATAGCACCGGACAGCAGGCCCACGCCCATGCTGAAAACAACCAGGCGGCCAGGCTCCGCCATCCAGGGAACCCAGGACAGGGCGCCGGAATTGGTGCCGAGGAAACCGTATTCACGAATGGAATCCCGATTCCCCCACGGCATTTCGCGGAGAAACAGCAGGCGGGCTAACAGCTGCGCAACTACCACGCTGAGCGCAATGCAGTCAGCCTGGTTGATAAACGGGATCTGGCCGAACAGCTGTACCATGAGATGACCGGCAACCGCAAACAGGCCGCCAACCAGCAGCACGTCCCAAGATGTACCGACCAGCGGCGAGAGGATATCCTTGGCGCTACCGCTAGGCAGGTTTTTCCGAAACCCGGCTGCATAGGCCGCTGCTGCGGTACCGGCAACAAAACCGCCGGCCTGTGGTCCGAACAGCGGGCCGAGCCCCACCTGGAGGAGAAGAAAATCCGAACCGCCATTAAAAACCACCAAACAACCGGTCAGGACGATAAGACCAACTATTACAAACGAAAAGAGACCGCCAAGAGCCGCACCGACGATGCCGCCGCCAAAACAGAGCAACAGGGTATTGACCGACAATGGTTCCATTGTTCCCTCCAACAAACGAAATGATTTCTTCCGGTGAGTAACCAAACGAAGCAGCACTTCATCCACTTGTGTCGTTTCCGAAACGAACTCTTTGCGCGCACTATGGTTGTAGAACAAAGACCACGATAGAACAATCGCTACAAGACGCCATTTTTGTCCCCCAAAGTAGTGATTTTGTTTCTCACCACTTCCGGAAGCCAGATTTCAGTTTGATTGACAACAGGGCTCATGCTATTAATAATAAAAGAGAAAATTCGGCACAGACCGGGTTTTTGCAGGCGCTCGGAGAGGGACGCTTTGCCGGACTTCCCCGGCAGAAGTTGGTAAAAGGAGATGGAATGGCTCGTAAGCAGATTCAAATCCTTGATTTGATAGAGAAGGAGGTTCTCGAGGAGATCGTCCGGGATTTTACCAAGGCAACACAGGTGGCATCGGTTCTGGTGGACCTGAACGGTCAACCGATCACACGGGAACACAACTTTTCCCGGCTCTGCAAAGAGTATTGCCGCTCGACCCCGGAAGGGCGTTCCCGCTGTTATGCCAGTGACAGGTTCGGCGGTGAGGAAGGTAAAAAAATAGGCAAGCCTTTTATCTACAAATGCCTGAATGCGGGACTCATGGACAGCGCCACGCCGATTATTGTCGAGGGATACCACGTGGCAACCCTGGTGATGGGACAGGTGTTAACCAAGCCCCTTTCTATCGAAGAGGCACTAGACAGCGCCGAGCAGATCGGCATAGAAGACATCGGCGGCTATCTCCGCGCCCTCGAAGAAGTACCGGTGATGAGTTATCAGAGGCTGCAGTCGGTGGTAAAACTGATGTGCACCATCGCCAAAACCATCAGTTCCCTGGCCATTCAGAAATACCTGTCGCAGAAAGCCTATCAGAAAAACCTGCATACCATCATCAACAGCGTTTCGGAAGCTATCATATCGACCGATACCGCTGGATTCGTGACGCTGATCAACAAGGCAACGGTCACCATGTTCGGCCGCGACTCTCTTGCTATCGTCGGACAACCGATATTCGATCTTTTTGCCAAGCCCGAGGCTTTTCGGGAGTTTCTGGCCAGCGGAAACAACCCGGAAAGTATCGACACGCCGCCGGTATTTGACGTGCTGAAGCCAAATGGCCAGGTCTTTTATGCCCAGGCCTCCTGCCAGGAAATCTTTCTCACCAAGCGGCAAACCATGGGACACGTGATCGTATTGCGCGATGTAACCCAGGAGAAGAAAGTCGAAAAAATGAAGGAGGACCTGATCGGCATGCTGACCCACGACATGGGCAACCCGGTCCTGTCCATCCAGCGGGTGCTGGAGTTGATGCTGGACGGCCACCTTGGTTCTCTCAACGACAGGGGCAGCGACCTTGTTCCCCTTGCCCTGAATTCGACCCACAAACTATCCGGCATGGTATCCAACTTCCTCGATATTTTTCTTGATGAGTGCGCCGGTCTCACCCTGTACCAGGTCCCGGGTGATATGGATTCCACCCTTGCCGAAAGTATCCGCCATGTGGAACTCTCGGCAGACGAAAAGAAGATATCTATCCGCTTTCAACCGGGCAGCGCCGGGCACCAAATGCCTGCAGACTGGACTCGAATCCAGCGCACCTGTGTCAATCTGCTGGAAAACGCCATCCGCTTCAGTCCGGCCGGTAGTGAAATCTTTGTCAAGGCCGTGTTGAAACAAAGCACAGAGCAGGGAAATTTCATCCTGGTGACCATCGACGATCAGGGCAGGGGAATCGACAAGGACAAGCAGGCGCTAATTTTCGAGAAGTTTTATACTACCAACGCCATGGACGGCAATGAACGCCGTGGCGTAGGCTTGGGGCTGACCTTCAGCAAATTGGCTGTCGAAGCCCATGGCGGAGAAATATGGGTGGAATCACCCTATGTGGACGACACGGGAACAACGGTCACGGGCGGCCGTTTCCGTTTCCGGATTCCTGTCGAATCGGCCGGTGCCATTCACTAGCGAGGGAACATGGTCATCAAAGACGCGCGACCCATCACGGTTTTCATTGCTGACGACCATCCCATCCTGAGGATCGGTCTGAAATTATATCTCGAATCGAAGCAGCACATAAAAATTGCCGGTGAAGCCGATAACGGTTTCGATGCTGTCAATGCGATCACCAGAAACCCGCCGGATGTGGTGCTGATGGATATCGACATGCCGGGCCTTTCGGGAATCGAGGCAATCCGGGTCGTCCGCAAGACCCTGCCTGATTTGAAAATCATCGTTCTTTCCACCTACTCGAAAAAGGAGTATGTTCAGGAAGCCATGCTCGAAGGGGCCAACGGCTATGTGGCCAAGAACACCAGAACTGATGAACTGATCAAGATCATCGAGGATTTTGCTGAAGGACGAGAATGCCATTCCCCCTATCTTCTTAACCTGGCGATGAGATGGCGCCAGGCGGAGGACGGCGGCAGCGATAATTTCGAGCACAATCTCACCAAGACCGAAATCCGGGTGTTGAAAAACATTGCCCAGGGCAAGACCAATAGCGAGATCGCCCAGATCAATTTTGTCAGCATCGAAACGATCAAAACCCATGTGCAGCGGATTTTCAAGAAGCTCGGGGTCGGAAATCGCATGGAAGCAGTGTCCGCCGCACGAGACCGACGGATCATCTGACAGTTCTGCAAACTTCCTTCCGTAACCATGCCGCTGGCGGTTGCGGAAACAACTCTTTTCATACCGGGGCACCATGCATTTCGGCGGTATCTACGAAGATGAAATAGTCGGTAAGGCTTACGATCGCAGGCTTCTCGGGAGGTTCCTCCGCTACCTGCGCCCCTACCGCTGGCTGGTTGTCTGCAGCTTGCTGCTGCTGCCGCTCATCGCCGCAGCCAAGCTTGCCCAGCCATGGTTCATCAAGATCGCCATAGACCAGCATATCACCGCCGGCAAGATGCAGGGCTTCCCCTGCTATCGCTCGGCTACTTTGCCCTGATCCTGGCGGACGGTCTCCTGACCTACCTGGAAATCTATCTCCTGCAGTACCTGGGACAAAAAGTTATGTTCGATCTGCGGATGGAGCT
>JAQUHN010000093.1 GCA_028683555.1 Geobacteraceae bacterium | reverse complement strand
TTGTTGCCAGGGCCCTTGCTGCCGACTGCCGCTCCATTTCCTATACCTATACCGAACCGACGATATTCTTCGAATATGCCTACGATACTGCGGTACTGGTACACCGGGCGGGATTGAAGAATGTCTACGTTACCAACGGTTATATGACCGAGGAAGCGCTTTCTTTTCTCCATCCTTTTCTCGATGCGGCAAACATCGACCTGAAAGGCTTCACCGATTCCTTTTACCGGGACATTGTCGGCGGCGCGGAGCTGGGCGAAGTGCTCGCGTCCATCCGTCTTCACCAGCGTCTCGGTATCTGGTTGGAGATTACCACCCTGATCATTCCCGGGCTCAATGATTCCGATGAGGAGTTGACCGCCATTGCCCGCTTTATTGCCGACGAGATCGGCAGCGACACACCGTGGCACGTGAGCCGCTTTTACCCGACCTACCGGATGACCGATCGGCCGGGAACTCCGATCGAGACATTGCGGCGGGCGCGGCAGATCGGCATAGCCGCCGGCCTCCGCCATGTCTATGAAGGCAACGTTCCGGGGGCGGGGGGAGAGAATACCTGGTGCCCCGGATGCAGTGCGCTGCTGGTCAGCCGTTGCGGTTTCCGGATTGAAGAGATCTCGGTTCGGAATGGCAAATGTCCTTCCTGTGGCTCTGTTGTCGCCGGGGTCTGGGAGTAGTTGCCGGGAGCAGCATGGCGTGCTGCTGGTAGCAGTACCGCAATAAATGATGCGGCCGATGAATTTGGCTGTGGTTATATAATGTGCACTTAGCGAATGCCGTCCAAAATTTGCCGGTTTACGTTCAAGTCAACAGGCTTATCAACAGCTTCTCAACACAGACTGTTGAGATGTTCCGGCCACTGATCTTTCCTGGATAGTATTTGCCTGGGGTTTCCCCCGCTTCCCCTGTGCCGGATAGCGTCTATCCCAACCGTTTTCTGCTTTGTCGTGAAAAATCCCTTGCCTCTCTCCCCACCGTGGCAGGTTGCTGCCGTGAGGGGATCTGGTGTTATGGCAGCTGCAGGGGGCATGAGCGCCATGCTATCTTGGCGGGGTTCATAATGGTTGCTCCACTCTCTCGAAAATGTTATAAAATACCTTTACCATTATCTCCCCTGTCGCGAGGTTTTTTTGAAGGTATCATTTCTCCGCCGTTTTTGGATCACGTTCTCCGCATATGTTATCGGTTTCTACGCTTCCGCAATCAACCGCTTCACCGTCAGCGGCGATGAGGAGATTCCCGCTGCGGGAGGAGTTCTCATCGCTTCCAACCACATATCGGCATACGATACGATATTTTTACCCTGGGCACTGATTCGCCGGTTTCCGATGCAGATGGTCTGGGCTCCGGCTAAGGAAGAGCTGTTCGTAAAGCCTTTGCAGCGCTGGCTTTACAGTTCATGGGGAGCCTTTCCCGTGCGCCGGAAACGGGATGTGCGGGCCGGCCGCGTCATTAATGAGCTGCTTGCGGACCAGAAGGTAATGCTTTTTCCCGAGGGGACGCGGAATCGCCACGGGGTTTTGGGAAAAGGCAATCGTGGTGTGGGAAAAATCATTTACGTTACCCGTCCGACCGTTATCCCTACTGCCATCATCGGTCTCAACAGGTGGAAATTTCCGGGCTTCGGCCAGAAGGGCCAGGTCGTGTTCGGCCGGCCGCTGGATTTTTCCGATCTCTACCTGCGTGAAAACTGCAAGGAGACCCACGTGCTCATCGTCGAGCGGATAATGACCGAGATTGCCGAGCTCCTGAAACGTGAAGGAGCCTTTGTCCAGTGAAAGTCGAGATATTTTGTGACGGGGCCTGCAGTGGTAACCCCGGTCCCGGCGGTTTCGGCTGTATTCTCCGTTCCGGCGCCAAGGAAAAGGAACTCTCCGGCGCTGATCCCCATACCACCAACAACCGCATGGAAATGATGGCTGCCATAACCGCCCTGGAGTCCCTGAAACGGCCCTGTGATGTGGTGTTGACAACCGATTCCCAGTATCTGGTCAAGGGCATGACGGAATGGATTCACGGCTGGCTGAAGCGGGGCTGGAAAAACAGCAAGAAAGAGGAAGTCCTGAACCGGGACCTGTGGGAAAGACTGCTGGAGCTCAGCCGGGTCCACCGGATCCAGTGGGTCTGGATTCGAGGCCATAACGGCCATACGGAAAACGAGCGATGCGACGAGCTTGCACGGCAAGCTATCAGTAAAATTTAGAAAAGTACGGGGAAGTGAAACCAGGTTGAATCAGTTTATTATCGAAGTTTCGGAAGAAGAAATCCGCAGGGAGAAAGAAAAGGGACGTCAGCTCCGAAAAACCCGCTGGTGGAAAAATCGCGTGGGGCGCGGCATCTGTCACTATTGTGGTGGCACCTTTTCCCCGTCCGAATTGACCATGGATCACCTTGTCCCTATTATCCGCGGCGGCAAGAGTACGCAGGGGAATGTCGTGCCTGCCTGCAAGGAATGCAACAGCAAAAAGGGGTACCTTCTGCCTCTCGAATGGGAGGAATATTTGAACTCGGCGAGGGGCGGCGAATGACGGTGCGTGGGCTGAACGGGTGTACGACAGTTATCTATGACTGCGATGGTGTCATGTTCGAATCGTTCGAGGCCAACGTCGCTTTTTATTCCAAGGTCCTTGCTGCGTTCGGAAAACCGCCGCTCGACAGGAATAACCTGGAAACCATGCATCTTCTCCATACCTATTCCAGCAAGGATGTCCTTGCTCAACTCTTTTGCAACGATTCCCGCGAAGCGGATGCACTCCGATTTGCAGCAGCCATCGATTACCGGGAGCTGCTTCCTTTCATGCATCTCGAGGAAGAGTTTGTCGAAACCCTGCAAGCTTTGCACACCAGGGTCAACTTGGCTGTCTGCACCAACCGGACGTCCTCGATGGAGATGCTCCTGGATGACTTCGGCCTGGCGCAGTATTTCGGCTTTGTCATGACTGCGGCAAAAGTGGCAAACCCGAAACCGCACCCTGAACCGTTGTTGAAAATCCTCGATCACTTCCGCATCGCTCCGGATGAGGCGCTCTTTGTGGGTGATTCGGAGCTGGACCAGCGTTCCGCCGAGTCTGCCGGGGTACCCTTTGTTGCCTACCGGGCTGACCTGCCCTGTTTTGCGCGGATCGAACGCCACTCTGAAATCCTGAAACTCATTACCGGTAGTGATTTTAGTGCCTAGCAGCGCCCTTGCGGGGATCTGGTACGGCGGTGACTGTGCGAGTGGCCGGGCTGGCTGAACAATGACGTGTATAACGTCGGGAGATAGAAAAACTATGATAAAAAGCATGACCGGGTACGGCAAGTCCGAATCTGCCCTTGAACATGGTAAAATAGTTGTTGAGATGCGGTCGGTGAACCATCGATATGGAGAGATATCGGTGAAGCTGCCCCGGTCGCTGATCTGCTTCGAAAACGATGTACGCAAGACTGTTTCCGGACGGCTGAAACGGGGCAAGATAGATGTCTTTATTCAGCTGGATACGTCTGTCGAAGGACTGCCACCGGTGGTCAATGTGGCGCTGGCCCGTGCCTATCATGCCGCCTTTTCTTCGTTGAATGAAGAGCTGGGAATCTACGATCCGATTCCACTGTCGCTGATAGTCGGCCAGAAGGATGTGCTGGCTGTCACCGAAAACGACATGCAGGTTGACACTATGCGGGATGTCTTGCTTGCCGCGGTGGGGAGCGCCGTTGACGCCATGGAGGCCATGCGGCTCCGGGAAGGAAGCGAACTGTTAGATGACCTGCGCGCGCGGCGGGCGACTCTTGCTGGGCTTATCGACGCAATTGCCGGTCGGGCGTCTTTCGTACCCGTCGAATATGCTGAGAAGCTTTCGGCCCGACTCGCGCAGTTCGGGGCGAAAAATCTGCCTGACGAGGCCCGGGTTGCCCAGGAAGTCGTTCTCATGGCTGATCGTTGCGATATTACCGAGGAACTGGTCCGTTTCGGCAGTCACCTGGTGCAGTTTGATGCTGCCCTGGAGTCTGGTGAGCCGGTGGGGAGAAAACTCGATTTTCTCCTGCAGGAGATGGGTCGCGAGGTAAATACCATCGGCTCGAAGGCCAATGACGGCGAAATCACTTCCTGTGTCGTCGAGTTGAAGGCGGAACTGGAAAAAATCCGCGAGCAGGTGCAGAATATCGAGTAACCGGACCGCCTGACGCTCTCCCGGTCCGGAAAGAAAATGAAAAAGGAATGTGCATGAAGCAAGAAGGTCTTTTGTATATTGTCTCTGCTCCATCCGGTGCGGGAAAAACTTCCTTATGCAATGAGTTAATTGACATTTTTCCCAACTTGCGGCATTCTGTGAGCTATACGACACGCCTCCCCCGGCCCGGCGAGAAGCATGGCGTCGATTATTTTTTCGTCTCCCGCGAAGAGTTCGACAGGATGTCCGCCGCGGGCGAATTTGCCGAGTTCGCAGAGGTGCACGGCAACTTCTACGGCACCGCTGTCAGGACGCTTGAAGAATACCGCTCACAGGGGATTCATGTAATCCTCGATATCGACTGCCAGGGGGCACGGCAACTCAAGTCTTGCTATCGTGATGCGGTTTACATTTTTATCCTGCCACCGAATTTCAGTGAGTTGCGCAAGAGGCTTGAGGGCAGGAATTCCGATGCTCCGGATGTTATTGAGCGTCGCATGCGTGTTGCGATGGACGAGGTTCGGGAGTCTTCCTGGTACGATTACCTGGTTGTCAATGATATTTTCGCCCAGGCTCTCGACAAGTTAAAGTCGATACTCATTGCGGAGCAATGCAGGACCGAGCGGGTCAAACGGACCGTTTGCGGCACATTTACTATTGCATGAACCAGAAAAAGGCAGTTGGAGGCGTCATCCGGCAGCCGAATGTATGATAGATCAAAATAATGCGTTCCATGCAGCTTGTGCGCTGTGTGAAAGGAGTAACATACCATGGCAAGAGTCACCGTAGAAGATTGTCTGAGGCAGGTAAACAACAGGTTTCTGCTCGTAATGCTGGCGTCGAAAAGGGTCAAGCAGCTTTATAAGGGATCCGCCTCTCTCATTGAGAACAAGGGTAATAACAAGAATGTGGTTATTGCGCTCCGTGAGGTTGCTTCCGGAAAGCTCCAGTTTCAGATGCTGACTCGCAAGAGTCGATAATCCCACGCTGCCGGAAAGGCGGTGCCGGGAGGCACCGCCTTTCTTGTTGGATCCACCTTTTTCCACATCAGTTTATTCCACCGTACTGTTTTCCGCACCCGGCTAAGTCTCTATGATCAGGCTCAACGATATTCTCGAAAAAGTTCTCTCTTACAACCCGGTTGCCGATCTGGACGTTGTCCGGAGGGCCTATGTCTTTTCGGCCAAGGTTCACCAGGGACAGGTGCGCCTTTCGGGGGAGCCCTACCTGGTTCATCCCATGGAAGTGGCGGCTGTGCTGGCCGATTTGCGGCTTGACGTACAAACCGTTGCCACCGGACTCTTGCACGATACCCTCGAAGATACCCTGACAACCTTTGAAGAGCTGGAGTCCATCTTCGGTTCCGAGGTGGCGAATCTGGTTGATGGCGTCACGAAAATCAGCAAGATCCACTTCAAGACCAAGGAGGAGAGCCAGGCGGAGAACTTCCGCAAGATGCTGCTTGCCATGGCAAACGACATCCGCGTCATCCTGGTGAAGCTGGCTGACCGTCTGCACAATATGCGGACCTTGCAGTATCAGCCGGAAATAAAGCAGCGCAGCATCGCGAAGGAAACGCTTGATATCTACGCTCCCATGGCCAACCGGCTTGGTATTTCCTGGATTAAAAGCGAACTGGAGGATCTTTCGTTCCGGTACGTCAATCCGCAGCTCTATTATGATCTGGCCTCCAAGGTGGCCATGAAAAAGAAAGAGCGGGAATCCTTCGTCGAAGAAGTGATGGCCGTCATCTCTCAGAAACTCACGGAACATGGCATTGAGGGTGAGGTGTCGGGCCGGAGCAAGCACCTTTACTCGATCCATAAAAAGATGGAGAGCCGCAAGGTCGAAATCGACGAAATCTATGACCTGATCGCTATTCGGGTGATGGTCGAGGATATACGGTCGTGTTATGCGGTGCTTGGCGTCATCCATTCCACCTGGAAGCCGATTCCCGGACGATTCAAAGACTATATTGCCATGCCCAAGAGCAATATGTACCAGTCGCTTCATACCACCGTTATCGGTCCTTTCGGTGAAAGGATGGAGGTCCAGATTCGGACCGTGGAGATGCATCGGGTGGCCGAGGCAGGGATTGCTGCCCACTGGAAATATAAGGAAGGGAAGGGCTATGACGAGCGTGACGTGAAGCGCTTTGCCTGGCTTCGTCAGTTGCTTGAGTGGCAACAGGAATTACAGGACTCCCAGGAGTTCATGAACACGGTCAAGGTTGAGCTGTTTCCCGAAGAGGTCTATGTCTTTACCCCGAATGGCGATGTGAAAGGTTTCCCCAAGGGGGCAACCCCGATTGATTTTGCCTATAGCGTCCATACCGATGTCGGTCACCGCTGCGTCGGCGCGAAGGTGAACGGCAAACTTGTCCCTCTCAAGTATGAACTGAAAACCGGCGATATCGTCGAGGTGGTGACCTCTCCTCATCACACCCCGAGCAAGGACTGGCTGAAGCTTGTCAAAAGCAGTCGTGCCAAAAACAAGATCCGGGCCTGGATCAAGACCGAAGAACGGAAAAGAAGTATCGTCCTTGGTCGCGAAGTTTGCGAAAAGGATTTCCGGCGCTACCGGCTCAATCTCAACAAGCTGCAGAAGAGTGGTGAATTAAAAAGGGTTGCCACGGAATTCGGTTTTGTTGCCGAGGAGGATCTTCTGGCGGCGGTCGGCTACGGGAAGCTTTCCTGCAATCAGATACTCGGCAAGCTGCTGTCCGAGGAAAAGCTGGCGGAAACCCGTGAACAGAAGGAAACCAGGGTTTCGAAGGCGATGGACAAGCTTTCGAAAAAATCCCCCAGTGCCATTCAGATCAGCGGGATTGACGATGTGCTGGTCCGTTTCGGAAAATGCTGCAACCCTGTGCCGGGCGATGAAATTGTCGGATTCATAACTCGCGGCAGAGGGGTGACCATTCACACCGCGGATTGTTCGTTTGCCATGGAGAGCGATCCTGATCGGCGGATAGACGTTACCTGGAATCGCGACAAGCAAACGGCCTTGCCGGTAAAAATCAGGGTTACCTGTCATGATCAGAAGGGTATCCTGGCCGGAATTGCACAAGTGATCGCCAACTGCGAGGCAAATATTTCCAGTGCAACTGTTCACAGTACCGTGGATAAGAAAGGTGTGAATCTATTCGAGATCGACGTGACCGACCTGGATCATCTGACCCGTGTTCTGAACAGTATCATGAAGGTCAACGGTGTCATCAAGGTTGAGCGGTTGAAGGGGTGATTGATCGGTAAAGGACTGCTCCGTGCGGTTGCGGCAAGGTCCGGTTCAGGCTGCTTGTATCGTTCTGGCGTTGCGGTACGCGCAGTTCCTGCAGGGAGGGTCCGTAGACAGAGAGGGAGTGTTTATGGTAAAGGAAATTATCAGTACAGACAAGGCGCCTCAGGCTATCGGCCCCTATTCACAAGGTGTTCGGGCCGGTGGATTCGTCTTCTTTTCCGGGCAGATTCCCCTTGATCCGGTAACCGGCCAAATAGCGGGGAGCGACATCGTCGGGCAGACGGAACAAGTGATGAAAAATATCGAGGAGGTTCTCTCCTCATCCGGGCTCGGGTTCGAGGATGTGGTAAAAACCACCATCTTCCTGGTCGACCTTGCCGATTTCGCAACGGTTAACGAGATCTATGGCAGACGGTTTCCAAAAGATCCGCCTGCCCGCTCGACGGTGGAGGTGAAAGGATTGCCTCGTGGTGCACTGGTCGAGGTTGAAGTGGTTGCCTGCTGCGGGTAGAACAAAAAGCCGCGGAGATGCTCTGATCTCCGCGGCTTCTCCTTGCAGGTGGAGCTTGTCCGCTTTCGTGGCTGGAAGCGAGTTCGTTTCGCGAGAAAGCTACAGGGCCTTTGTCACCCGACCGGAGCGGATGCAGCGAGTGCAAACCTTAATGGTGGAGACGGTGCCGTTTCGCAGCGCTTTCACTTTTTGAAGATTCGGATACCAGGTTTTGGCTGTTTTGTTATTTGCATGGCTCACATTATTACCAAAGCTGGGGCCTTTTCCGCAGATAGCACATATTTTAGACATAGTTCTGTCCTCCTTCGTTGACTGAAGCATTTTTGTATAACAGATGGTGTTGTGTTTTGCAAGTTAAATTTGTTCAAAGGCGGTATGTACACGGTACAGACTGTGATAAGGAATCGCGCTAATGTCTTTCGTAAAGGGCTTCTTAACCTTTTTTGTTCTGGTCGTTTGTGTTTTTGTGCTGCTTTTTGTCGATTTTGCCTTTACGACCTTTTCCCTGCGCCAGCGGGACGTTTCAACCGATGCCATCGTGGTACTGACCGGTGGCAGGGGCAGGGTCGAGGAGGGAATTCGCCTCTACCGCGCCCGGCGGGCTCGCTGGCTGTTCCTTGTGGGAGTCGACCCCCTGGTGCGTAAGCATGATCTCTTCAAGGAACAGAAGGGCGAGCGGGGCGGCGAGGAAATTGTCCTCGAGAAATCATCCCGGAATACCCTGGAAAACGCTCTCTATACCCGCGATCTTCTTGCCCGTCATGAAATCAGATCGATTCGGCTCATTACTTCACGCTATCACATGAAGCGCGCGGTGCTCATCTTTCGTTCGGTTCTGCCCAAAGATATTGCCGTGTATCCGTACCCTGTCGACAGCAAAAATCTGAAGCAGACCTGGTGGTCCCATGGTGGGAGCTTTCGACTCCTGATGGGGGAATTCTACAAATACTGTCTTTTCAGGTCATTTTTTCTTGTCGCGCCGGGCGAACTCAGGTCCGTCAGGGGCGGTTGAGAGCTCTTAGAGCTCACCCTTTTCGTCAATCCTCGGGAAAAGCGCTTCTGCTTTGGTGATACGCGTGTCCGGCTGCAATCCTCCCCAGGTGAGTCCCGCTTCGCAAACCGGTTCTTCCCAGCCCAGGTAACCGAGCGCTTTGCTGGTTGTGTCCGGCATGAACGGCGCGAGAAGATGGAAAACGATACGTTGCGACTCCAGAATGCAGTACATGACGGTAGCCAGCCGACCACGCAGGGCCGGATCCTTTGCCAGTGCCCACGGAGCGGTTTCGTCTATGTATTTGTTGCCGGCGGAGATGACTTCCCAGATGACCTGCAAGGCCTTGCTGAAAGCCAGGTCTTCCAGGCATGAGTTGACAAGTTCCGGCAGCGCCTCGGTTTTCGCCCGGTAGGCCCGATCTGTTTCCGTCAATTCTTCAGGAGCCGGCAGGATGCCGTTGAAATACTTGTTTGCCATGGCTGTGGACCGGTTCAAGAGGTTCCCCAGGTCGTTGGCGAGGTCCGAGTTGATCCGGTGGACCATTGCCGAGTGCGAGAAGTCGCCGTCGAGACCGAAGGGTACCTCGCGCATCAGGAAATAACGCACCGCATCGACGCCGTAGCGATCAATGAGCATGTTCGGTTCCACGACATTCTGCAGACTCTTGCTCATTTTCTGGCCTTCTACCGTCCACCAGCCATGGGCGAACACTTTTTTCGGCAGCGGGAGGTCGGCGGCCATGAGAAAAGTCGGCCAGTAGACCGCGTGGAAACGCAGGATGTCTTTGCCGATCAGGTGAGCATCGGCGGGCCAGAAAGCGGCCATGTCGTCGGATTCCGATGGGTAGCCGAGTGCTGTTATGTAGTTGGTCAGGGCGTCGAACCAGACGTATATGACGTGGCGCGGGTTGCCCGGCACCGGTATTCCCCAGGTGAACGATGTGCGGGAGACGGAAATGTCACGGAGTCCTTCTTTGACGAATGATATGATTTCGTTGCGCCTGCTTTTCGGCTGAATGAAATCGGGATTGGCTTCAATGTGGGCGAGCAGCGCCTCCTGGTATTTGCTCATCCGGAAAAAGTAAGACTCTTCCTTGAGTTTTTCCGTCGGTCGGTTGCAGTCGGGGCATTTGAAATCTATCAACTGCGTCTCGGTCCAGAATGTCTCGCATGGCGTGCAGTACCAGTCTTCATACTCTCCAAGATAGATGTCGCCTTTGGCCATGACACGGGAAAAGAATTCGGAAACTCCCTTTTTGTGTCTTTCCTGGGTCGTGCGAATAAAGTCGGTATAGGAAATATTCAGTTTGTCCCAAAGAGACTGAAAGCGTTTTACCACCCTGTCGGCAAGCTCGAGCGGTGTCTCGCCGGCTGCATTTGCCGCTTTTTCCACTTTCTGGCCATGCTCGTCGGTTCCGGTGAGGAGAAATACGCTATAGCCTTGCAGCTTCTTGTGGCGGGCGATAACGTCCGCTGCCAGCGTCGTATAAGCATGGCCAAGATGAGGGACATCGTTTACGTAGTAGATGGGGGTAGTCACATAATAGTTTTTGCTCATGGTTTCTCCTTTTTCTGTGTTGCACCCCCACCGGATTCCTGCCTGCCCTTTCGGGACTGCGATGATTCCGGCCGCGTGTGCCCCCGCTGCGGTTTTTTCGGTTTCGGTGCTTCAGGTGCCTTGACCGGTTTTTTGGGACGGTCTGAAGTGTTTTCCGGCTTGATGTCTTCTCCACGAAGGATAACTTCATGGGCCTCGGCAGTCTTTACGGTCACCGTACCGTCGAGAATGTTGAGTTTGACGACTTCCCCCTCAACATCGCCGCATTTGACTTTCTTGCCGCATTTCGGCAGCCCCTTTTTCAGCGTGCAATAGGTTTCGAATTCGTAGGAGAGACAACAGAGCAGCCTGCCGCACTGGCCCGAGATTTTTGTCGGGTTGAGCGCCAGGTTTTGCTCTTTTGCCATCTTTACCGAAACCGGCTCGAATTCGCGCAGGAAAGAAGAACAGCACAGTTCCCTACCGCAGATACCGATGCCCCCGACCATTCCCGCTTCGTCGCGAACGCCGATCTGGCGCATCTCTATTCTGGTATGAAAAGCATGGGCAAGATCTTTTACCAGTTCACGAAAATCGATTCGGCCGTCGGCGGTAAAATAGAAAATGGCCTTGCTGCCGTCAAAGAGATATTCGACTTTGACCAGCTTCATTTCCATGCCGCGCTCCTTGATTCTGGTAAGACAGAAATCAAAAGCATCTTTTTCTTTGGCGCGGTTCTTGGCAGCCGACTCAAGATCGTCGGGCCGTGCTTTTCTCAGTATGGTCTTGATTCCTTCCGGAAGTTCCTGGTCGGAAACGGTGATTGGTCCCTTGATAACCTGGCCGATGGTTTTGCCCCGATCGGTTTCAACGATGACCATCTCGTCTTGCTGTATTTCCAGCTCTCCGGTTTGAAAATCATACAGCTTTCCGGCTTTCTGGAACTGAACTTTAATAATTTTTGCCACTACTGCCTCCGGGGCAAGCCCCTGTTCTTTATAGTCGATAGTTGATGCGCATGGCGCAATTATGCAATTGAAGAAAAGCCGGTGCGGGGAGCTGTCTGCCGTGTTCCGGTGTATTCGCTATCGCACCTGCCGCTATGAAATTGTCCTGGCTGCTGGGGCCCTGAGTCCCGCTCCGGCTCTTCTCACTGGTCGGCAAGTCCCATGAAGAGGACCTCGACCGCCAGTCGGGGGTTTGCGTTTCTCGTCAGGGCCTGACGAGTTCGGCTGATCCGTTCCAGCTTCTCCATGATGTTTTCCAACGAGTGCCGAGCGGAAATGCTCCGTATCATAGGCAGCAGGTCGGTGTTGGTTATCCCGGCAGAACCGCTGCGATCAAGCAGGACGTCGCGCCAGAAAACCTTCAGCAGGTCAACGAGGTGCAGGGCGTTATCCTTGTCCTTTGCGCACTCTTCCGCTGTCGTGAACAACGGGATGATTTCCTTCAGGGACAGGGCGGCAACCTTTTCCAGTAAAATCCTTCGCGACTGCAGCCCTTCCTCTTCCAGTATCTCCCGTGCCCGTTCGAAACTGCCCCCGGCAAGGGCGGCTGCGATGCGTGCCGGTTCTTCGGCGGCACCCGTTTCCCGGAGCAACGAAGCAATCGTTTCCGTGGCAAGAGGGGGGAAGCGCAGCTGCTGGCAGCGGGAGAGAATGGTCGGCAGGATCGCGTCCACATGGGTTGTCGTGAGGATCAGGATTGCATCTCCCGGCGGCTCCTCGAGAGTTTTAAGAAAGGCATTGGCCGCGGAAGGATTCATTTTTTCCGCGTTTTCAAGAATACATGCCTTTTTGGGTGCCTCGAAGGGGCGGTACGAGAGATCTTTCTGCAGCTCCCGAATCTGGTCAATTTTGATAAAGGCGCCGTCCGGCTGCACCAAATGCAGGTCCGGGTGGCCGAGTGCGGCAATTTTCCGGCATGAAGGGCATTCGCCACAGGCATCCGTGCCGCTGCAAAAAAGCGCTGCAACGAGAGCGATGGCGGTGTCTTTCATGCCGCTGCCATCTATGCCGTGGAAAAGGTATGCGTGTGACAGCTTTCCCGTTGCCAGGGAACGTCTGAGGAGCGAAATGTTCCTCTCGTAACCGATGATACGGGAAAAGGACATACCCTATCCTCGGGGAATGCGGGAAAAAACCGCGTTCTGTATGGCCGCGGCAGCCTCGGAAATGCCGAGCGTGCCGTCGATCACGACAAATCTGCCCGGATGGGCCGCGGCAAGTTTCAGGTAGCCTTGACGGACTGCGCGGTGAAAGCGGAGGGACTCCTGTTCAAATCGTTCCTCCCGGGCGCCGCTGGTGGCGTTTATTCTGGCCATGGCCCGTTCGATGCCTACCTCTTCCGGACAATCCAGCAGGATTGTCAGGTCAGGGTTCAGCCCTCCGGTGGCGAGCCGGCTCAGGTTTTCAATAAGATCCAGGTCGAGCGATCGCCCGTACCCCTGGTAGGCGGAGGTGGCATCCGTGAAACGGTCGCAGATGACGATTTTTCCCTCTTCCAGGGCCGGCCTGATCACTTCCGCCACATGCTGGGCACGGGCAGCGGCATAGAGCAGCAGTTCTGCGAGCGGGACCAGTGCCCGGTTGTCCGCATCAAGCAGGATGGCCCTGATCTTGTCGGAGATGGGGCATCCCCCCGGTTCCCGGGTAGCAACCAGCTGAAAATCGGTATGTGCGCGCAATTCCCGGGACAGGATTTCCGCCTGGGTAGACTTGCCGCATCCTTCGATGCCTTCAAAAGTGATAAAATAGGCCATTAAGGCTACTCCGCCATGCTCGTAAAGAAATGATGAATTATAGGTGAGAGGTGTGATTTAATCAAGCCAAAAACCCGAGCAAGCCCTTATCGTGTTGATAAAATGGGGATACTTGGTTTATACTCCGTACTCCTGAATGTGTGTCGGTCTGTGCGAACCGTCCTGCGGGGAGAAAGGGTTGTTTTCGTATGCGGAAGGACAGGGAAAAGCTGCTGGAGAATCTCGAGTCGATTCTCGGGTATCAATTTTCGAATCGTGATTTGCTGGTTGAAGCCCTCACTCACCGTTCTTTTGTCAATGAAAGCCGCGGCGCGGTTATCCGTGATAATCAGCGGCTGGAGTTTTTTGGCGATGCGGTTCTGGGGCTTCTTGTCAGCAGAAGGCTGCTGGATCGTTTTCCGGCGCTGGGCGAGGGCGATCTTTCCCGGCTCAGGGCATCGTTGGTTGATGAGCCGGCCCTTGCCGGTATTGCGGAAACGGTTCTGCTGGGAAGTTTTCTGCTGCTTGTATCGGGAACCAAGGCCGCGATGGCCTCCGCTTCATCCTCCCTGGATACCATGGAAGCCCAGCTGCTCTCCCTCATCGC
>JAQUHN010000092.1 GCA_028683555.1 Geobacteraceae bacterium | reverse complement strand
GGAAAGGGTGGTGAAGGTCCTTGCGCCTTATGATGCCGAGATCATCGACCTGCTGACGTTATCGCCGTTTGATGAGGAAGCGGTGCTCCGCTCGGTGCGCAAGACCGGCCGGGTTGTCATCGTTCACGAGGCACCCAAAACCTGTGGCTTCGGAGCAGAGTTGGCCGCCACCATCGCCGAGGAGGCGATTTTGCATCTTCGCGGACCGGTGCTGCGCGTTGCCGGGCCGGATGTGCCGGTGCCGCTGGCCAAGCTGGTCGATCACTATCTTCCCGACGGTACGAGGATCTGCGCGGCCGTCGATGAACTGCTGAGGTACTGATTTATGTCGTTCGATTTTACCTTGCCGGATTTGGGGGAGGGCATCACCGAGGCCGAGATCAGGAAGTGGCTGGTCAACGTTGGCGATGCAGTACAGGAACACCAGCCCGTGGTCGAGGTGGAGACCGACAAGGCGGTGGTCGAGGTGCCGACTCCGCGGAGCGGAACGGTTCTTTCCTTTGCACGCAGCGAGGGGGAAACGGTCCGGGTCGGCGAGACCCTGCTGTCCATTGCCGAACAGGGCGATGTGGAAGAACCTCGGCCCCGATCGGTGTCGGTGGTGGGCGAGCTGCCGGAGGCCGAGGAAACGCAACCGGCACAGGTGCTTGCCACGCCGGCGGTCAGGGCACTGGCACGGGAAAAGGGGGTCTCCCTGGCAGAGATCCCGGGAACCGGTCCGCGCGGCAGCGTTACCCGCGAAGACCTGCTGGCGGCGGTTGGCAAAGCAGGCGTGGCTGCCGACCAGGCCGGGGAGGTGGAGCGCATCCCATTTCGCGGTCTGCGTCGCACCATCGCCCGCAATCTGCTCAAATCTCACCAGATGACGGTCTGCGTCACCGGCATGGAAGAGGTTGACGTCACCGAACTGTGGAGCCTGCGGATCCGCGAGAATGCCGCCTTGGGCGCCCAGGGAATTCACCTGACCTATTTCCCCTTCATCATCAAGGCGGTCCAGCATGCCCTCCGCGAGCACCCGCTGCTGAACGCCTCGGTGGACGAAGAGGGGGAGGCGATCATCCTGAAAAAGTACTGCAACATCGGCTTTGCGGTGGATACCGCCGAAGGGCTGATCGTGCCGGTGCTGCGTGATGTGGAAAAGAAAAGCATTCTGGATCTGGCGGAAGAGCTCGAGGCCCTGACGGAGCGTGCCCGGAACCGCACCATTGCCCTGGCGGAGATGAAAGCAAGCAGTTTCACCATCAGCAACTTCGGCCAGTTTGGCGGCGTCTTTGCTACGCCGATTATCAACTACCCGGACGTGGCCATTCTCGGCTGCGGCAGGATCGCCGACAAGCCGTGGGTGGTGAACGGCGAAATTGCCATCCGCAAGATCCTGCCCCTGTCCCTGACCTTCGACCACCGGGTGACGGACGGCGGCGATGCTACCCGCTTCCTGAGCCGGGTGGCGAGCTACCTGGCGGACCCGGCGCGGCTGTTCATCGAGAGTGTGTGACATGAAAGAACTCGATCATCTCTTTTTTCCGAAAAGCGTGGTCCTGGTGGGGGCTTCCCCCAGCGAGGAAAAGCTCGGCGGCATTGCCCTGCGGAACCTCCTGGGGCTGAAGGGCAACATCTATCCGGTTAATCCCAGGTATGACGAAATCATGGGGGTGCGGTGCTATCCTTCGGTGGCGGATGTTCCCGGCATGGTGGACCTGTCGGTGATCATGCGCCCGGCGGTGGAGGTGCCGGCGATTCTCCGCCAGCATGCCGGCAAGGCGCGTTTCGTGCTGATTGTCAGCGCCGGTTTTGCCGAGGTGGGCGCTGCCGACCTGCAGCAGGAGATCATCCGTATCGGCCGGGAGGGTAAACTGCGGCTGGTGGGACCCAACTGCCTCGGCATCTTCAACCCCTGGCATCGGCTCGACACCATGTTTCTGCCCCATTCCTGCCTGAAAAGGCCGAAGCGCGGCAATGTTGCGGTCGTCTCCCAGAGCGGTGCGGTGATGATCTGCCTGCTGGATGCGATCCGGATGGCGAACACCGGCATTTCCAAGGTCGTCAATTATGGCAATGCGGTCGATCTTGAAGCGCCGGAGGTCTATGAATATCTGGCCGGCGACGAAGCAACCGAGGTGGTGGTTTCCTACCTGGAATCGGTGGGTGACGGCAGGAGATTTCTCGAAGCGGCCCGGTTTCTGTCGGAGCGCAAGCCTTTGCTGATTCTCAAGGCGGGCAAGGGTGCAGGGGGGCGGGCCGCCGCTTTTTCCCACACCGGCAGGCTGGCGGGCGACTACCAGGTGTTCCGTTCCCTGATGAAACAGTTCGGCCTCTGGGAGGTGGCGGGCTTCGATGACCTGCTCGATGCGGCCAAGGCCGTTTCCTACCAGCGCCCCGCCCCGGGTAACCGGGTTTGCATCGTTACCAATGGCGGTGGTTCGGGGGTGCTGGCGGCGGACGAATGCGCACGCCGCGGGCTGGAGCTTGGCGAGCTGCCGGAAGTGGTGCGGAACGGGCTGCGCTCGGTCTTTCCGTCGTTCTATACCGTTGCCAATCCCATCGACCTGACCGGCCAGGTACGGATAGAGGATTACCGGGAGGCGCTGTTTGCCGCCAGCGACGCCTATGACGGGTTCCTGGTCATTGCCCTGACCGGGGTTGCCGGGGTTACCCTGGGCCTTGCCGAATATCTTCGCGAGTTCCGGGAAAAAGTCGGCAAGCCGGTTGTGGTGCACATCGCCCAGGGCGGGGTGGCGCCGCGGCTCATCCGCCAGGTTGAGCGGGCCGGCATCCCGGTCTATCGCTCGCCGGAACGGGCGGTACGGGGCCTTGCCGCGCTGCTGAAGAACCGAGGAGGGAGCCATGGATAGGCGGGAGGCATTACGCAGTTTGCTTGCATCGTATCCGGGGGGCAGGGTTGTCCCGGAGCAT
Source organism: Geobacteraceae bacterium (assembly GCA_028683555.1). Taxonomy (GTDB): domain Bacteria; phylum Desulfobacterota; class Desulfuromonadia; order Geobacterales; family Geobacteraceae; genus RPRC01. The sequence goes on along the minus strand of JAQUHN010000092.1, from coordinate 10,912 downwards.
GCTTTCAAGAAATTTCTGCGAACGTCGGGACTTCCTGCGCCCCTCGGTATCTATCTCCCCGTGGGAGCGCCGTTTCCCGATTTTTCGCAACTTTCCTACCCATTGGTGGCTAAGGTTTTTTCTTCGAAAATCCGCTCCAAAAGCGACGTGGGCGGAATCCGTCTCGGTCTGAAGGACGCTGCCGCGGCGGCGGCGGCGGTCTATGACCTGATGGGGATCGAGCAGGCCGAGGGAGTAATCATCGAAGAGCAGGCACCGCCGGGCATCGAGGTGATCGTCGGCGGCATCGTCGATCCCCAGTTCGGCCCGGTGATCATGTTCGGCCTGGGCGGCATCTTCGTCGAGCTGTTTCATGATGTAGCCTTCGCCCTGGCCCCCCTGGATCGCGACGATGCCTTGCGCCTCATGGAACGGGTAATGGGCTACCGGCTGCTGACCGGTTTTCGGGGTGCGCCGCCCTGCGACCTGGGATCCCTGGCCGATATCCTCGTTACGGTTTCAGAGCTGATGGCGACCGGTCTGCTGGAGGAGATCGACCTCAACCCGGTGGCCGTCTATCCCCATGGCGCCATGATCCTCGATGCAAAAATGTTTGTAGCCTCTCCCGCGCCCCGGACAGCATCCCGCTGATTTTTCCCGCAGTGATCTTTTGACAGGAACGCCCGAGCTGTACTACTATTACAAATTCGCCCGGAACCGAATGCTGCGGCTGTCAGGAGAGCACCCATGAAAAACACCATTGAATCGCTTTTTCCCCACGAAGAGGAAATTCCACCGGAATTTTGCATCGATTTTCCCATACTTCAGGACTACTACCTGGTAAACGGCGAACTGCGCGGTTGGGCCGGACCCTGCCAGGAGGTTCTGTCGCCGGTCTGGGTGAAAACGGGGACCTCCTTTGCCCGGAAACCGGTGGGGCATTTTCCGCTGCTGAGCCGGGAAGCGGCAGTCGAAGCTCTCGAAGTTGCGGTTCGTGCCTATGACAACGGCAGGGGGGCATGGCCGACCATGTCGGTGGGGGAGAGGATCCAGTGCGTGCAGCGTTTTACCCGCGCCATGCTGGCCAAGCGGGAACCGATCGTGAAGCTGCTCATGTGGGAGATCGGCAAGTCTTACAGCGAGGCCGAGCGGGAATTCGACCGTGCCATTACCTATATCCGCGAAACTTTGGAGGCCCTCAAGGAACTTGACCGCGTCTCTTCGCGGTTCGTCATCGAGCAGGGGATCATCGGCCAGATCCGCCGGGCCCCCTTGGGGGTCGTGTTGTGCATGGGGCCCTACAATTTTCCCCTGTACGAGACATTTACCACCCTTATCCCGTCGCTCATCATGGGCAATACCCTGCTGCTGAAACCGCCCCGATTCGGCATTCTCCTGTTTCAGCCGCTCCTCGAAGCGTTGCGCGATTCGTTCCCTGCCGGGGTAATCAATACCGTGTACGGCGACGGGGAGACGGTCGTGCAGCCGCTGCTGGCCTCCGGCCAGGTGGATGTGCTTGCCTTCATCGGCACCAACCGGGTTGCCGATGCCTTGCGCAGGACCCATCCTCGGCCCCATCGGCTGCGCTGCGTGCTCGGTCTCGATGCCAAAAACCCCGCCATCATCCTGCCCGACGCCGACTTGGATCTCGCGGCAGCCGAATGCCTCCGCGGCAGCCTGACCTACAACGGTCAGCGATGCACGGCGCTGAAGATCATCTTCGTGCCACGCACGGTTGCCGATGCTTTTCTGGAGCGGATGGCGCGGGGGATTCACGAACTGAAATGCGGGATGCCATGGGAGGAAGGCGTAACCATTACGCCCCTGCCGGAAACAGAGAAGCCCGCGTATCTGTCGGAACTGGTCCGGGATGCCGAGAACTACGGGGCGCACGTCATGAACCGCGGCGGCGGAACGGCGGTCAACTCCTTCTTCTACCCGGCGCTGCTCTACCCGGTGTCTCCGGAGATGCGGGTTTACGGCGAGGAGCAGTTCGGGCCGGTGATTCCGGTGGTGCCCTATGACAATATCGCCGAGCCGATCAATTACGTGGTCAACTCCAACTACGGCCAGCAGGCGAGTATCTTCGGCCGTGACGCGGACCAGCTGGCCCTGCTGGTGGACTCGCTGGTCAACCAGGTGTGCCGGATCAACATCAACAGCCAGTGCCAGCGGAGCCCGGATACCTTTCCGTTCAACGGCCGGAAGAATTCCGCCGAAGGGACTCAGTCGGTGTCCGATGCTCTGCGGATATTCTCCATCCGTATCGTGGTCTCGGCGCGGGAAACGGACGAAAACCGGGAGATTATCACCAATATCGTCAGGGAGCGGAAATCCCACTTCCTGACCACGGATTTCATCCTCTGACAGACGTCATCCGCTTGGAGAAGCTTCGCCCTGTTGCTATGAATCCGGGGCAGAAATTGAATTCTCGAGCATGTCCAGTTCGATCCGAAACTGCGCGCCGCAAGCCACATTCTCGACGCGCAGGGTGCCCCCCATGTTTTTCTCGATGATGTTCTTCGACAGATAGAGACCGATGCCGCTGCCTCCGCAATGCTGCCTGGTGGTGAAGTAGATATCGAAGATCTTGTCGATATTTTCCGCCGGAATCCCTCCGGCGTTGTCCGTGATGCAGACCACGGCTTTGCCGTTCTCCGCGTATGCCTTTATGCGCAGTTCCGGTTTTTGCGTTTTCCGTTCCCTGAACGCCTCTCTCGCATTGCTCAGGATATTCAGTAGTACCTGGGCATATTCCTTCTGGTAGCCGAGAGCCGATAGATGGGAGGGCGCATGAAACTCCACCTGTACAGCATCAAATTTCAATGCCGGCTCGATGAACAACAAGGCCTTTTCAATGGCGTCTTTGATGGAGAAAATGGTTCTTTTCTTCTCCGGTCGGTAAAAATCCCTGAATACATTGATGGTCTGGGCCATGTGCTCCACCAGGTCGAGTATCGTGCCCGTGGTTTCATGGAGACCTTCATCGGTCAGCCTGCCTGACGATGCGTCTTCCTGCAGGCTGCCGGTCAGCAGGGAAAGGGCGTTGAGCGGTTGTTTCCATTGGTGGGCGATATGGTCAAGTGTTTCGCCCAAGGCTGCCTGGCGATTCTGCTGGATAAGGAGAATATCCTTCTCCCGGTTGTTGGCCACCTCTTGTTGGACTCTCTTTTCCAGGGTACTGTTCAGTTCTTCCAGTTGCTGCTTCTTGCGCTGCAGGCGGTCCTCGGCAATTTTTCTTTCCGTGATGTCCCGACCGACTCCGATCAGTCCCTGGATAGTTCCGTCCTGGCGCCGGTACGGGATCTTGAAGGTATCCAGCAGGATACTGCGGCCGTCGGGATATTTGATCCAGTCCTCGTGGCGGTGGCCCGATCCGCTCGAGAGCATTTCCCGGTCCATTTCCCGGAACGCTTCCGCCATGTCCCGGGGGAATATATCCAGGTCGGTGCGGCCGATCAAATCCCTTTCTGAACGGCCGGTCAGGGCCTCGAAAGCCTTGTTGCAGCCCAGGTAGACACTGTTTACGTCCTTATAGAAGATCAGGTCGGGAACCGAATCGATCAGGGTGCGCAGGAAGGCCCGTTTTTCGTCCAACTCTGTCGCCAGTTTTCTGAGGACTCCCTCGCTTTCTTCGAGGGCATTTACGATTACCGCCAGTTCCGTGGTTCGCCGCTCAACCCGTTTCTCCAGTTCGTCGTGTGCATCCCGCAGTTCCTGTTCCATCCGTTTGCGGTCGGTGATGTCGAAAAGCGATACTATTCCGGCCGGTTTTCCCCTGTAGACGATTCGCCCGCCGGAGAGAAACAGCCAGTTGACTTCACCGTCCCGGGTAATGTATTGCAGTTCGAATCGCTCTTGAATCTGCTCACCCCGCTGCGCGGCGAAACCCCGCTCTTTGACGATTTCCTGGTAATCCTCGTGAATCCAGTCCCAGAATTTCATCATCCGGCATTCTTGTTCGGAGTAGCCGGTCAGTCGGGTCATTGCCTGGTTGGCATAGACAATGTGTTCTCCCTGGAACATGCAGATTGCGGTCGGTGAGGTTTCCAACAGCACCCGAAACTTTTCCTCGCTCTCGCGCAACAGCTGCTCCGCCAGTTTGCGGCCGGTGATATCGAACATTGTCACGATGCCGGCCGGCGTGCCCCGATATTCAACGGTTCCGGCGGAAACCAGAATCCATTTTTCTTCCCCGCTCCGAGTAGTACACCTGACTTCATACTGGGAAGCGACCGGTTCGCCACGCTGCCTCGCCAGGCCGCGGTTGCGCACTGTTTCCTTGTCATTGTCGTGCACCCAGTCCCAGAAATACATGCCCTGGCATTGCGCTTCGCTATAGCCGAACATGCGCGCGGCAGCGGCATTGACATGCAGGAAGCGCTCTCCCTGGTACAGGCAGATGCCGGCTGGCGAAGTCTCCGCCAAAACCCGGAACTTCTCTTCACTTTCCCGCAATTCCTCCTCGATGCGGTTCCGTTCGCCCAGTTCTTTTTCCAGTTCCGCTGTTCTTGCCCTGACCTGCTTGCGGAGGACCCGGTTCCAGATAATTATGACCGAGATAAGCAGGAAAATTGCGCAGCAGGAAACCAGTATGGCGGTCCGGAAGCCTTTGCTGGCGAAGATCGATTTTGGCTCCAGAGGGATCCATTTGTTGTAGATGGCTTTCTTTTCCGCCGCGCTTATCCCGGTCAGGCCTTTTTGCAGAATTCGGTTCAGCAGCGGCCAATCCTTGCGCGAGCCGAATGCCATGTTGTAGGCGTAGCCGGACTCTCCCACGATTCGCAGGTTTGATATTTTGTCTCGTTCGATGTAATAGGACGCGGTTGCGATATTTTCTATGAAAGCGTCGCTGGTGCCGAATGAGACTTTTCGCAGTCCCGTCTGTACATTCGGCACCAGGTCAAGGTGCAGCGCGGGATACTGTCGGGCGATAAATTCCTGGGCGGCGTATCCGGAAACCACGGAAACCTTCATTCCCTCGAGTTTGTCCATGGTGAGTGGGTCCTTGACCTTCTCACGGGCAATGATCGCGGCCGGCAACTCAATGTAGGGGTTGGTGAACAGGGCGTATTGAGAACGTTCCGGGGTTTCGGCGGCGTTAAAGACGTCAATCCGCTTGCTCTTTGCATAAGCGATTACCTCAGCCCAGTTGCGCAGCCGGATGATGGAGAAGCGTATGCCGAGATTCTTTTCGATCAGGGCCAGGTAATCTGCCGCTATGCCGTTGTAGTTGCCGTTTTTGTCGAAATACTCGGTGGGCGGGAAATCCGGGTCCGAAGCGAAGCGAATGACCGGATGAGCTTTCAGCCAGGCGCGTTCTTCGGCCGTAAGCGGGATGCCGTTGTGTCTTGATGGATTCAGGGAGAAAACCGCCAGGCAGGTGAGCAGAACAAGGAGCAATGCTGGCCAAAACCACTTGCGTCGCTTTTTGTTATCGAAGTCGGTCGCGGGCATAATTTGCCTTCCACGAAACTGGAAAAATTAGGATGTGAGCATCCGGCATCAGCATGAAATTGCCGGCCAAGGCCGAAGAGGGCTTTCACGGAGCCTCTTGTAGGGCTTTGCGGCAGCAAAGTGCGCAAGGGAAAATGCCCTGATTTGGCACGTTATCTGATCCGTGGGAAGAATGGTTGCCGAATAGCAGTGGCTTCTGCTACACGTCAGTCCGGCCTTTGCCGGACTTTTGGCGGTAAGCAAAGTCACGGCATAATGGCACAGCAGGTCATTCTGCGTGTTGTTTTACCGACAAAAAAAACCGCTCTTCAGCGTACTGCTGATATGAGCGGTTCAGGTCAGAATGTTGTAGGCACAGGGGCCAGATATTTTGGTTTTAGTGATGTGCCTTGGTTCATGTGCTTAAAATAAAGTATCTTTCTTCTGAGCGCAAGAATTTTCGGCGCAAATTCTATAATGAGACCGGGGTGTTCACCTGTTATGAACTTTTTTTCCGGCGTCCTTTTTCTTGAATTATGCCCCTCATGCCGCTATACTGGCAGCCGTTTGACAGTTCCTCATCTTTGGAGTTTTCATGAATATACACGAATATCAGGCCAAGGAAATCCTGCGGTCTTACGGAATCCCGGTCCCACGCGGCCGGGTCGCCCTGAAGGCCGATCAGGTGCAAAGGACCGCCCGGGAGATGGGCGGCAGGTGTGTGGTCAAGGCGCAGATTTATGCGGGCGGCCGCGGTAAGGCAGGCGGCGTTCGACTGGTCGCGAATCCAGACGAGGCACTCCTGGCGGCAAAAGATCTGTTTGGCAAAACCCTGGTTACTCCCCAGACCGGGCCGGACGGACTTATCGTCCGCCGCATCCTGGTGGAGGAGGCAGTGGAGATCGCCCGGGAGTTCTATCTTTCCATCACCCTCGATCGCCAGACATCTCGCTACTGCGTCATCGCTTCGGCCGAGGGAGGCATGGAAATCGAGGCGCTGGCGGAAAAGTCTCCCGAGAAAATCCATATCCTGACCATCGATCCCTATATCGGTCTGCGGCCTTACCAGGCCCGCAAACTGGCTCTCGCCCTGGGAATGACGGGGCGGCTCTGCGAGGAGTGCGTTGCTCTCATCACCAACCTCTATCGCTGTTGTCTGGAGAAGGATTGCACCCTGGTGGAGATCAACCCTCTGGTGATAACCAAAGCGGACTGGCTGCTTGCCATGGATGCCAAGGTCAATTTCGACGACAATGCCCTGTTCCGGCATCCCGAATATCCCGATATGACGGATTTATCGCAGATCGACCCGCTTGAAATAACCGCCGGCGAATTCGATCTCTCCTATATCAAGCTGAAGGGAAACATCGGCTGCATGGTGAACGGCGCCGGTTTGGCCATGGCCACTCTCGACATGCTTTCGGAGTATGGCGGAGCTCCGGCCAACTTCCTCGATGTGGGCGGCGGAGCCACCAGGGATCGTGTTGCCGAGGCATTCAAGATCATCCTCGGCGACCCGGATGTCCGGGGTGTGTTCGTCAATATCTTCGGCGGCATCATGCGTTGCGATGTGATCGCCGAAGGGGTCATTGCCGCTGCTTCCGAGGTGGGCTGCACCCTGCCGATCGTGGTCAGAATGGATGGCACCCTGGTGGAAGAGGGGAAACGGCTGCTGGACGAATCCGATCTGAATGTCAAATTTACCCATGATCTGGCGGAGGGCGTGGAAAGCATCGTCGGAATGGTGGGGAAAAGCAGTGATTAGTTTTGAGTTGAAGTGCCTGGGGTTTCGGTGGACCATGCGCTAAACCTCGAACCTCGAACCTCGAACCTCGAACCTTGAACCTTGATCCTTGATCCTCGAACCTCGAACCAAATTTTATACGGAGTACATCATGTCCGTTCTTGTTAATAAAAACTCGAAGATAGTAGTCCAGGGAATAACCGGCCGGGCCGGTCTGTTCCATACCCGCCAGTGTCGCGAATACGGCACCAACGTCGTGGCCGGCGTTACCCCCGGCAAGGGGGGCACCGTGATCGAGGGGATTCCGGTTTTCGATACGGTGGAAGAGGCGGTTGGCGAAACCGGCGCCGATGTGTCAATGATTTTCGTGCCGCCGCCGGGCGCGGCGGATGCCGTGCTCGAAGCGGCAGCGGCCGGCATCGGCCTTGCGGTCTGCATCACCGAGGGCATCCCGGTCAGGGATATGGTGCTGGTGAAGAGAAAGCTCCAGGAAACCGCGACCGTCATGATCGGTCCCAACTGTCCGGGCATCATCACGCCGGGTGAGTGCAAAGTGGGTATCATGCCGGGCGATATCCACAAGAAGGGCCGGATCGGGGTGGTCTCCCGCAGCGGCACCCTTACCTACGAAGCCGTCAAACAGCTTTCGGTGATTGGCCTTGGTCAGTCCACCTGTATCGGTATCGGCGGGGATTCCATTATTGGCATGAATTTCATTGATTCCTTGCGCCTGTTCAATGAAGACCCGGAGACGGAAGGGGTGTTCATGATCGGCGAGATTGGTGGCGGCGCCGAGGAAGAGGCTGCTCTCTGGATTCGGGAAAACATGAAGAAACCGGTTGCGGCCTTTATTGCCGGTCGCACCGCTCCCCCGGGGAAGAGGATGGGGCATGCCGGGGCGATTGTCAGCGGCGGCAAGGGCAAGGCGGAAGACAAGATCCGCACCCTGCAGGAATGTGGTGTGATGGTGGCGGCAAGTCCTGCTCAGCTGGGTGAGACCATGGTGCGGGTAATGAAATAGTTTTATCCGGAAACGGTTCTTTTCCGCCCTGGCTGTGACAATCAACGGGCTTGCTTGTGCGGCCTGCTTGGGTACGTTTCCGCGCAATCCCTTGATTTCATTGACAGGACGAAAAAACTCTCGTTTCCAAATTGAAAACCAATCGTTTCACTTCCGGAGTTTTCGGATGGAAATCGATAGTGCGCAGCCGATCGGATCGGTATATTCTGAATGAAAACAGCAAGTCGTGCCCCGGCGTTTTCGAAAAGGGGGCCAGGTTGGTTCGCGGAAATTGTCTTGCTTTTGGTGAGACTCCCTTTATACTACTAATGAACTGACTGTGTGAAACGGAATGTTCGTTAAGGAGTGATGCTATGGACCTTTTGACTGTATTGGTGCTGCTTATCGCGGTTACCCTGATAGCCGCGTCGGTTTATCTGGTGACAGTATGTGAGGAGCTGAAAAAAACGCTTTTCGTAGCACGTGAACTTATTAACCGTATTGATTCGGAAGTTGTTCCCCTTGTTACGGATCTTCAGGTTGTAGTGTCGAACCTGAAAATTGCTGCCGAGGGAGTTGCTTCGCGGGTCGATGATGTGAAGTCGGCCATGCAGGCGGTGGGAGAAACCGGAAGAAATATCAGCAGGATTAACATTGTGGTCGGTCAGGTGGCGGATGTACTCAGTCGGGTTTCACTGCTGTCGGCCGGTGTCAAGGCTGCTGGACAGTATCTGCGTGAAAGAATCTCACAGAAAAGGGGGTAATGGATATGTCTGATGACGAAAAAGGAACGGGTTTGGCGACAGTGTTTGTTTCGTTTCTTGCAGGGGCGGCAATAGGCTCAGGATTGGCCTTGCTTTTTGCTCCGAAGACCGGCAAGGAAGTACGCGACCAGATCAGGGATCTGACCGAGGATGCGGTCGACAAAATCAAGGATTATGCAAAGGACGCCCAGGACAAGATAAAGGCAACCTACGAGAGCGGCAAGGAAGTGGTCATGGAGAAAAAAACCATTATCAGTTCCGCGATCGAGGCCGGCAAAGAGGCCATGGAGAAGGAAAAAACCCGGATCAGCGAAGAAACCAAAGCATAGGGATTGCGACAGAAGAGCCCACCGAGCGTGGGCTTTTTTGTGCCCGGAATCCGTTGTGCTCCCCGGAGTTGCCCATGAAACAGAGCGGTGCCGACAGACAGGATTTCCTGGAGGATCTCGAGGCGAAGCTTGAAAGAGCAGAGTCGTATGAATCCGGTGGGCCAAAGCTCCAGCTGTTGAGGTGCCTGCACGGCGCGGTGCTTATCCTGCGGAACTTCCTGGCGCATGGCTCTTTGCTGCGAGCCTCCGCCCTTTCCTTTACTACCCTGCTTTCCATTGTTCCCCTCCTTGCCCTTGCTTTTTCAGTGTTGAAGGGGCTCGGCGCACAGAAAACCCTCGAGCCATTGATTCTGAAGCGGTTCACCGTTGGTTCGGGTGAGGTGGTCGACAGGATCGTTACCTATATCAATAACACCAATATGGCTTCGGTGGGTGCTATCGGGCTGGTCTTCCTGGTGGTAACGGTCATTTCCCTGCTGGGCAGTATCGAAGAGGTCTTCAACGAAATCTGGGGGGTGGAGGAGAGTCGCTCCGCGTACCGCAGGTTCAGCAGCTATGTGAGCGTTGTTGTGAGCGGTCCCCTGTTGCTGCTGGCGGCCACCAGCATTACCAGCAGCCTGCAGAGCGAGAGCCTGGTGAACTGGATTGTGCAGGAAACATACTTCGGCGACCTGTACCTGTTACTGTTCAAGTTTTTGCCCTACCTGAGTGTCTGGGCGGCGCTTGTTTTCCTCTATATCTTCATGCCCAACACCAAGGTGCGCATCGGTTCCGCCCTCGTCGGCGGGATTCTGGCCGGTACGCTCTGGCAGTTGGCCCAGTGGGGATACATCCATTTCCAGGTCGGTGTCGCCAAGTACAATGCCATTTACGGCACCCTCTCGGCATTGCCGGTTTTCATGGCCTGGATTTATACCAGTTGGGTTATCGTGCTGTTCGGCGTCGAGGTGGTTTCCGCCCATCAGAACCGGAAGACCTTTCTGCACGATTTCGAGCCGGGAGAATTGAGCTATGCCACGCGGGAATCCACTGCCCTGATAATTCTCCTCTCGGTGGCCGGGTCGTTTTTTCGCGAAGAGGCTCCCTGGACGTCGGAGCGATTGGCCGACGAGCATCACGTGCCGATACGGACCGTGCGGAAACTGCTTGCCAAGCTGGTTGCTGCCGGGTACCTGGTTGTTGAGGAGGGGGAGGGAAGTTATTACCCTGCCCGTGATCTGGAGCATATCCGGATCGGGGCGTTTCTCCGGGACATGAAGCATCAAGGTGAGGAATTTCCTTTCAACGATTCCGATCCATTGCGGAGAGCGGCCCGGGAGATGGTGCTCAGGCTGGACCGGCTGACCGACGAGGCCCTTGATGATCTGACCCTCAAGGACCTGGTGCGGAGATGTGAAAAATAAAAATGAACGGAGAAGATTGCCTTCGTTCAAGAAGCCGATGATGTACCAGGCAGCTTGAATTTTTCCTGGATCATCCTACTATAAATGAAATAGTTTGGACCTGCTCCCGAAAACAGGGGGGATATGCGTAAGACAAGACCTGCCAGACATAATGGCTGTCAGTAAAAAAAGTGACCTGCCCCTTGCAAACGTGGATTATATTGGAACTTAGAGGTAACCAATACAGAGCCACAACCAAGGAGGCAGGTCATGAAGAA
>JAQUHN010000091.1 GCA_028683555.1 Geobacteraceae bacterium | reverse complement strand
TGGTTGCGATTCCCGCCGAATATCAGTGGGAAACGGATAGGCAGCGGGAAACGGACAGGGCGTGAAGCTGAAAGTCCTTTGGGTCGGCAAGACCCAGCAGGCATGGGTACGGGACGGGGTAGAGGAATATTCCTCCCGTATCAGGCGTTACAGCCCCTTTGAGATCCTCGAGGCGCGGGAGGAAAAAGGCGCCGGTGATGAGACCATGCGGGAGCGGGAGTGCGACCGGTTGACAAAGCTGCTGCCGAAGAACGGTCGCCTGGTTCTGCTCGATGAAAAGGGGATATCGATGAACTCTCCCGAGTTCGCCGGGTTTCTCGGCAAGTGCCGTGATGCCGCCGTGCCCGAGCTGGTTTTTGCCATCGGCGGAGCATACGGTTTCTCGCAGGCGTTTCGTTCCCGGGCCGATACGGTCATTGCACTTTCGCCCATGACATTTACCCACCAGATGGTGCGGGTTTTTCTGCTGGAGCAGATATATCGGGGGTTCACCATCCTGAACCGGGAACCCTATCACCACTGACGAATTCTTTCCGAGACCATTCAGGCGTTTTTCCGTCTCCATCCTCCCCGGCGAGGTATTTCCATGTTCCTGAAAACTTTTTTTCTGTCTGCCCTGCTGTTTAGTGCCTATCTGTATTTCTCCTTTCTGAACAGGGGAAACATTACGATCTTTCTCCCCAACGGCGTCTATGAGACGACCGTCCCGTTGCTGGTGGTGGGAGCAATTCTTGCCGGTGCCCTGGTTGTCCTGCTTGCCAACCTGGTAGGACTTGGCAAGACGAGACTCCTGCACTGGCGAAGCGGTCGTCGTACCAGGGGCATCAGGGAGGCGGAGGAAAATCTTCGCCAGGGTCTTGCGACATTGCGTGCCGGGGATTTGAAGAGAGCACGGTTCCTGCTGGAAAAGGCCTGCGAGAAAGATCCCTTCAGTACCCCTGTCTATGGTGCCCTGGCTGAGTTGGCCGAGCAGGAAGGGAATACCGAGGAAGTGCTTAAATGTCTCGGCAAGGCACGGGAGCTGGATGAAAAGAATCTCGAACTGCTTTTCAGGTCTGCATCTGTCTATGAAGTGCAGGGCGACAGCAAAAATGCCGCTGACCTCTATGACCGGATCCTTTTGTTGGATACCTCAAATCGCCGTGCCATGGCCGCGTTGCGTGAGTTGTACCGTCGTCAGGGTGCCTGGCGAGAAGCGCTGGAAATGCAGAAAAGCTACCTGAAGCTTACCCCGCCCGAAAGGCAGGCGCCGGAAATCGAGCGGCTCATTTTCTTTCGCTACGAATGTGCCCGGTTGTCTCTTGCGCTGGGTGCCACGGAGAAATCCGCCGCAGAACTGAGAGAGATCATCAGCGAAAAGCCTTCGTTCATCCCTGCCCATGTTTCCCTTGCGGAAGCCCTGAAACAGGAGCAGAAGGTCGAGGAAGCCACTGATTTGCTGAAAAAGGCGTTTCAGGAGTTGCGACATCCGATCTTTCTTATCAAGCTGGAAGATCTCTTCTTTTCCCAGGACGAGCCGGGAAAGATCGCCGCGCTGGTAAACTTCTACAAGCGCAGGATTCATGATAATCCCCATGATCTGCTTATTCGCCTGTTTTACGGCAAGCTCTGTATTCGCATGATCATGGCAGAAGAGGCTCTCATTCATTTGAAAGTCATCGTTGAAAGCGGGGTTGATTTTCCCAGTCTGCATATCCTTCTGGCAGAGGCGTATCGACGGACCGGTGATCTTGATGAAGCTGTTTCGGAATACCGGAAAGCGCTCGGCGTGGGGAAAACCCATCGCATTCCGTTTGTTTGCAGGATCTGCGGCCATGAACAGATCGAATGGTCATCCTTCTGCCCTGCTTGCGGGGCCTGGGACTCTTACGATATCCGGGCCTGTGTCGCCCTTGATTCGGCTAAACCTTTTGAAACGTATGTCATCCCGGTCTGAGCCTCCTGTCAGCCTGTCCCTGTGGCTCGTTGCGGGCATGTTCCGAATGTTGCTGAACAATACCTTTTCTCCGGAGGGACAATGTCCAAACCTCTGCTGCTGATGATCCTTGACGGATGGGGTGTCAGCCCCAACCGCGAAAATAATTCCATAGCCATTGCCGAGCCGCCGGTCATGGGACGGCTCTGTCGGGAGTACCCCTATACGGAGCTGCAGGCTTCCGGAATGGCGGTCGGGCTTCCCGAGGGGCAGATGGGAAACTCCGAAGTGGGGCACCTGAATATCGGTGCGGGCCGTATTGTCTACCAGGACCTGACGCGCATCACGAAGGCCATTGCCGACGGTTCGTTTTTCCGCAATCCCGTCCTGCTCGACTGCCTGGCGAAAACCCGCGCAGCCGGCGGCCGGATTCATCTGGCAGGGCTCCTTTCCGACGGAGGAGTCCATTCGCACAACACCCATCTGTATGCGCTCCTTGACCTGGCCCGCCGGGAAGGTCTAACGGATGTCTTTGTGCACTGTTTCCTGGACGGTCGTGATACGCCGCCGATGAGTGCTGCCGAATACCTTTCCTCCCTCGAAGAGGAGATGAAGAAAATCGGCGTCGGCAGGATTGCCACCATCATGGGCCGCTACTATGCCATGGACAGGGACAACCGCTGGGAGCGGGTCGAGCAGGCCTATAACGCCATGGTGCTCGGCGAGGGGCATGCTGCCGAATCCGCGTTGCAGGCCATCCGGAAAAGTTACGAAGATGGTAAAAGCGATGAATTCGTCCTGCCGGCTGTGATTCATGACGAGAACGGTCCCGTCGGCACGATCCGGAACGGGGACAGTTTTATCTTCTTCAATTTCAGGTCAGACCGGGCACGGGAGATAACCCGGGCGTTCACCGATAAAGCTTTCAGCGGTTTCACTCCGGCTTCCAGGCCGGAGTTCGCATCCTATGTTTGTATGACGGAATACGATGAGACTTTCGGCCTGCCGGTAGCTTTTGCCCCGGAAGAACTGAAAAAAATTTTCGGCGAAGTGATCAGCGCGGCTGGTCTGCACCAACTGCGCATTGCCGAGACGGAAAAATACGCCCATGTTACCTTTTTCTTCAATGGGGGTAATGAAGCTCCGTTCCCGGGCGAAGAGCGGGTTCTTATTCCTTCGCCGAAAGAGGTTGCCACCTATGATCTCAAGCCGGAAATGAGTGCCGCTCAGGTAACCGCCGAACTGCTCGCACGGCTGGATGAAAAGCGCTATGATTTCATCGTCCTGAATTTTGCCAATCCCGACATGGTCGGGCACACGGGTGTGCTGGCGGCGGCGGTGAAGGCTATCGCGGCAGTTGACGAATGTGTCGGGACGCTGGTCGACAAGGTCCTCTCTTTGGGTGGCAACCTGCTTATTACTGCGGATCACGGGAATGCCGAAAGCATGGTTGATGAGAACGGCAACCCGCATACCGCCCATACCTGCAACCGGGTTCCGCTTGTCCTGGTCGGTGATGCGGGAAAGGGTCTCCAACTGCGTTCCGGGGTTCTTGCCGATATCGCCCCAACGGTGCTCGATCTGCTCGGCATTGCCAAACCGGCGGAGATGACGGGCTCAAGCCTGCTGGTCCGATAGTACCTGATAAACCTTCACAACAACGTTATTATCCTCCCCTCTCTCTCTGCAGGGGAGGATTTTTTGTCAGGCTCACGCTAATCATCGGGTCAAATCTTTTCCGCTACCAGACCTTCGTGCAGTTGGCGAACCATAAGGCCGTTCCGCTCCATAATCTCCTTCATCAGTGAAGGAGGGCTATCCTTCTTCCACCCGCCATGAAACCGGTCTGCCGCCAACAGCAGGCCCCTCTTCTTGAGGCGTTTCGTCAATGCCGCCATTGCGTTTGTCAGCATCTCGTTCCCATGCAGAAACGGGCCTCCGAGGAGGCCATTGCAGAGAATTATGTCATAGGGTAGTTCTTCCTGTTCCGGTTGCCGCATGATGTTGTCGCGAAAGAACAGCATCCGGTCGGTGGCATGACTGGTAAAAAGCGGTTTGGTTATGGCGCGGTACTGTTTTTCCCGTTCCGGGTCTTGGGGGAAGTGGTTGTGGGCCGCCGCGAAAACTTCCAGCGGTTCAAGAGAGCTGCCATGAACCTGAACCGATTCGGAGGGGATGCCGTGCTGCAGCAGTATGCCAGCCAGGTCGTAACTGCCTTCACCGGTTCCGCAGGCGGCATCGAGACAGCGTAGTCCCTGTGGCTGAAAAGTGCTTCTACGGGACAGCCATTGTTTCAGGAAATTGCCCTGAGCGGGGTAGCGGGAAAAACTTCCACCATGGTGCTGCGGGAGTAAGGCGGTAAAGATGAAGCGGATGCGCGAGGGTTCGTCTTCGGTCAATTTTCTCAGCAGTGCCGCGGGATTGACCGCGTATCCCGGCAGGTGGAGACGCTGCAGAAGGTCGAGCCAGCATGATGCCGTCCGAACGGGATCGCTTTCGGCCGACAACGGGTAGCGGAGCGCCAGGGAAAAGAATTGTCGGAAAGCGGGCCGTATCTCTGCCATCGGCAGGTACTGTTCGGTCAGCCCTTGCATTTCGCCGTTTATGACTAAACCGGGTGCCCACAGGCCATAGGGGTAATGGGTACAGTAAATGCGAAACCGCTCGTCAAGCAACTTGATGGCAGTGCTCAGTGTCGTGTTGCGGATTGTTCCGCGGCTGACCAGGGCGGAGAGATTGTTTCTGATTTGGTCGGTGGCAAGGGTTGGGCGGTAGCATGGGTCCACGGTTCGTTCCATCAGAGGGGCGGCAGGACAGGTGCGGTTGCCGGGCCGGTTCCGTCAGCCGCCTAGAGGGCACCTTTTTTTCGCAGGAAGAGGGCAATGCTTTCTGCCAGTTTCCGGTATCCTTTGGCGTTCGGATGAATGAAGTCCGACTTGAGAGCATTCTTTCTCAGGACATCGCTCATGGCGCTTTCCAGGTAGGGGAGCGAAAATTCCTCAGCGATCCGGCGATAAAATTCCGGGGTGGAAACCAGCAGGTTCGGCCTCGGCACACCTATCAGCACCACCTGGGCGCCCTGCTGCTCCGCCATGCGGATCATCTCTTTGAGGTTTTCCGCCGCGGCTGCTTCGTCGAGGCCGCGCAGCATGTCGTTGGCACCGAGGCAGAGCAGGACCAGGGTCGGATGATGGCTGTCCAGGAGGCGTGGCAGGCGTGCTCGACCTTCGTCGGTGGTTTCTCCCGGGATGCCGGCGTTGATCACGGTACGGGAGATTATCTTCTGCAGGACCGCCGGATAGCTCTGATTCGGCAACGCGCCCGTACCATAGGTCAGGCTGTCGCCGAACGCCAGTATTACGGCATCTGGCGGAAGTTCCCGCAGCCGCGGCGAGCCGCTGTGGCACGCGGCCATCAACAGGGCCGGGAACAGACAGGAAAGGAGAATCTTCATGGCGTCAATCTCCGGAATGCAGCCATGAGGCGACCTGATCAGAAGGCAAAACGAATTCCCCCTTCGAACCAGCGGCGCGGGTTCTGGTAGAGAACATAGTTGTATTGTGAGCCGTTGAAAAGGTTGTGGGCCGTGAAGAACAGTTCTGCGGTGACCGAATCGGATATGGTGATTTCCCGGGAGAGGTTGAGATCCCAGATCATGGCGTCGTATTTTCCATAGTCGTCAGGTGCGCTGTTCCAGTCCACGTAGCGTCCCTTGAGCAGTGCCTTGATGATACGGCTGTCGTCGTACTGCAGTCCGATGTCATAGGAATAGCGGGGCACGTTCTTGACGATTTCGCCGGTGGTTTTATCCTTGGCGTTAATGAAAGTAAAACCACCGGTGAGCGACAGGTTCCAGATCGGCGTGGTTTTGACTTCTACTTCGACCCCTTCCCGTTTCTGCTTGCCGGCATTGATGGCGGTAAAGAAACCGCCCGGCAGGGAAACGGGGAGAGGGCATCGGAAACGTCATGGCGGAAATAGGTTGCCTTCAACCAGACATATTTGAGGGCCGCCGACTCGAAGCCGGCCGAATAGGACCAGACCCGTTCCATTTTCAGGGAGGGGTTCGGCAGCGAGTAGAAGCCGGTTCCGGTCGTTAGACCGAGTGGCGGGATGCTGAAGCCCCGTGCCATGAAGCCCCTGATTACGGTGGAGTCAGCAATGGCGCAGGTGGCTCCCAGGCTCGGGCTCCAGAAATCGCCGTTGGTGCTGGTGTTGTCGTAGCGGATCCCCGGGGTCACGGAAAAGCGGCCGAATTTCATGGTGTCGTTGAGGTAGAAAGCCCACTTGTCGAGGTGCTCAACACCACTGTTGTATAGCTCGGAATCAGATGTGCCGAAGTCGAAGTCGCTGCCGGAAACCAGCGTGTGCCACTCCTGGTTCCAGGTGAGCCGGGCACTGCCGCCGAAGGTGCTTTCGTCGACCTTGGTATAAGCCAATTCCGCGTCGCCGTGGTAGGGGTACATCTCGATCTCGCCTTTTGTCTGCAGCGTTCGGAATGTCAGGTCGAGATTCAGTTCTTCGGTCAGGACCTGACGCAGGGCGAGCGTCGAGGAGAAACGGTTGTTCCGGCTGAAGAACGATACGCCATACAAGGGGAACTCGCCGATGCCGCCGGAGACGTTCAAGTAGTCAAGGGTCAGGGTCAGGGTGGAGGCTTCGGAGGGTTGCCATTGTAGTTTGCTGTACAGATTGCCGCTTTGGAGCATGGTGTGGGGCTGCAGTCCGTCGGAAATGAGGCCGCCTCCGGCCAGGTAGTATCCCAGTGTACCAACCGTGCCGGATACCTCTCCCCGGTAATCCCCGGTGTTCCGGGTGCCGATCGAGGTGGACAGGGTGCCGCCGAATGCCCGTGAGGCGTCAGGGGATTTGGTGATGATATTGATTACCCCGCCAAGGGATGATCCCCAGGATGATGAGGCCGGTCCTTTGATTATCTCGATACGGTCGATCTGTTGAACGCGAATGCTACCGATATTCGGGACGCTATCGCTGATGCTGTTCTGGACTACCCCGTCAATGAGCAGGGTTACGTGGCGGTTGGCTGATCCCTGGACCATGACGCTCGCCATGCTCCAGGGGCCTGTGCTATTGCTCAGGTTAACTCCGGGAATTGTGTTCAAGACGTCGGCAATGGTATGGGCGTTCATCGCCTTGATTTCGTCGGCCGTCACAATGGCGATATTTTCCGCTACCTGGGAGATGGGCTTTTCGGACCTGGTGGCGGATACGACCAGATCGTTATCCTGGTAGAAGAGTTGGAGAACCTGCATTTCTTCATCAAACTGCGCCTCGACAGGGGTCGGAAAGGGGAGCAGCGCCATGCAGAAACAGAGCAACAGAAAGCTTGTTTTTAACGGATAACTATGCATAATGAAGGCAAGATAATCTGTCAAATTTGTACTCTCCAGGTGAGTGTCGGTTATTCAGACGTTTCGCCTTTTTTTCCGTTGTGTGCCTGAAGCGAGGCACATTGCTCAACTCGTCGGAAAACCTAGCTTCTTTTGTCGTTTTGCACCATACCAAAGCATTAGCCGTTTGTCCATATGAACCGAGTGATGACCCAGAAAATATTTCTCATATCCCTGCTTGTTGCCCTCCTTCTTGGTGCTGCTTTTGAGGCTGCTTCGCAGGAAATTCTCGTCGTGCAGAATCATAAAATAAAGCCCTACCGCGACGCCTTTTCCGGATTTAAATCAGAGTTGAACAGCAAATTCCGTGGCAACGATTACACTTTTCGCGACAGCAATGGTGCCCTGGAGTATCTTCGCGCGACGAAACCCGACCTGGTGCTCGCGATAGGGATGGATGCCTTGAAGAGAGTAAAGGTTTTTCCCGGTGTGCCGATAGTCTATCTTATGGTGCTGAATCCTTCTTCTGTGGTGCATGACGAGAGGAACGTGACCGGAGTCAGTATGACCATTTCTCCGGAAAAGCAATTAGCGGCGATACACAAGGTGCTTCCCGCTGTTCGACGAATAGGACTTCTCTATGACCCGAAAAAGAGTGCGTCCTTTGTTAAAAGGGCACAGAGTGCTTCAAAGGAATTCAAGATTGATCTGCTGGTGAAGGACGTAAGTGATTCCAAGCTTGTTCCCGCCACTCTCAATACCCTGAAAGGAGTAGTTGACGCCTTCTGGATGATTCCCGATACCACGGTAATTACTCCGGCAACTATCGAGTTGATAATGCTTTTCTCCCTTGAAAACCACCTTCCGGTATGCACCTTTTCAACCAAGTACCTTGACATGGGTGCGTTTATGTCGCTGGACATTAACGCGTTTGAAATGGGACGGCAGGCAGGGGAACTGGCGACGAAGATCCTGTTGGGCAAGCGAGTGTCGGAGTTGCCGCCGGTTGAGGCTGATACCGCCAGTCTTGCAATTAATGAATCCGTTGCCCGTAAACTGCAAATCCCCCTTGACGAGAATCTTCGCGGCAAGGCACTTTTTCTGAGATGAGAGTATGAAACCATTCCACTTTTTCATACGGCCGGGCAGAACCTTCGCGTCGAAGATATTTGTTGTCATCATCTTGCTGATACTCTTTCTGTCATTTTCCTTTACCGCTTTCTTTGTACATAATCAATGGAAGTCGCTGACCGATGTTCTGCTTCGCCAAGGAGAAGTGCTCGCAAAATCGTTGGCATACACTGCGCGACTCGGCGTTTTTGCCGATAATCCCGAACTGCTGACAGATCCTGTCGACGGCGTCTTGCAGAACAATGAAGTACTGTGGGTCTCCATATACAACTTCAATGGCAAGTTGCTGGCTGAAAAGAGTAAAGGGGGTGAGCAAGAGCCGAAAAACAGCTTGCTCCTGGAGGATAAGGAAAAACAGGAAATTTTCAGTCGTCTCAAAAAAACCGGCAGTACCCAGTCCTTGAGTCGGGGGTTGGATACCCTGGAAATCTGGGCGCCGGTCATTGCCGGTGCGCGATACTTCGATGACGAGGCGCTGTTTTATTCCGACACTTTTTTCGAGAACAGAAACCGTACTATCGGCTTTGTTCGGGTTGTTCTGGATAAGAAAGTTCTCAACGATTCGTTGCGGAAGATTCTTTTCAATAGCAGCCTGATAGCAATTATCTTTCTGACCGGGGCTGTCGTTGTCGTTTTTTTCGTGGTCAAAGGAATTACCCGGCCCCTGGACAGGTTGACGGAGAGGGTCAGGGTTATGGGGAGCGGCGCTCCCCTGGAAAAGGTTCCGGTTGAGTCGCAGGATGAAATCGGCAAGTTGGCGATGGCCTTCAACACCATGGCGGAATCCCTGCAAAACAGGGAGGCGGAAAAGGGGCACCTGGAACAGCAGTTGCGCCAGGCGCACAAGATGGAGGCCATTGGCACTCTGGCTGGGGGGGTTGCCCATGATTTCAATAATATTCTATCAACCATTGAGGGCTATGCCTTGCTGCTTCGCGACAGCATCAAGAAAAAAGGAAATGTCCGCACCTATGTCGAGCAGATTGTGGCCGGAGCGGAGCGTGCATCCGATTTAACCCGGAGGCTTCTTGCGTTCAGCAAGAGTCAGGTGATCAACCCGGCGCCGCTGAATCTCAATGATACTATCCAGAATATCAGTGCTCTGTTGGAGCGGCTTGTCGGTGAAAATATCGAGTTCCAGGTCCATCGTGCGCAGGAAGATCTCATTGTGATGGCAGATCAGTTGCAGATGGAGCAGACGCTCATCAATCTCGTTACAAATGGGCGGGATGCGATGCCCCATGGCGGAGTTCTGCGACTGACAACCGAACTGGTTGAAATTGTCGATGATCCTGAAGAGAGCCGGAGACAGATTCGTCCCGGGCACTATGCAAAACTGGTCGTTTCCGACTCCGGAATGGGCATTGACCCCTCAACCAAGGAAAGGATTTTTGATCCGTTCTTTACGACCAAGGAGGTGGGGAAGGGTACCGGTCTTGGCCTGTCCATGGTGTTCGGCATTGTCAAGCAGCACAAGGGCTACACCGAAGTTGATAGTGAACCCGGCCAAGGGACGGCTTTTTCCATTTATCTCCCTCTGCTTGATTCGGTTGTGGAGCGGAAGAGGTTGGAGGCAACGTTGTTGCCGGTTGGTAATCGCGAAAAAATCCTTCTTGCGGAAGACGACAGATTCGTCCGCATGCTGACCAAGCACATCCTGATGAAATACGGCTATGATGTGGTCGAGGCCGTGGATGGTGTCGATGCTATTGAAAAGTTTCGCGAACACCTTGATACCGTTCAGTTGCTGCTTCTTGATGTAATGATGCCGAAGAGAAACGGCAAGCAGGTTTATGACGAGGCGAAGAGGATTCAGCCTAATATCAGGGTGGTCTTCATGAGTGGTCATCCCTATGATGTTGTCAACAGGCAGGGTCTTGTTGTCGAGGAAATTCCCCTGATATCGAAACCTTTGACACCAGGGGAACTGCTGGTCAGGGTTCGCGAAGTTCTCGACGGTACCTATTGTCGCGGAACCGCTGGTGCGGTTTCGTCAGGCAGTTCAGCGGGTTCGGGGAGGGTCGGGCATGACTGAAGCCCCTAAAAAACACCCGTGTCCCGATTGCCTATGCTGCCAGTGGTGCAGCGACAGCAGGTGCCGGATGTGTCTTCGACAAAAAGGTCGCTCATGCCGGAAACTTTCTCTGCAGGAGCAGATAGAACTGTATGAGAAAATCAATAAGCCATCTCCCGAAGAATGAACCTCATTTCCCTTCATGATTTGTCAGCATCGGTTTTTTCTGTTTGTCAGGAATGCACTTCTGGAAAGCAGGCTGCTTTTGGATGAGGGTTTATTAGCCTGAAATGTTTTGGATGATTCAGTCTGGATTTGTTTCGATAATCAAGCTACAATGTGCCCTGTTTGTATCCTGCGGGTCTGACCGCTGTCTGGAGTCATGATGGTGAAAAGAAAATTGTTGGGGGAAATCTTTGTCGAAAAGGGTCTTATTACCCCCCAAACTCTTGAGAGAACACTTGCGCGAGCCAAAAGGCTGCAGAAGCGGCTGGGAACTCTGCTTGAGGAGATGGAGCTGATTACCGGCGAGGAGCTTGCCAGTGCGCTGGCCGAGCAATACGGTTACCGTGTGATAGGGAATTTTGCCCGTCACGCCTATGCTCGCGAACTTCTTCAGTTGATTCCGGCTGATGTTGCCATGCAGAATATGCTGTTCCCCTTGAAGATCGAAGAGGGCAAGCTAGCCCTGGCTATGGCTGATCCGACGGAAACCAAGATCGTTTCGAATATTGCCGCCAACCACGGTTTGACCATCATTCCCTTTATCGCAACCAAAAATGATATTAACGCTGCGATCTGCAGGCAGTACCTGGGGAAAGACCTGGCCGTGCAGCATGAAAAGACCATACTCATGGTGGAGGATGACAATCTGCTCGCCACCATGTGGAGCAATCTCCTTGCAAAAGACGGCTACCGGGTAAAGGTTGCCGCTGACGGCATGGAAGCCTATAAAACAGTCATTTCCGAGATGCCCCAGGTTGTTGTAATCGAAAAAGTTGTTCCCAAGCTGGATGCCTATGGACTTTTCGATGCCTTGCGCAACCTTCCTGAAACACGGCACATACCGATCATTCTGCTGAGCAGAAGCACCGAAACGCAGGAAGAAGCCCGGGCTTTTGAGAAAGGTTTTTTCGATTTCATGTTCAAGCCTGTCAACGAAGTGACGCTGAAGACCCGTGTGAACCGGGCCTTTCAGTTCCTGGAGCGTGAATACGGAATGATGTTTTAAGCTGCTCTCCTACCCCTTTCCCAGTTCGGTGGATCGTGAGGTTGCTGCATCCACCGCAGTCATGACGATACCGTTGAATCCTTCCTTTTCCAGAACATGCATTCCCGCAATCGTGGTTCCACCGGGTGAAGTAACCTTTTCCCGGAGCAGGGCGGCATGCTCTCCCGTTTCGAGCACCATTTTCGCAGCCCCGAAAACGGTCTGGGCGGCAAGCCGGGTTGCCACGTCACGGGGAAGGCCGTTTTTTACCCCCGCGTCGGACAGCGCTTCGATAAAGGCGAAGACGTAAGCCGGGCCGCTGCCGGAAAGGCCGGTAACTGCGTCCATGAGCTTTTCCTGAACCGAGCAGGCGTTGCCCAGCAGGTTGAATATTTCCATGGCAAGCGACACGTCGTCCGATGTTGCCTTGGCGCCCGGTGCGATGGCCGAGGCTGCCTCGAGAACGAGTGCCGGGGTGTTTGGCATTACCCTGATTACTCGTGCCTTTTCGGAGAGTTCTGTCTCAATTGTTTTGGTCGGTACTCCCGCCATGATGGAAATAAAGATTTTTCCCGCGGAAGTTTCCGCCTTCATTGCCCGCAGGGCATCGATGCAGGTCTGCGGTTTTACCGCAAGAATGATGATTTCGCCAAATAGTGTTGCGTCGCAGTTGTTGCCCGTGGTTTTGATGCCGTACTGTTCAATCAGATACGCTTTCCTTTGTTCGAGTGGCTCGGCAACAATGATGTTCGCTGTGGGGACCCCGCCTGTCAGCAGCCCTTTGATAATGGCTTCGGCCATATTCCCGCCACCAATGAGTCCAATCTTCTTGTCTTTTACCATACGTTCCTCCCTTTCAACCATTGCCGGCTGTTGAAAGCTGCTGCAAGGGGGGGGCGTCTGTGCTAATGCTCGGTGCCTCCGGCCTTCCCCGTGAAGTAACAGCCTGATATGTCGTAGTATGTTATTTCTGTTCCCAGCGTAGTGAACGAAAAGGTACCACATTTTCCGGTTCAATAACAGCATGCATGCTGCAAGGTGTTTTCTTTCTATAGCGATCCCGGTGATGAGTGATGTGTCGATCGTGCTGTTTTGATTGCAGATAATAGAAAACTTGAGGCAATAGGCCAGATACTCTTGTTACCTCTGGCGTGAGGCAGGGAGCGGCTATTTGTTAAGCTTTGTTTCGGCGCCAGCGGTTGGAAAGCAACAGGTTTGTCAGTATCCCGCCAACGAAGCCGAAAGCCATGTTTGTTGCAAGAGAGAGGACAACGGTCATGACCAGGGAGAGTATGTTGCTTCTGTCTCTGACGTCTCGCGCAAACTTGATGAGTTCAACACCGACCAGTAGTAACATGACACCGGTTACCGGCTTTGGAAAAGAGGAAAAGAGTCCGGCGACCGATGTTGCAAAGAATAGTCCGAGAATTAGCGCAACAATACCTTCGATGATATTGGTTCCGCCGGTCCGTGCGCCGAAATAATACTGACCCGCCAGTCCACCGGCGCCATGGCACATGGGCATGCCGCCGAAAAACGGGGGAACCAGGTTCATTAGTCCCTGGCTCAGGGAAAGCCTGCGAGGGGAGACCGTCCTGTTCGGCCAGTATGCTGAAATCAGGCAGGAAGTGGCAATGGTTGCATTGGTAACGGTGAGAGGAATCTGGGCAAAGCCTGCAAGCAGAAGACTTTGCCAAATTTCCTTGAGACTGAAAGTGGTGAGTGGGGGAAGGGTGAAACTGGGGCTTTGGATAACCCCCAACTGGTTTTTTGTTGCCATGATGAGGACGCCAAGAAGAACGAGGGCAACCGCTGCCGGAAGGCGGCGGTTGGTTCGAAGCCCAAGCCCGACAAGCAGCGCGATGCCACCCAGCAGCCAGGACGTTGCGAGCATTTTGCATGCTTGAATGACCAAGAGGATGCCGAGTGTGACCTGGACGCCCCGCACAACTGCTGCCGGAGTCAGTGCCGATAAGCGTGAGGCAATATCCGATAGGGCGAAGATGAGCCAGATGCAGCCCATGGAAAAACCGGCGGCATAGACCATGGAAGGGCTCCATTGTTGGGCAATTGCCGCGGCAGCGATCACTTTCATCGGTTCGATTGGTATCGGCAGCCGATAAAAGATGCCCGTTGCTATGTTTGCAAGGCCCATCATTACCAGGAGCCCGGCTGGGTTAAGGCCACAGACGGCGAAATAGCCGACTGCCAGTGGCAGAAAGGTGCCCAGGTTGCCGAATGAGCCGGACAGTTCCCGCAGGTTAAATTCGAAGGAAGCGATTTTCATGGATCGATACCCGGGTGTGTAGGAGGTTTGATA
>JAQUHN010000279.1 GCA_028683555.1 Geobacteraceae bacterium | reverse complement strand
GAGCACGAAGTTTGTCGGTTTCGTAAAAAGCCACGAAAACGACGTTTCGAGCTTCGTAACATATTGATTTCACAATGGCCAAATATAGTGGACCCCAAAAGCTGGACAGTAGTTTAAGCTATACCCTACCAAGAGGATCGAAAACCGATGAGTGAGGTAAAATCTCGGCAGTTTCACAGCTCGGAGTTCAAGGCTAAGGTCGGCCTTGAAGCCCTGCGCGGAGTGAAGACTATCAACGAAATTGGCCAGGAGTATGGTGTTCATCCGGTAACGGTACGACAATGGAAGAAGGCGATCCAGGAACAGGCGAAAACGCTGTTTGAGGGAAAGCGAGGACCCAAGCCGGTCGCCGCTCACCGTGAACCGGAACTGTTGTTCAGTGAGATTGGCAAGTTGAAAGTGGAACTTGACTGGTTGAAAAAAAAGTCCGGAATCAGCCGATAAGGCAACGTCTGACTTGGGTTGACGCATCGGAGTCGATGCCGGTGGCACGACAATGCGCACTTGCCGGGGTAGCCCGAGCAACGTTTTACGCCGGCCAGCAAGCTCCTCTGGTCGACAAGGATAATCTGCTGTTCAGTCGATTAATAGACGAGGAATACACCCGCCATCCATTCTACGGCAGCCGACGAATGGTGGTCTTTCTCGATAAGCGGGGCCATATGGTCAACCGCAAAAGGGTACAAGGCCTGATGCGCGAGATGGGCCTTGCCGGCATGGCGCCAGGGCCGAACACTAGCCGCCCACACCCGGAGCATAAGGTTTACCCTTACCTCCTGCGGGGAGTTCCCGTGATCAGGCCAGACCAGGTGTGGAGCATCGATATCACGTACATTCGCCTGGCACGAGGATTCGCTTACCTGGTGGCGATCATCGACTGGTATTCCCGGCGGGTGCTGAGCTGGCGGATCAGTAACAGTATGGATACGGTATTCTGTATTGACTGCCTTGAAGAGGCGTTGCGCAGCGGTGACAAGCCGGAAATTTTCAACAGCGATCAAGGTTCGCAGTTCACCAGCAAGGCCTTCACCGCCGTCCTGCTGGGGCAAGGGATCATCATCAGCATGGACGGCCGCGGCCGGGTATTTGATAACATTTTTGTCGAACGGCTCTGGCGGAATGTGAAATATGAAGACGTGTATCTGAAAGGCTACGAGTCGATGGTCGATCTGGACAAGGGCCTCGGTGAATATTTTGTGTTTTATAACAGTGAACGCCCCCACCAGGCACTGGGGCAGGAAACACCGGATATCGTGTATCGGTCAGCTATGGGTGGCGGTGCGATGATCGTGGACAAGTACCCCCGCGCGGATGAGGAGACCCCTGTTCCGCTACGCTCCACAGGGGTCTCCTCATCCGCGGAAGTGCTGGCACAGAGTTGTTTGAGGCAGCGCCCTTCGGGCGCTACAGGAGTTCCATGTGTAGCTTAAACTCAGGTGGTTTTTGTCTTGACTCAGGGGTCCACCTTACCCCTGCCGATATGGATGCGATTATTGCATGGGTCCGTCCAAAGGGCATTAAGGTGATTGAGGACGCTGCGCAGGCCCATGGAGCTCTGTATAAAGGGCGACGGGCCGGTGCGCTTGGTGATGCGGCAGGGTTCAGCTTTTACCCGGGGAAAAATTTGGGAGCCTTTGGTGATGGTGGGGCTGTCGTGACCAATGATCAAAGGCTTGCGGAGGCGGTTCGCATGCTGGGGAACTACGGTTCCCGGAAAAAGTATGAGCATGAGCTGGCGGGAGGAAATTCTCGTCTTGATCCTGTGCAGGCCGCGCTGTTACGGGTCAAGTTACCCTACCTTGACGAGTGGAATGCGCGGCGCGCCTCTCTTGCAAAACGCTATCTCGAGAATCTTGCGCATGTCGGAGATCTGGTTCTTCCATTGATCAGGGAGGATGTTCAGTCTGCCTGGCATCTGTTTGTTGTCCAGACGGAGCACCGCGATCAACTGCAACTCTTTCTTGAAAAGGCCGGAATTCAGACGCTGATTCATTACCCATCAGCTCCCCATTGCACTGGTGCGTATTCTGCGGACTTCGCTGGTTGCGCACAGCGCCTCCAACCGGCCCAGGATCTGGCTGATCGAGTATTAAGCCTGCCTATTGGGCCCCATCTCAGTTGTACCCAGCAGGATGCTGTGATTGACGCTGTTTGTCGTTATTATGATTAATGTAGAGGTGTCCGAGTAAGGAGCTCTAATAGATCTCTTCTAACCACTCGTAAGGCTCGTTCACGGGAATTTTAAAGATGATTTCAACCATGAAACGGGTGATGCGGTCCGCATTGAATGATTCGTGTGCCCGCTTCCATCCAGCTTGGGCAACGGTCTTGCGTTGATCATCATGTTGATGATAATGACGGATTTTTTCGAGGAGATCGTCCAGGTCGTCGAAATAGACAAGTTCATCGCTTTGAAAGAGCGTGTCCAGTCCGGGGACACGCGGACAAAAGGTGAGTATGCCGTTGCCGGTCAGGTGAAGCAGGCGATCTGAGCTCATCCATTTGACATCATTTCTTCGGCTGTAATTCAAGCTGAGTTTGCTCTCTTGAAGGAGGTCTGTGTAGTCTGCACCGAACGCACCGGGTTGGTTCAGGCATCCCCGAAATTCGCTGCGGAGGAAATTGAGCTTCTCTGCCAATTCCCTGATGAAGGCCTGCCTTTCCGGTTCCTTGTAGTCGCGGCCACAGTAGCAGAAGTCGTTTTTGAAAACGTTTTTTTCAAAATTTCTGCCGGTTTCGATGGTTGGATCAACCGGATTTGGGATGTAGGCAACCTGTAGTTGGGGCCTTTTGAGGGCGGCAAGGTTAGGTCCCGCTGTGGTGGCAAAGAAGGCGTCGAGGAACGGGAGGCGTTCTTTTATGAACGTGATCCGCTCAGGGTAGCAGAGGCCATCCACATACCACATGGCAATTGCCATGGATGGATGTTTTTGCCGAATTTTTTGGAGCGTTTCAGGGCGAACAAGCTCACTGTGGGCCAAGAGTAGGAGGTCTGGCCGCAAGGTGTCGACTCTATCGATAAGATGCTTATTCATTCGAGGGATACCCCATTTCGCGTGCCTGAATACACCATTGGCGCGTGCGATATCGCGATAACTGAAGTCAAATACGCAGTGATTGTTGCGGATCAGGGCGCTATTCAATTTTCGGTCGCAGGCATAGTGAAAGGTGCGAGGATCGAGATGGGAGAAGTTGGCCACGTGCAGTATTTTCATTCAGGCGATATCCTTGTACTCAACAATGGTGTCCGGCTGGGCCGGCTTATAGAGGAAAAGTGTATCGGGCATGAATAGCCAGTCGATACCTTTGAGCTGTTCCT
>JAQUHN010000090.1 GCA_028683555.1 Geobacteraceae bacterium | reverse complement strand
CGGCGCAGCGCGTGGTGGCCAAAAAAACAACCCGATCAGGATAGCGGTGGATGACAGCGGGGGTCGGGCTCAGATTCTCTTCATCCAGGGGATCGGAGTGCAGGCCATCTTCATCAAGTTCGTGCATATCAGGCACACACTGTCGCCAGATCGGATCTCCCGGCTCATGAATCAAACCGAGGTAGTAAGGCGTGATGCGCATGGGGTATTTTTCGACAACCCGGCGAAGAGAATCCAGCTCACAAGAAAAATATGGGGCCAGTTCTTCAGGATCGGTTAGTGCCGCTTGAAGATTTCGCTGCCAGTTTTCCATTTTTACACGCCTTGATTATTAATGAATTAGTACCGGCAACAGGGAACATCATACAGAAGGTTGTGGCAAGCCGTTGGCAGGCATCGGGCGAAAAATGTTACCACAGCTGAGAGTGAGTTACGTTCTGGCAAGATGGTGGCTATTCTGTTTCGTCCCAGTTTATTTGTCCGGCGCAAAGACTATCCACCG
Source organism: Geobacteraceae bacterium (assembly GCA_028683555.1). Classification (GTDB taxonomy): domain Bacteria; phylum Desulfobacterota; class Desulfuromonadia; order Geobacterales; family Geobacteraceae; genus RPRC01. Next base: position 13,506 of record JAQUHN010000090.1, on the reverse strand, counting down.
GATGCCAGACAGTTTTGAGCCGAGCAAGTTCCTTGCCGTCACTTTCATCGATAATCTGATGCAGATAGGTTGCCGTGTCGGGTAAATCGGTCACCGCGGATCGTGAAATAATCTTACTTCCATAAACAGCTTCAGCCCGGTAGGCAATATGGATCTCGGCGGGAAGACGACTATTCAGAACAGCTTCCGGAATTGTTTCAAACGCCCACTCCGGATAGACAACATGATTAACATGCCGGTTCTGGTCAAGATCTGCCATTCGCACCCGGAAGACAAGCTCCCTCTCGCTGGCGTCACACTTTGGCAGCATACAGAAATCACCCGGAAAAGATCGATACGGATGAACAGGAAAATCGTCGACAGCCGTTTTGATCCGAACGGGTCGCCGCGAATCCAGGTTGATTATCAACCAGGAACTGCTGGCAACGGCTAGTGTTCTGTCGTATTCATCGACGACCTCGAAATCGCGCAGGGCGTGAAAGCTGTCGACAGCCGAGCGCCAGGTTCGGACGCGAATTTCTTCACCCTCGAACGGATAGCGATAGACCCTTACTTGATAGCGGGAAAGAACCCACGTAAGATTTTTCTGCAGCAGATCAGCAACCGAGAAGCCGAGAACGGCAGCGTGGGAAGAAGCAGCATCCTGAAGGTAATTCAGCAGAGTAGCGGGCTTGACTCTGCGCAAAAAATCGGTTTCGTAGGAACGAACCCGATATGAGGCCGTGAAGACTGTTTCCATTAGTGTTGTCCATTCCGGAGAAAACGACGGAGAAGGTGGGGCAACCGGTGGCTGCCCCGCAGCTCAAAAACTATTCTCCTTCTCTCTTCAGGCCAAGACTATTCCACAATGGCTCAAAATCGAAGGATTCTCCACCAGATTGTTTCACCTGGCGCAGGTTCTGGTTTTCATAAGACTTGAGGAGCTCGATAACGGCTCTGCGCCCGGCTGCCGTTTTCAGAGCATTTCGGGGTGAGCGGTCGCCCAGTACGGAAAGAGGTTGCTCCGTCCAGGCCTCAAGTGAATCAGCAGCCAACTCAATATATTCATCGGCAACCGCACCCTCTTCCCCAGCAGCCGGAACTTCCGTCACCAGACTTCTGAGCCATTCGGTGGCAATAGCAGCGCAACAGATATCGCGAACCGGCTCCGCATCCATATCCATCCCTTTTATTTTTCTGAGAATCTTTGCTTTACAGGTATTCGCCGCTTCACGATGGAAGGGATAGACAGCGCCGGAAAACTTCCACTCTCCCCCATTATCCACAAGCCTGGCACCAAAGATATCCCAAAGTACCAGACTTTGTGACAGGTTTTTCTCTGCAACCCAGACTTCAGGTGCATCATTTTGCAGCAGGTCTCTTACCAGGATGCCGTTACCGGGCAGTGACTGACATACCTCATACAGACGGAGCGGTCGTTTGCCCAGGTTACTGAGCCATTGGCGCCCCACCTCGGAAAGTGCCGGGCCATCCTGACCCAAAATGAGTTCCTGGACCGACTTGACATCGTCATTAACAGGAATTTTCGCATCGGTCAGTAGCCATTCACCGATATTTATGGTCAGCAACTCATGCTTATCAACCGTTAACCCGTCAAGCGCTTGTTTTTCGGCTTTCTTCAGACCAGCGTAATAGCCGCTCTGAACCGCATGCCGCAGCCCTTCGGGAAAATGGCTGCCCAGCCAATCAAGGGCGCGCGTAGCAACCGTTGATTCATCACGCATGCGGATTGTTCTTTCCTGTTCTTTCGCAAGACAACATTTCTTGTACTTCTTCCCACTGCCGCAAGGACAGGGTTCATTTCTCCCAATCTTTTGCACTGAACCTTTCTCCTTTTAAAATCAATCTCAAGATCAAGCAGTTGCACGAATGATATAAAAATCCTGAGGGTATCGGCCACGCACAACTGCGGAACGATACGCTTCAGTCAGGTAATTACTCTGCAACGCCCTATAACACATTTATCAGGATCCTTGACAGTTTTCTATCAAAAACATCAAGTCATCAGACAAAATAACCTATTTTGCAGCGCAATCATACCAAAACAAGCTATTATTTTGCAAAATGGTAGAATTAACAAAATCGACATTGTACAAGGGGGTGGAAGCGATGCTCAAACATTTTACTGTTGCGATTTCCAGACAAAAGGGCAGCGGCGGTGCTTTTATCGGACAAGAGGTGGCAAAACATCTTGGCTTCAAATATATGGATCGCGAGATACTCTGTCAGGCCGCCTCAATGCTCCACGAGGATGAAAGCATTCTTTCTGAAAGAGAAGAACGAATCTCGAACCTGTGGGACAAAATACTCCAAGCCTTCAGTGTCTGCACCCCGGAAACCGGTTATGCCCCTCCCCCCCTTCGCCATATAAACGACGAGGAAATCTTCGAAACAGAGGCCATGGTCATAAATAAAGTGGCAACTAATTGCAGCAGCGTAATCGTTGGTCGAGGAGCTTTTCATATTCTTAGAAACAACCCGCGTGTACTGACTGTTTTTCTGCATGCATCGCAAGAGTTCAGGGCAAACCGCATCATGAATATCTATAACATCGCAGATATCGAAACAGCGTTAGCGTTACTGATACAATCGGATAAACAGAGGAGAAAATTCGTCCAGGAACACACCGGGGTAGAATGGACGGACGCCTGTAATTATACCCTCTGCATCAATACCGAAATCATCGGCTTTCCAGAGGCCGCCGAAATTATCATGCAAACGGCAAAAAAGATGAGTCAGGTCCAGTGATAGAATACTTCACCACCTTCCCGTGAAAACGGATCAGATAGGTATCGAAAAGTTTCCTGACTGATTATTTCAAGCAGGGCATGAACAACACGGGGCAGAAAAATCAGACTTGCAGAAAAAGCGCATCGGCAATGGTGAGACGTTCCGTAGGCGGCGGGGTTCCATTGAAATACTGGGTAACGAAGAGCGCATTAATTGCAGCGAGCGTATTGTTCAACTGATCAAGATCGATAACCCATTTTCCCGATATGGTTTCTGCCTGGACAAAATTCTGCGGACAAAAATCTATCAGTTGAGCGGTTCCGTTGCGGGTAAGAATTGGCAAGCCATGGGTGCGACAGATTATGGGGCGGGCTGAATAGAGCGCGCAGACGCCATCCTCAAGGAGAGGACAAACATCGTGTTCGGCAAAAGACTGCGCCTTCTGCCGAAGGGATCTAAATCTCTCTGAGGGCATCTCTGCCAGGACATGCGCCATGCTTACCGCTTCCACCCAGAATATCGAAAAATGACGGCAGCAGGAATCACAACCTTTGCGACACTGTATATTGTCTCCACAAGCACTCTGTATGCCGGCACAAAGGTCGTCGATCCTGGCAACCAGATTATTATAATTCATCAAAAGATCGCTGACATTTTTCATGGCACGAAATCCGTTAGCTAGCTTCCGGCCAAAACCCGACTACTAAACCGGAAAATGCCGAAAATGATACATCCCTACTTCTCATAGTCCACCGTAGCAGTGGCGCTTGCTATTTGCTTGATGAAGGGAACAACAGTATCAGCATGATAGGGATGTTCCTGATACGACTGAAGATCATCAAGTGAATCGAAACGTGTCACAAGAGCAAGATCATAGGATCTGTCGGATTTGACAAGGTCTGTTCCAACTTCGAGATGTCGTAGCTGAGGAATCTTTCCCTGCATACTGCAAAGCATATCCTGTGTCGCACGCAGATTCACGGGCGAAGGATCGGACAATCTGAAAAAAACAATATGAGTAATCATAGTACCTCACCATGACGTACTCGACCGCACAATAAAATGTAGAGAAAGGACGTCAGGCACGATGGATAGTACATCGCAAAAACAGTGTTTGGCATGAATTCACTATTTACAGATATTTTTCAAAAAGAAATTCTCTTCTTTCATCAAAAGATCCTGCCCCCGTGTTACGGTCCTGACATACTCGTCTTCAATTTTAATTGTGGAATCTGAATTGTCGGATAGGGGGCCTTTTCTTCTATCAGCGCCAATATAAGACTGACTCTCTCCTCTGACTGGGTCTTTCCCGACAATGACCCATCCATCTGCGCGACGAAAAGCAAAAAGCAAACCGGAGCGAACCAGAAAGTCGAGACGGGACTTATGTACAGCACCGCAGCGTTTGTTTTCGTGATAGATAACCTGAATCAACATGACATGCTCCCACTTCCAAAGAAACTTGCCATGATTATACACAATTAATATATTTAGTTAAATATCTTTTCTTAATTTTCCGACTCATTTTACAATAATACGAAGAAAAAAAGAGAAACGGTAAGACCTTGACATATGTCTTACCGTTTCTCTTTCTATTTGGTCGGGGCGACTGGATTCGAACCAGCGACCACTAGACCCCCAGTCTAGTGCGCTACCAGGCTGCGCTACGCCCCGAAATATTTATGAAACAAGGTACTTAAGATCTGTCCGCATACATAGACCGATTAGTCGAGCATTCTCCGTAAGGCACGCAAATCCTGACGAACCTCGTCAACTAGATCATGTGCAGAACAATCAGACTTTTCTTCTATCGTAAGCTTCGTACTCGAATCGGAAACAATGGCTAGTCTGCTTTTTGCACCGGCAATGGTCAGTTTTTCCTGATACAGCAAATGACGAATCTGTAGAATCAGTTCAACATCCTTACGGGTGTAAAGCCTCTGTCCGGTTCGGCTTTTAATGGGGCACAAACGATCGAATTCTGTCTCCCAAAAGCGCAGAACCGATGAATTGAGCGAGGTCAAGCGAGACACCTCACCAATCTTCATATACTGCTTATCGGGAAGCTTGGCTTCCACGTACCCTCCGCCGAGGCACTACTTGACATTAATGGACGCTTTAAGAACCTGGCTTGGCTTGAAGGTAAGGATTTTCCGGGCAGAAATAACAATTTCTTCACCCGTCTGGGGATTACGACCACGACGATCAGCCTTTTCCTTCACGACAAAATTGCCAAAACCTGCGATTTTAATCTTTTCGCCAGTCTCCAGCGTGCTCTTTATAATATCAAAAACCATTTCAACAAGCTCGGCAGATTCTTTCTTAGAAAAACCGATTTTTTCATAAATCTTTTCTACCATATCGGATTTTGTCATAATATCCCTCAATAATCAATAATATTAAATGGTTAGAAGGAAACAAAGACCTGCAGTGCGTTTGGATTTATAGCATAGCATGCAGATATTATCAACCCATTTTTACCGAATAGTTACATTTATTTTACTCAAAAGGTTTTGTACGACACGTTCGTGGAGCCGATTCACCTCTTCATCGGTAAGAGTTCGTTCCGAGGAGCGATAACGCACCCTGACAGCAATACTCTTGTGTCCATCAGGTATACCCTTTCCCTTGTAGAGATCAAAAAGCTCAGCATTTTCAATCTCTTTAATCTTGTTGCCACGAATGCAATCCAAAACAGCCCCGGTTTCCGTAGCATCTTGAACAAGCATGGCAATATCACGGAAGGTTTCCGGAAAACGTGGCGGTGGCGAAACGGAAATGATCTCATTGCTGAGAGACACAAGTTTTTCGAAATTCAACTCAAAATAATAGAGAGGTTTTTCCACGGTAAAGTTTTCCTGGACGGTCGGGTGAATTTCACCAAAAGATCCAACGAGCTCCTTGCCAACATACACATTACACGCCTTGCCGGGATGATAATACAAATCCAGTTCGCGCGCTTCAAAACTTATTTTGGAAATACAGAGCGTTTCAAAGATATTTTCCAGCAATCCTTTAACATCGTAGAAATCTATCGAGTCACGACTTCTGTTCCAGCATTCAGGGTCACGCAAACCGGTCAGAATTCCGGCAGCATATACCGGTTCATGGGGAAGCTCCCCTTCCTCTTTTGGAAGATAAATCCGGCGCATTTCGAAAACCTGCACATTCAATTGCCTGAAACTGGTGTTTCTTGCCGTAGTTTCCAGCAAGCCGGGCAGAAGAGTGGTTCGCATTACCGACTGTTCTTCGGTAAGCGGATTCAGGATGCCGATAGTTTTTCGTCTCGCATCGTTTTCGGCAAGCAGGATTCCATCAAAAACGGTCGGATTGATAAAGGAGTAGGTTATTACCTCGGAAAGCCCGTGAGCAACAAAGAGATTACGCAACTGCCGCTCCAGAGCCTGGTGGCGGGTAGGTCGATCGGAAAATGTGCGAACATTCGGCATCGTTACGGGAATGTTCTCATAGCCGTTCAGCCGCGCCACTTCTTCAATCAGATCTATTTCCCGCTCGAGGTCAACCCGAAAGGTAGGAACGGTTACCTGGAGAATGCCGGGCTCCGGACACTCAACGGCAAATTCAAGATCATGAAAAATCTTCGTCACAGCTTCAGCGGAAAGTTCGATACCGAGAATACGCTCGACACGGTCGAGTCGAAACGGAATGGTACGCGGCAGGAGAACTTCCGGATATACGTCAATGCTGCCTGACGCAATCGTGCCTCCGGCAAATTCAGCCATCAAGGAAGCTGCCCGATCCAAGGCCCGGCAGAGGACCGAAACATCGGCCCCCCTTTCGAAGCGATGCGAAGCTTCGGTATGCATGCCGAGACGCCGCGCGGTTCTCCGAATGGCGGAAGGCGCGAAATAGGCACTTTCCAACAGAATATTCGTCGTGGAATCGGAAATCTCCGAGTTTTCACCACCCATGACACCCGCCAGGGCAATCGCCTTGTCAGCATCACGGATAGTCAGGTCATTGCAGGTCAAAACCCGCTCCTGTCCGTCGAGAGTCACAAAACGCTCACCCTCTTCGGCGCGACGTACGATAACGGTACCGCCCGCCAGAAGTTGGTGGTCGAAAGCATGGAGCGGATGACCATATTCGAGAAGAACATAATTGGTTATGTCGACAACATTGTTGATGGAGCGAATACCTACCGCATTCAGCCTGGTAACCATCCACGCCGGAGAGGGACCAATGGTACAACCGGAAATGTAACGCGCCATGTAACGTGGACAAAGATCCGCGTCTTCGATCCTGATCGTTGCCATTTCCTGAATAGGCGGACCTTGTTCCCTGACCTCGTAGGAAGGATACTTTACCTTTTTACCGAGAACTGCCGCTATCTCGCGTGCAATACCTATCACACTGAGACAATCCGCACGATTCGGGGTAAGTCCGATCTCGAAAATGACATCCTTCAAACCCAATGCTTCAAAAACCGGTTTGCCGAGCGGCAACCCGGCAGGGAGAAGCATGATGCCATCGGATTCCTCTGCAAGGCCGAGTTCCTTTTCGGAACAGAGCATGCCGAAAGATTCGCTGCCGCGAATTTTTGAACGCTTTATCCGGAAATCCCCCGGAAGGACAGCACCAATCTGGGCAAGGGCTACGGTATCACCCTCATTGAAATTCTGGGCACCACAAACGATCGTCAGGATTTCCTTGCCAGAATCAACCTGACAGAGGGAAAGCTTATCAGCATTGGGATGCTGAAGCTTCTCCCTGACAACCGCCACAACCACTTCATCGAAGTCGGCACCGATCGGACGAACGCCCTCGACCTCAAGACCGATCATGGTAAGAAGGTCTGACAATGCATCAGAGGACAAATCAAAATCAACAAACTCTTTCAGCCAATTATAGGTAACGATCATAGTCTCACACTTTTCGCTGGTTGGATTCTGACTTTACAGCCGTACATTTCATATCCGGATATCAAAACTGAGAGAGAAAGCGTAAATCATTTTCGAACAGAAGACGCATATCGCTGATTCCGTAACGAAGCATTGCAATCCGCTCAATCCCCATGCCAAAAGCGAAACCGGTAAAAGTCTCCGAATCATACGAAACATGACGATAAACTTCAGGATCCACCATACCGGCGCCGAGAATCTCCAACCATCCGGTATTTTTACAGATCCGGCAACCTTTGCCTTTGCACATCACACAGGCTATATCGACTTCGGCACTCGGTTCGGTGAAGGGAAAGAAACTGGGTCTCAACCGGACTCCGGTTCCCGACCCAAAATACTGATTGAGGAAAATCGTCAATATACCTTTAAGGTCACCGAAGGTTATTCCCTTATCCACCAGCAGACCCTCTATCTGGTGGAACATCGGCGAATGGGTTGCATCCGAATCGCAACGATATACTGTTCCTGGAGCAATGATCCTGACCGGAGGGGGCTGTTTGAGCATGGTTCGTATCTGCACCGGTGAGGTATGGGTTCGGAGAACGACCGACTCACTGACAAAGAAGGTATCCTGCATGTCTCGAGCGGGGTGGTCTTTCGGGATATTGAGTGCCTCGAAATTATAATAATCCATTTCGATCTCGGGTCCTTCAGCCACCTTGAAACCCAATCCCGCAAATATTTCGCTAATTTCTTCTATTACCAAGGAAACAGGGTGCTTGGTTCCCACCGGTCTGCGACGACCGGGAAGAGTAACGTCAAGCCGCTCATTCCTCAGCTTTTGCTCTTTATCCCGTTCGCGAATATCCTGAAGAATACCCTCAAGCCTTTCTTCAAGCTGAACCTTGACGACATTGGCCATCTGTCCGGCTACCGGACGTTCTTCCGGCGAAAGGGACCCCAATCCCTTCATGACAGATGTCAGCAATCCCTTTTTCCCAAGGTACTTGACGCGCAACTCGTGGAGCGTTTCCTCGGTCGACACAGTGGACAACTCGACTAACGCCCCTTGTAGCAGGGCTTCCAGTTTCTCCTTCATAATCAGCTACCTTCCAATTATTGAAATACGTTATCCCGAACAAGCTCTTTGCCAGCAGGGATTCCTGACCATCAACCGGCAGGAGTGGATGACTCGGATAATCGATGCGTCGAGAAAAGATTGATGTACTATGAATAAATAGGCAGATAATCGTCAAAAAAAGAAATGGGATACGCAGTATCCCATTTCTTTTTTATCCTTCGATGGTCTGACTACAGATTTGCCTTTGCCAAACCAGCTATTTCGGTGAAGGCCTGAGGATCGGTTACGGCGAGATCGGCCAGAACCTTACGGTCAATCTGGACATTCGCAACCTTCAACCCATAGATGAACTTGCTGTAGGAAAGTCCGTTCAAGCGGGATGCCGCATTGATACGTGCAATCCAGAGAGCCCTGAAATCTCTCTTTTTCACCTTTCTGTCACGATAGGCATATTTAAGTGCACGATCAACAGCTTCCGTTGCACTCCTGAAGAGTTTGCTGCGTGCGCCCCGATAGCCTTTCGCCAGATTCAGAACCTTGTTTCTTCTCTGTCTCGCTTTAAAACCTCTTTTTACCCTTGGCATACATACTCCTTTATTTGCTTGAATTTCGCCGGATCCGCAAGGGGAGACGTTTCCTCACGGTTCACGGTCTTGGTTGCAGGGATCTGGCACGTTGCGCCAGTCACCGCTGAGCTACATATACGGAATCAGTTTTGCGATGTTCTTTGCATCAGCAGCAGAGACCAAAGCGCCCTGACGGAGATTCCGCTTTCTTTTTCTGCTCTTACAGGTGAGAATATGGCTGGTGAAACCATGTCCTCGCTTGATCTTTCCGGAACCGGTCTTTTTGAAGCGCTTTGCTGCGCCACTGTTGGTCTTTATCTTCGGCATCTTATTCTCCTTTATAAAAAACTATGAAATAAGCTCGCTAGGCTATTTTTTCGGAGAGACAATGATATACATGCTGCGCCCCTCCATCCTGGGCCGCACTTCAATAACGGCAATATCTTCCAACTCTGCCACAAACCGATCGAGGGATCTTTGACCAAGCTCGGTATGGGTAATTTCCCGACCGCGGAAAACCACCGATATCTTGGCTTTATTACCTTCTTCAAGGAAACGGCGAGCGTGCTTGATCTTGAACTGAATATCGTGCTCGTCAGTTTTCGGCCGGAGTTTGATTTCCTTTAACTGAATCTGGACCTGTTTCTTCTTCGCTTCCTGCAGCTTCTTGCTCTGCTGGTATTTGAATTTACCATAATCCATGATACGGCAGACAGGAGGTACAGCAGTTGGCGACACTTCGACAAGATCCAGATGCTGACTTTCGGCGAGCGCAAGCGCCTCCTTGAGCTGAAGAATTCCGAGCTGTTGACTGTCAGCGTCGATAACCCTGACCTCCCGTGCACGGATGGCCTGATTAATATTTACGGTGGGTTTCGCTATGGTGACACCTCCTATTTGAAACGTTTTACTTCTTTTTCTATAAAATCGACAAGTTCAGTCACTTTCATGGCCGGGAGATTGCTGCCGTCACGATATCTTGGCGTAACGGTTTCAGTCTCAACCTCTTTGTCACCAATGACCAACATATAGGGAACTTTCTGTAACTGAGCCTCGCGGATCTTGAATCCGAGCTTCTCATTGCGGAAATCATGCTGCACACGGATACCCGCTTGCCGCAACTCCGAGAAAACCTTCTGGGCATAGGGAATCTGATTGTCGGTAACCGTCAGCACCAGTCCTTGTACAGGGGCCAGCCAGAGAGGAAAATTACCGGCAAAGTGCTCGATAAGAACACCAATGAACCGCTCAATGGCACCAAGTATCACGCGGTGGACCATTACCGGTCTTTTTCGTTCACCATCAGCCGCCACATACGTCAGGTCAAACCGCTCAGGCAGCGTAAAATCGCACTGGATTGTAGCACATTGCCACTTTCTGTCAAGGGCGTCCCGCAGTTTGATATCGATTTTCGGCCCGTAGAAAGCTCCGTCTCCCTCATTGATCTCAAAGGGCCGACCCGAGTCCTCGAGGGCAGCCTGCAACGCTTTCGTGGCACGCTCCCAATCCTCATCGCTGCCAATCGACTTTTCCGGACGGGTAGAAAGTTCCATTTCATAATCGAAACCGAAAATTCCCATGACATCGCTGACAAAAGAGAGCACCCCTTTTATTTCCGCATCAAGCTGTTCCGGCATGCAAAGGATATGAGCGTCGTCCTGGGTGAAGCCGCGAACCCGGAGCAGCCCGTGCAAAACACCGGCCCGCTCGTGGCGATGAACCGTGCCCAGTTCGAAGTAGCGCAGCGGAAGGTCGCGATAGCTGCGAAGCTGCGATTTGTAGATCATCATGTGGGAGAGGCAGTTCATCGGCTTGATACCGTAACTCTGCTCATCAACCTCGGTGAAATACATGTTCTCGCGATAATTCTCGTAATGCCCGGAACGCTGCCACAGTTCTTTTTTCAGAATCTGCGGTCCAAGCACGATGTCATAGCCGCGCTTCAGATGCTCACGACGCTCGAAATCCTCGAGGATGGTGCGGAGCATCGCCCCTTTCGGATGCCAGATGACAAGTCCTGCGCCCACTTCATCGGAGAAGGAAAAGAGGTCAAGTTCCCGGCCGATCTTCCGATGATCGCGGCGTTTTGCTTCTTCAAGACGGGCAATATATTCATCCAAGGCCTTTTTATCGGCAAAAGCAGTGCCGTAAATACGCTGGAGCATCTTGCGCTTCTCATCTCCCCGCCAGTAGGCGCCGGCAATGGAAGTGAGTTTGAAAGCCTTGCAGAAGGAAGTGGCCGGGAGATGCGGTCCGCGACAAAGATCGGCAAAATCACCCTGACGGTACAGCGAAACCGTATCGGCATCAAGATCCTCAATAAGCTCGACCTTGTAGCTTTCCCCCATATCCTTGAACAGCTGTATCGCCTCCTGCTTGGTGAGCACTTCGCGAGTGATGGGTAGGGCGGCCTTTGCCAGTTCCCGCATTTTCGCTTCGATTTTTTCCAGGTCATCGGGGCTGAAGGGATTTTCCACATCAAAATCGTAATAAAATCCACTCTCAATGGCAGGCCCGATGGTAACTTTGGCATCAGGGAACAGCGATTTGACCGCTTGAGCCATGAGATGTGAAGTGGTGTGTCGGATAATTTCAAGAGACTCGGGGCTTTTTTCGGTGATAATTGCCACCACATCACCGTCATGCAAGGGAGCCGACAGATCTACCTGTTCGCCGTTCACCGTGCCTGCGATGGCATTGCGTGCAAGGCCGGCGCCTATTGCGCGGGCCAGATCCAATACTGTAGCACCTTCCTCAAGAGACTTGCGTGAGTTGTCCGGAAGCGTAACCGCTATCTCTTTCATGTGTGGCCCCTTAACAGAAAGAGGCATCGAACGTCGATGCCCCTGTCATTTGGTTATCATTGCTGAAAAAATGGTAGGCGCGGGCGGTTTCGAACCGCCGACCCCTAGCGTGTCGAGCTAGTGCTCTACCCCTGAGCTACGCGCCTGCATGAAAAGCACTAAGCTTTTAACAGTTACTGCCATTATTGTCAAGAAATTTATTCACTTCCGGGAAAATGACTGCTTCCCAGAATACATCGTACTGCCTGTTCAACATCATCAACCGTAATCTGATCGAGACAATTCGCGCCGAAACGACATCGAGGAGTATAACCGAACCGGGTACAAGGCGAGCAGGAAAGATATTTATTCAGCACAATGTGCTGCCCACCGTGGGGCGCCCACTTCTGTTCGATCCCCGGACCAAAAAGTGATACTGTCGGCACCTGGAGTTCTACGGCAATGTGCAACAGCCCGGAATCACCGGTTACCAGCAGCAAGGAGCGTTGCAACAAAGCGGCAGTTTCCGCCAGGGAGGTTTTTCCGGCCAGGTTGAGGCCGATACCACCGGATACGATGGCGTCGCCAGCAGCTTCATCACCTTTGCCGCCGACCACTATGACCGCCCTCCCCCAACCGTGGATACGCTCGGCCAGGTTCCGGAATTTTTCCGTACCCCAACGACGTTCCGGGATGCTGGCGCCAGGGAAAAGTGCAACAAAGGGTTCCCCGTTCAAAACAGCGATTTTATGCTCCGCCGCCACGACTGCCTCGGCGGGAAGTTCCAGCAGCGGAGCGGACATTGTTGCGGGAGAAATGCCGAGCGGTTGCAAAAGTGTCAGAAAGCTTTCCGATTCCCGGATGTCGTGGCAATAGGGTATTGGATGGGTAAAAAGCTTTTTCCGGTTGTTGGTTGCGTACCCGACCAGCAGTGGCGCACCGGAAAGGCGGGCAATAACCGCCGAAAGCCGGTGCCACTGCTCCGTATCAATAACAGCATCGAACCTGCCACGAATCGCCGCCATGAGCTCGGTTGGCCGCTCATAAAGCAAGATCCGGCTTATCGCTCCGCAGAAAGTAAAAATTGCCGCATTCCGCTTTTCAGCCAGAACAGTTATCGTGCTCTCCGGGAAGCGGTCCTTTACTGCACGGATGGCGCCGAGCAGGTGAACAGCGTCGCCAATGCCGCCCGGGCGGATAAAAAGTATGCTGCGCGGATTTTCCCAGGCTGCCTGTTTCGGCTTGCTCATGAAAAAGACGGCGATATTTCCGATAAATCGGTCAACTATCTTGAGAAGACGAACTTTCAGCACTCTTCACTCCCCTTGCCGGGCTCAGCAGGAACAGACAGGATACCGTAGATCATTCACCGTTGCAATTCAAAGCTACCAAGACCGAAGGCCGCATCTTTTCCGCAGTTGAGGTATTCACCGAGCAGCAGAACCGGGTGGAAATCGGCTAACCCGCCGCACAGTACACCGGAC
>JAQUHN010000278.1:2897-3335 GCA_028683555.1 Geobacteraceae bacterium | reverse complement strand
TTGGTTTTGCTATAAGAGAAATAGAAGGAGATTCTCTTAATTTTGATATTAATGCAAAAGTAGTATCTCCAACAATCAGTTGGGATGATCAAGGATTCAATGGCCTCACATTTGGAGTTGGCCCTGGTGCTGGAGCATCTTCATCGTTTACAAATACATCGACATACTCGATCCACAACTTGATCAGTGACGTTAAAAGTGTTTTCTCCAACGGGAAGTAGTACGAAACAAAGTAATATCTAAACATTTTGTGTATTGCCAGCTGTTTGTACATTAATCAGTAGGCAAAATGTAATCATTATTTAACCATGATAAAATTTCCTTCATATCAATCGGCAATGCTTGGTGGAGCTATTGGGATGCCTCTGTTTATGTGGGGCATACATTATATAGAACTAAATAACTTAAGCCAATCATTTTCCATCGTATGGTCAGTTG
>JAQUHN010000278.1:0-2887 GCA_028683555.1 Geobacteraceae bacterium | reverse complement strand
TTTCAACAATAGATGTTGGATATTTCATTACAATCTACAGGCGTGATGCTTCTTTATTTCGATCATGCATAACTTCAAAAGATTACGACAGATTCTTAATCCCTTCTACCAAAAGGATATTAATTTTCTTTTTGTCTGCCGTAATTTCAGTTTTAAGCATGAAAATGCTCGGCGTTGCCGAGTAATTCCAGTTTGCTTTCACGGCAATTGGGGTCAGGGTAAACTCAAATATTTAATTTTACCCTAACCCCAGCAGGACAGCCGGGGCAACCCGGCCAGCAGCAAGACCGCCACCGCCCCGGCCATTCAGTATGCCTACGACCCGGTGGGCCGGATGAGTTCGCTGACCGATCAGGTGGGAGCCAAAACCTCCTTTATCTACGACAAGCGCAGTCTCCTCACCGGTTCCACCGATCCCCTGGGCAAGACCGTGAGCCTCACCTATTACGCCGACGGTACGCCGCGCACCATCACCGACCGCAAAGGCAGGGCCACCACCCTCACCTACACCCCGACCGGCAAGACCAACACCGTGGCCTACCAAAATGGAACAACGGTGGCCTATACCTATGACCAGAACGATAACCTCACCAAGATGCAGGACACCCTTGGGGCCTCCACCTACACCTATGACGCGGTCAATCGCCTGGCAAGCGCCACCGATCCGCGCGGCTTCGGCATCGCCTATACCCGCGACGCCAACGGCAACGTCACCAAGGTCACCTATCCCGGCAACAAGACGGTCAGCTACACCTACGACGCCGTGAACCGGCTCAAAACCGTTTCCATCGACTGGCTGGCAAAGACCGCCGCCTATGTCTACGACGATGCCGGCAGGATGTGACCGGCCCGACCCAGTTCAACGCCACCTCGACCCTGTATGCCTATGACAACGCCAACCGGTTGACCAGCCTGGACGGTAATAAACAAACGACTGAAGGGGTATCCGTTTACCGGATACCCCTTCAGTCGTTTCAGCTTTTACCAGTTTCTCATTCAGCCGAGACCATCTCTAGACAAACCAAATCCTCTCGTCTAATGGGATACCCCTCATCGGAAGGGTTCCGAAGTCCAAACCTAAAAAAACATTCCAAGCAGGCTAATGATTGCAAGGGCTCTGCGACATCTTACTGACTTTACGTTTTTGTGGAGGAAATTTTCGCTTGATTTCAATTTCGAAATTCACTACCATCACCATTATATCTTCGTTTCGCACTGCTCCTGATGAAAATATCGAGGTGAAAACGTCTCTTATGCCCCCTACACCCTTTCGGTCCATACTCCATCGGCTCATCTTCTGCTGGATGTTCTATCTTGCCTTCGTTGTTTTTGCATCGGCAGCCAACGCGGCCGTCACTTATACCTATGATAATCAGCACCGTCTGACTTCAGCTGTTTACAATGACGGAGCAAGGGTTCAGTACACCTACGATGTCGCCGGCAACCGCCTCGCCTCGTTATCTACCTCTGCCACTTCGCGAACATATGAAGATGCCGAAGACGGATTGATAGTCGGCTGGGATATTTATGACAACGATCCTGCTGGGGCCACGATAACCACCGTGTATGACAATGATCGAGCCAGCCGGGTGATCGAATTGACGGGGAGCGCCTCCAACAACGGTTATCGCCTCCGCAATGCCGACAGCAGCTCTTGGAACGACACCAATTTCAAAGTGCTCGAATGGAGCATGCAATACAGCGAATCCTTCACGGTGTACGTCGCAGTGCAAACCAAGAACGGATTCCGCTATCTCTATTACACTCCGGTGGCGACCGACAGTCTCGGCTCCGACACCTATGTGCATCATGGCCTTGGCGCACAAACCAAAGACGGCCAATGGCACACCCTGATCCGCGATCTTGCCTATGACTTGAAAGAGGCCCAGCCAGACAACGAACTGCAGGCAGTGCTTGGTTTCCTGATTCGGGGCAATGGCCGAGTCGACGACATCATGACCCATAAAGACCTGCCCGCTGATCTGGACTCCGATGGGGACGGCCTCACCGACACAATGGAGATTTCCACCTACGGCACGCATCCTTATTCCATGGATTCTGACGGCGACGGCATCAACGACAAGGTTGAGTTGGAGTATTGGGGGACGAACTGGAGCGCGGATCCGGATGGAGACGGGTTGATCAGCCTGCGGGATCCGGATGCCGACAATGACGGCTTCACGGATGGCATAGAACGTAGCCAGGACACCGATCCGGCCAGTGCCGCCTCTCAGCCGACATCGATAGTGTATGAGGATGCCGAGGACAGTGCGATTATTGGTTGGGATATCTACGATAACGATCCAGCCGGAGCTGCTGTTGCCAACGTGTACGACAATGATCGAGCCAGCCAAGTGATCGAATTGACTGGGAGCGCCTCCAACAACGGCTATCGTCTCCGCGATGCCGACAGCAGTTATTGGGACGACACCAATTTCAAAACGCTCGAATGGAGCATGAAGTACAGCGAATCGTTCACCGTCTATATTGCAGCGCAAACCAAAAACGGATTCCGCTATCTCTATTACACCCCGGTGGCCACAAGCTCACTCGGCACTGAAACCTATGTGCATCATGGCGTCGGTGTAACGATGAAAAACGGCGCCTGGCACACGCTGACCCGCAACCTCGAACAGGATCTCAAAGAGGCTCAACCGGATAATGAATTGCAGGCGGTGCTTGGTTTTCTGATTCGGGGCAGTGGCCGGGTTGATGATGTTAAGACCAAGTAATTGGTCATAACCGTTCATTCTTATTGCACTGCATCCTGGCCCGGAAATATCCTGAAAAGCCTTTTCTTCGTTCTTTTCAGTGGAGACCCGATTTCGAAACAAACGGTTCAGCATGACTACCCTGAGCCACAGCGACCTGGTGAGATCGGAAGAGC
>JAQUHN010000277.1 GCA_028683555.1 Geobacteraceae bacterium | reverse complement strand
GGCTTCAACGCGTTTCACAGCACGGATGCGAATCTCTTCAAGCGCCTTGCGGTTTATTTTACGCCCATCGAATTCATTCATGGGCACAGCATACCACATGTTCGCTAATTTATGAATTGATTAATAAATAATTAGTGACGTACCACGTTTTATACTGGTCAACACTTCTCCTGTATATACGTAATAAAATTGAGACCGAGAAAGTGATAAAATACGGTTATCAAAATCCTGTTTTTTCGAAAAGAGAAGGAGGATATGATGACCAATTCACTCGATTTTTCGAACAACCATTACCCCAACGAATGGCTTACTTCGGTTTACTCGACCAACCATTCATTATTTATTCCGCTCCCGGATAACCCCATTTGTGAAGCCGAATCGCTACGAACATTCTTCTTTCCTAGCGCCGGCGCTCTACATTTTCACCAGCCCAGTGAGAGGCGGAGAATACTCAACAGGGCAGCAGACAGATTAGAAGCAAGTAGGCTCCCAGGCTTTGAGTACGTCATTTCGTATCTTTACAGCAAATATCGCAGTAATCATTCGATATCCTCGATCAGTCAGACAGGAAGAATTCTTCATTCTTTTTTATTGTTTTTCAATGGGTTAGGGCGGAACAATGTCGAGCAAATTAGCAGAAAAGATGTAGCTCAATATGTCGAGCAGGAACAGGAGCGTGGGTTAAAGATCAACTCAATCCGTCAGCATCTGCATACGGTTTATGGCTTCGTCAATTATCTGGTTAGAAACGATATACTTCCAGCAGATATACTGCTCAAAAAGATCAGGTTGCGACTGCTAGAGATTCTCCCCAAAGCAATTCCAGCAGAAGATGTCGACAAAATCCTCCAAGCTGTAACTCACACCAGGGATCGAGCTCTTCTCCTTTTGCTCCTTCACACAGGGATGCGAATAGGCGAACTCCTTAACCTCCGGTTGCCGGATATCGTACGATCAGAACGAAAAATTTTATTGTACGTGGGTGAGAAAAATTTACACGGTAGGGTTGTCTATTACGGCAACACCGCAGAGAAGGCGCTGCACGCGTGGCTGTTTATCAGAGATCCGGCTAATGAATACCTTTTCTACGGTTACAAGGGAAAATCATTGTCCTATGCAGGAGCGCGAAAAATGATGAAAGGCGTTATTTTCAAAGCAGGACTTGAACACAAAGGGTACTGTCTCCATTCTTTGCGGCATACCTACGCGACCAATATGCTGAATGCAGGGTTACGGCTGGAGGTTTTACAGCAACTTCTGGGGCATCTGAACATTGATATGACATTGCGGTATGCAAGGATTTCGAACCTCACTCAGGAAGAATCCTATTTTAAAGCTATGGCATTGATTGAGCAGGGAGGGCGCCATGAATATGACAGAGTCAATCCTGAATTACAGGCAGTATTTGAAGAGAAAAAATTTCTCTCCTCTCACGATTAAAAATTATCTTCACCGTTTGCAACGATTTTTTAGTTGGGTTTCAACGGCTGTTGAATTGATGACTGTGGTGGAGATTAGATTGTATATTGACTGCTTGCTTGAAAAACGTGTAGCTCCACGTACTGTCAACTGCCACCTATCGAGCATCCGGCTGTTTTATGATTATCTAGTAGATGAGGAGAATCTCATCATAGAAAACCCAGTTATCGCAGGTCTCCTGCTCAAGGAATCACGTCCTCTTCCTAGATATTTAACCGATGATGAGGTCGAGAGATTTTTTAGATTCGTTTCCAATAAACGAGATCTTGCCATTTTTATGCTGATGCTTCGGTGCGGTTTACGGGTTAACGAGATTGCGAATTTATCTCTCGATTGCATTGATTACAGACGCAGTCGAATAATGATCAGAAGAGGTAAAGGCGCAAAAGATCGTATAGTTTTCATCAGCAACGATGCAGCTAGCTCCTTGGCGGTCTATTTGCAGCAGAGGCCTGTAACAAAGGAAAGCCGAATATTCTTGGCAGAAAAAGGTCGGTGCCGTGGAAAGCCCATATCGGTTCGCGCGATACAGAAACGAGTAGAATATTACGCAAAAAAAAGTGGGATTATTGTTACCTGCCACAGGTTTCGGCATACTATGGCAACACAGCTTCTCAATGCCGACGCAGACTTGGTGAGCATTCAGGAAATTCTAGGACACACTAAAATCAAAACCACTCAGCGTTACAGCAAGATATCAAATCTGAAAGTGCAGCAAGATTACTTCGCGGCCATGGAAGTGATAACAGAAAGGACAGCGATTAATCAGCTAAAATGAGAGATCAAGGATACAACCCGCTCTGTCAAAGGCCGATTCCTCCGACGAGCAATAAGTAGATGCCCATTCTCGGAATCGGTCTTTGCCAGAGCTACCATCGAGGTGGCAAATAAACTTGACATGCAATATGTGCAGGATAGAAAATAGAAACAGGTAACAGATTAATCTAAATAGAAAAATAGGATCTGTTACGTATATAGACTGTCAGTCATGACTTATTGGAAGTAGTTTGATTTCCAAATTTATGAAGTGGCCACAAAATATCCATTTTCTGGACACCTTCCAAAACTGCATGATATCCGGTTGAGCCAAACCAAAAATCAGCCAATCACGAAAGAATAATCCAGAAAAGTTGAATGATAACCGGAAACCTGATAATAACTTGTTATCGTTTTTGAATAATATTTACTTCATATAGATAAAAGATGAAATGTCCTTATTGTAAATTTAAAGTAAAATCAAGTTATTTAAATCAAAAATGTTCAAAATGTGGTGCTATATTTTTAGTGAAATCAGAAAATGATTGTCAGTTAATACGTTCACCTAAATTATACAAAGTTATAATAAGAACTATTCTACTAATGCTTTTACTAACATTAATTTTGCTATTTTTTAACAACAGTCATAATCACCAATTAGGTAGAAATTATTTTTGCTTGTCTATAATTTTTTCATTTTCTGTAATTATCATTACATGTGTGAGGGCTGTCCATTGTGGCATCTTAACTTTACCTAGTCGATACAGCGGACTAGGAAGTATTTATTGGGCTGAATCTTGTACTCTTCAAAAACTATTTTACATAATAGCTGTTGCATGCCTTTCATTTCTAAGTTTTTCAATATGTTTTAGTATGTATTCTATAATTAAATTCTAAAACATTATCGATAACCACCGGCTCCACGCGGATCCCGCAAACAGCGCGGGTCCGGTAAGCCGGACGTTATGAGTCAAGATTTCTCTAAAATATGATGACCACCAGTTCAGGTAATTGTTCCTCTTATGGCCCCTATTAACGAACTCAATCGACAGAGTATTGGAAAAATGGTGGAGTGCGCCATAAAAAGAGGCATAAATGTTTGATTTT
>JAQUHN010000089.1 GCA_028683555.1 Geobacteraceae bacterium | reverse complement strand
GTACCATCACCAATCGTGGCACCGTTGACGGCCAGGTCTATGGCGGTCTTGTTCAGGGTATCGGTCTGGCCCTTAGCGAGGACTTCGAAGACCTGAAGAAACACACCACGCTGATTGGTTCCGGCTTCCCGTTCATCAAAGATGTGCCGGACAACATCGAACTGATCTACCTGGAAACACCCCGTCCTGACGGCGCATTCGGTCAAGCCGGGGTCGGCGAGGGTCCGCTGACCTCTCCGCACGTTTCCATCGTCAACGCAATTCATGACGCTTGCGGCGCACGGATCAGGTCTTTACCGGCATATCCGGATAAAGTTCTGAAGGCCCTCAAATCGGCCAAGAAAGCTTATGATGTCAGCGATGCCATGGCTGATGGGTACATGTCAACCGGGGGCATTGATACACTGAAATAATTACTCAGATACGTTGTGCATGAAAAGGGAACCGGAATGAAAGATTGGAAAAACGATTTTTGGAATACGCAGATACTTCCTCGAAGTCCTCCCGGCAGATGTCGGTGTGTCCAATACCGAACAGGGTGAGCTGATGTTGCTCCGGTCGTGGAGGGCTGTCGGCAGCAGCGCTCATCTTGTATCAAAGAAGGCGGTTATGATCCTGGTCGTGGAGGTCCGGGATCGTAGCCGCCTTTTTCTGTAAAGGAATGTGAACAAGGTACTAATGGATTCCCGCTGGTCCGTGGCGCTTCGGTTTTTTCAGGAGCAGCAGAAAGGGGATTACGGCGAGGAAGGCTATGCCGATGATCCAGAAGATGTAGTTGTAGGCGAGCATGGCGGCCTGCTTCATGACGGTTCCGTACAGGATGCCGAGCGCGGTGTCCTGGGAGGTTACCGCATCGACACCCTTTGCCATGGCTCCCTGCTGCAACTCATGCCACTGTGTCTGGACCTTGAGGCTGTAAGGGTTTACGTGCGCCGCCAGATTTGTCTGGTAAAACTGGGACATGCGTGAAAGCAGGGTGGCGGATGTAGCGATACCGACGCTGCCGCCGATATTGCGCAGCAGATTGTTGATTCCGGTTGCGTTACCCATTTCCTCCATTGGAATGGTCGAGAGGGTAATGGTGATGAGTGGCACGAAGATCATGCCAAGTCCGACTCCGAGCACGACGCGGGGCCATACGAAGTGCCAGTAGGAGGCTTCGAGGGTGAAGCCCTGCATGATGAACATGGAGCAGGCACCCAGGATGAGCCCGCCAAGCACCACCCATCGACCATCGTATTTCTGGATCAGTGCGCCGACGAAGGGCATAGCGATCAAGGTTGCGAGACCGCCTGGCGCCAACACCATGCCGGCCATGGTAGCGTTGTATCCCATGAGGGTCTGGAGGAAGAGCGGTATCATGACGATGGATCCGTAGAGGCAGAAACCGACGATGAACATGATGAAATTTCCGGATGCGAACGAGATGTCCTTGAAAAGGCGGAGCTTGACGATGGGATGTTCATGTTTCAGTTCGACGTACAGGAACAGTAGCAGCGAGACAGCCGAGATGATGGAAAAAGCGACGATGAAGGACGAATTGAACCAGTCGTCCTGCTGGCCCTTGTCCAGCACCACCTGCAGCGAACCGATGCCCAGTACCAGGAGTGCCAGGCCCCAGTAATCGATGCTCGCCTTGATACGTTTCAGATAGGCGGGATCGAAGATGAAATAGTTGACCATGATTACGGCGAATATCCCGACCGGTACATTGATATAGAAGATCCAACGCCAGCTCATGTTGTCGGTGATCCAACCGCCGAGCGTCGGCCCGACGACCGGGCCGAACATTGCGCCGATACCGAAGATCGCCATGGCCATGCCCTGTTGCCAGGGGGGGAATGATTCCATCAGAATTGCCTGGCTGATGGGAATCAGCGCTCCGCCCGCCGCCCCCTGCACAATCCGGAAAAATATGAGTGACCCCAGGTTGGGTGCCGCTCCGCAGAGAAATGACGAGAAGGTGAAGAGGATGATGCAGGTGATGAGAAAGCGCTTGCGGCCGAAAAAACGGGAAAGCCAGCCGGTCATGGGGAGCACCACGGCGTTGCTTACCAGGTAGGAGGTGATGACCCAGGTAACCTCGTCGGTGCCGGCATTGAGGCTCCCCTGCATGTGGGGGAGGGCAACATTGGCCACCGACGTGTCAACAATCTCCATAAAGGTGGGAACCATCACGGCGATGGTGATGAGCCATTTGTTGATTTTCGGAGTTTTGTCTTCCATTAGTATCGCGATCCGCGGTCGAGCCTTGGCGTGCACGCCGGAGCGCTGCAGCGCACAGGTGTTTTTTCGGAAGAAAAGGATCCTCTTGGACTATCTGCAAGCAAGGGGCGAAACAAGGTTCGCCCCTGCGAGAGAGGTGTCGTAGCGTTTATCGGAACGGGTCCTTCAGAATATCGCCCAGTTTTCTTTCCGTCAGGATCGTGGGCACAACACTCATGCCGACCCGTAACAGGTGGTTCGGGTCGCTGGTTGTGTCGATAAGAATCTTTACCGGGATTCGCTGGACGACCTTGACATAGTTTCCCGTTGCGTTTTCCGGCGGCAGCAACGAGAACGAGGCTCCTGTCCCGGCCATAATGCTGTCCACTTTGCCGTTAAAGGTTATACCGGGGTACGTGTCAACCTCGAACTCGACCTTTTGTCCTGGTCTGACATAGGTCAACTGGCTTTCCTTGTAGTTGGCCGTTACCCAAGCCCCTTCCAGCGCCACAAGAGCCATGAGCGGTTGGCCTGCCTGGATGTTATTGCCTTGCTCCACTGACTTTTTCGTGATGAAACCGTCAGTCGGCGCATAGATCCTGGTGTAGGACAGGTTCCGTTTGCTGGTTTCCAGTTCAGCGATTTTTTGGGCGATAACGGCATCTTTTGCGCCGCTGCCGGTGAGGCCGAGGAGGGCCAGTGCCCGGCGAACCGAGCCTTCGGTTTCGGCCAGTCGCGCCGCCGCGATTTTTCTGGCGGTTTCAAGCCGGTCGAGCTGCTCTTTGGCAATGACTTCTTTCTTGTACAGTGCCCTGCCTCTCCGCAGGTCCAGATCCGCCTGTTCCAGCCGTGCCCGGTCGGAATTGAGTGCGGCCTTGGCGGCGTCGACCTGGGCATAGGTGCTCGAGGTCTCATTTTTTGCCATGTCCAGTTGCGCGTTGGCATTGAGAACCTTGAGGTTGTAGTCAACCGGGTCGAGTTCGACGAGCAGGTCGCCTTTTTTTACGAACTGATTGTCCTGCACCATGACGCGTAGCACGTGGCCTGGCACCCGGGCCGAGATCGAGTAGACATGGGATTCGATAAAGGCATTATCGGTCTCAACATGGGTCTTGCTCTTGATCCAGAGCTGCAGTCCGAAAAGGCAGGCCGCGACAAACAGAATAAGCAGTATCAGGGCTGCCCGTTTCCTTTTGCCGTTCCCCGACTTCTTTGCCGGGGTGGTATCGCTTTCTTTTGTTGTACCGCTGGTGATATGTTCGTCTGCCATCAAAACCTCCATGGGAATGGGTTACAGCTCCCCTTTAGCTTTTTTAATGCGTGCTATAGCCACCTGGTGATCGAATACTGCCCGGTAGAATTCGGTCTGCGTTTTGGTCAACAGGGTTTGGGCGTCGATAACGTCGGTGGCGGTACCGACATGTTCCTGGTAGCGGTCCTTATTGATCCGCAGGTTTTCCTCTCCCTGCAGCACCGCTTTTTCAGCCGTTCTGATTCGCTCTGCGGCGATTCGGGAGTCGTTGCAGGCAGTTTCATATTCCAGGTGGATTTGGGATTCCACCATCCGCAGTTGTTCCTCGTTCTGCATTCGGGACTGGACCGCCTGCCGGTAGCGTGACGTGGTGGCGAGGCCGTCGAAAAGGTTGATCTTGAGGCCTACGGTTGCATAGAGGATGGCCTGTTCTTCGACCTTCTTGTTCTGTACGTACTCCACGCCGAGCCTGGTGAAGATTTCCGGGAAATAGAAGCTTCGGCTTTCCTTGATGGCCAGATTGTCCGCCTCGATCCCCTTGCGGAGAGACATGACTTCGGCTCGGTTGGTGAGCGGAAATTCTTCGGCCACGGGAACGGGGCTAGCGTCGGACGGCACCGCCTCTTCCAGGTCGGCCCGATAGGAAGCCGCTTGCCCGGTCAGGTAATTGAGGTACAGCTAGCCGTTTTCAAGTCGGTTGGCCTGCATGAGACCCCGCTGTTTACTGTTTGCGAGCTGGACTTCAGCCTGGAGCAGGTCGTTGCGGGTAACCACCCCCTGCTCGTAAAGATTTTTTGCTATCCGCAGATGATCGCTCATCTGGGTAATCTCTTCTTCCGCGGCCTGCATCAGTTTCCGGGACTCGAGGATCCCGTAATAGGCGGTCACGACCCGCAGAAAGACATCCTTCTCCCGGGCGGTGTGGCTGAAGGCTGTTGCATCGCGGAGTGCTTCAGCCCGCCGGTACCGTGCAGAGGTGCGGCCGAAATCGTAGAGAATCTGTTCCGCAGTCACTGAAAAAAAACCGTAGTCCGACTGCTGGGTTTCCAATGTGTTACCTTGGACCACCATGGCCTGGGGGGCCTGCTGGGCGGTGTACCCTCCCTGGAAGTTCAGGTGCGGCAGATAGCCGCTTCTGGCGATACCGACGTTGCCCTCGGCGATCTTTTCGTCATAGGCCGAAACCCTCAGTTCATGGTTGGCGGATGCGGCCTTTTTGAGACACTCCTGGAGAGTCATGGTTCCGGCTTCCGCCCTGGCGAACAGGATGAGGGGGGCGAAGAGGGCGAGCAGGTAAATTCTTGGCATTATTGTCTCCCTTTCTATCTGCGGAGTTTTTTGAGAAGTTGGCGGAGGGTTTCGGTTTCCTCCGACGACAGATCGGCTGTGAACGTGTCGGCCACTTGGCGCGCGATCGGCAGCAAAGCCTTTTCAAGGGCTTTGCCTCTGTCTGTGAGGCGGATCTGGAACGCCCTACGGTCTTCGGGGTGGGGTTCGCGACGCACAAACCCCTGTTCCTGCAAGCGGTCGACCAGCCCGCCGATGGTGGTGCGGTCGATCTGGCATTTTTCGGAAAGCTCCACCTGGGAAAGTCCGTCCTGCTTCCAGAGAAAGGCCAGCAGGCTGAACTGCTTCGGTGTAAGGTGATACTTTTTCAGGGGGGCTTTGAAAAGGGCGTAGCCCCGCTGGTATGACTTTGCCAACAAGAATCCCAGACTGTTTTCGATGTCGAACATCAGAGCTGCCTCCTGAAAGTGATGTTCGCCATTATACGTATAGTCAGTATACTGTCAATTGTCTTTGTGCAGCGTTTCCTCACTGTTCTCCCGGATGTAGCGGTAGCCTAAGTGCTGCTGTACCTCTGCCTCCTGAGCAACAGCAGCAGGGGGATGATGAGCAGGAAAGACACGCCGAGAATCCAGAAAATATAGTTATACGCCAGCATTCCCGCCTCTTTGCGGACGATCAGCGAAAGAATTTTCAGTGCCGTGGTATGGGCGGTGACGGCATCGGCGCCACGGGCGATGGCAGCATCCTTGAGGCCTTCCAGTCTTGATTGCAGCACCGGGTTGAACGGGTTGACATGTCCCACCAGGTTGGCTTGATAGAACTGGGCCAACCTGGCCAGAAGGGTGGCGGAGATGGCAATCCCGACGCTACCGCCGATATTCCGCAGCAGATTGAATATGCCGGTCGCGTTGCCCATTTCCACCTTGGCGATATTGGCCAGCGTTGCCCGCGACAAGGGTGGGAAGATCATTCCCAAGGCGGCTCCGAGCAGTACGCGGGGCCAGACGAAGTCCCAGTAGGATGCTTCCAGGCTGAAGCCGCGCATCATAAAGAGCGAAACCGCGCCGAGGAAAAGACCGGCGAATATTATTTTCCTGCCGTCACGCTTTTGGATGTAGGCTCCGACGATCGGCATTACGATGACCGAGGCGATACCCCCGGGCGCCATGACCAGTCCGGCCATGGTGGCACTGTAACCCATCAGCGTCTGGAGAAACAGCGGCAGCATGACCACGGATCCGTAGAGACAGAAGCCGACCATGAACATGATGAAGTTTCCCGTCGAGAAAGCGACGTCCTTGAACAGCCGCAGGTTGACGACGGGGTGGTCGTGCTTTAGCTCAACGTAGACGAACAGGACCAGTGCGATTGCCGAGACGATGGAGAACGTTATGATGAAGTATGAGTTGAACCAGTCTTCCTGCTGTCCCTTGTCGAGTACCAGTTGGAGTGACCCGATGCCGAGGGTCAGCAGCGACAGGCCCCAGTAATCGATTTTTGCTTTCTGCTGCTTCAGGTAGGAAGGATCGAAGATGAAGAATTTTGCCATAATTACGGCGAGAATGCCGACCGGGATGTTGATATAGAAGATCCAGCGCCAGCTTATATTGTCTGTAATCCAGCCGCCGAGAGTCGGCCCCACGACAGGGCCGAACATGGCGCCGATGCCGAAAATCGCCATAGCCATGCCGCCTTCCTGGGGAGGGAAGGACTCCATCATGATTGCCTGACTCATAGGAATCAGCGCACCTCCCGCAGCGCCCTGCACGATGCGGAAAAAAACCAGGGCGGCCAGATTCGGCGCCGCCCCGCATAAGAAGGATGAAAAGGTGAAGAGGATGATGCAGGAAATGAGGAACCGTTTTCTGCCGAACATGCGGGCAAGCCAACCGGTCATCGGCATGATGATGGCGTTGCTGATCAGATATGAAGTGAGGACCCAGGTGATTTCCTCTGTTCCCGCATTCAGGCTGCCCTGCATGTGGGGCAGGGCGACGTTGGCGATTGACGTGTCGACAATCTCCATAAAGGCGGGAATCATCACGGTCAGGGTAATGAGCCATTTGTTTACCGGCCGGAAAGATTCGGTCATGGTCTGTTCGGGTCCTGAAAATTCGATTTTGCGGGATTGCAGGATTGACAGCCAGTGCTAATCCCATGCAGAGCACTGAGGCTGAAAAGGAGAATCTGTTCGGTAACTCTGTCGAGGTCTTCCTGGCCCATTTTTTCCTCGGGTGACATCCGGCTGATAACCGAACGGCTGAAAAGGTAGAAGAGACACTGGCTGATGATGCTTCTGGCGGAAGCGAGGATTGTTTCCGCATCCATATCCTCGGGTAGCAGTTTCTGCACGATTCCCACCAGTTGGCCGAACATGGACCGTATCCCTTCATCAAGCATCATGTCGAGGGCGGCAGTGGGTTCCACCATCTCCCGCATGACAATGGTGCCGAAGTCATGGTTTGCTTCGTCAAACGAGGTGCGCAGCAAGAAAGACCGGATAAAGGCGCGCAGTTGCTGCTCCGGTGATGCGTCCGCAGAGAGGCCGTAGGTGATCGGGTACCTTTCGTAGGCGCGGGCGCGAACAAAGCGGATTGTTTCCCGATAGAGTCCTTCCTTGCCGCCGAAATGATAATTTACCGCGGCAAGATTCACCTGTGCCTGGCTGCATATCTGGCGTATGGTGGTGGCGGCGTAACCATGCTCGGCAAATATCGCTGCAGCAGCTTCCAGAATCCGTGTCCTTGTTTCAGATTGTTCCGTATCCATGGAAATAAAGCCTCCCTGGGTGTTGCCGGAAAAGTCTTCCGGTTGAAACGGCTTGGCTCGAAGCGTAGCAGCCTCAAAGTCTTCGCCGCAGAACTTGCAAACGTATGTATCAAACGTTTGTTTGAATTGCAAGAAAAAGATTCGCTCGTGTCCCGTGCGGTATATATAGTTATTGAGCAGGGCAGGGTGGCGACTTCTCCGAAGTCCCTTGTAACCGATTGCCTGCTTTTGCCTGGATCGGACAACGGGCCGAACTGGGGTGCTTTCTGCTGAACCACTTTTCAGAATTGAATCCCTACAAGAGACTCCGGAAAAGACCCAATCAAGCTTGGGCAAGCAATTTTATGACGGTTTCGAATAGAAACCGATTGTGTCTATCTGAAAAGAAGTGGTAGGAGCTGGGTTGTTATAGTGATTTTAAGAAATTCCGGATAGGTGTAGAAAACCAGGCGGCCACCCACGGCCGCCTGGTTTTCGGAGAGTCAGTTTGCTGAAGAGCCGATGGGGTTCGTTCCGCTGGTGGTGGTCGAGGTCAATTTCTGCTGGATCGATGCGGTTGGCGTGGTGAGGCCGGGGGAATCCTTCAGGCCATAGAGCCGACGGTAGACTTCTCTGGCTGCCAGCACTTTTTTAACGTATTCACGGGTTTCCGCATAGGGTATGTTTTCTATGAACTCGTCCTCGCGGAGGGTCGGAAAGTTCTTTCGCCAGCGGATCACCGGCGTCGAGCCTGCATTATAGGCGGCCACGGCCGAAACAAGATTGCCGTTGAAACGGGTGATCAGGTCACGCAGGTGCCGGGTTCCAATCCTGACATTCACCTCGGGGTTGGTGAGCTGGAAGGTGGAGACCATTTCTCCCATTCCCTTTGCCGTATCCTTGGCGGTTGCCGGCATCAGCTGCATCAGGCCGAGCGCGCCGACCGGTGAACGGACCGTAGGGGAAAAACTGCTTTCGGCCCGGATCAGTGCATAGGTAAGGCTTTCGTCGATGCCGACGTTTGTGGTGTGGCGGGAGACGATGTCATTGAAGCCGGCCGGATAGAGTATAGCCCATGTGTAGGATACGCTTGCGTCATCTCGGTTCAGCGCTTCCGTCGTGAACAGCCCCATTGCGGAACGGTAATCGTTCATGGCGAGATACAGCCCTGCATGGGCAAGGGAGCCTTTGAACGAGTTGCCGTTGCGTCGCTTTGCCGCGGCGAGTTCCTTGCGTGCCTCTGCATGGAGCCCCAGTGATATGAGCGCCTGTGCTCGCTCCATGCCGGAAGGTTCCGGCAGAGACGCATGTAAGGATGGCTCCAAGTGTGGAATCCGGGTATGCCGGCTGCCGGCTTCCTTTTCGATGTTCAGGGCATAGTATCCCGTGGGAAATTCCCGTTGGATTACGGCAAATACCGACCGGGCTGCTTCACCGGACCCGGAGTAGCCAAGAGAGCGGCCCTGCCAGTAGAGGGCTTTTTCCCGCCAGGCCGGGTCATTGGCAAGAAGGGCAAAGGTGTTCGCCGCCTGCAGGTAATCGCCGGACAGGTACAGGCTCCAGGCGGCTTCCCACAGGGAACGTGGCGCATGGGAAGATGCCGGGTAATCGGCGAGGATCTTGCGGAAAAGTGCCAGAGCATCGCGGTGGGCGCCCTCGTGTTTCCTGATGAGGGCAGCGTAGAATAGGGCATTGTCGGCCAGCGGAGATCCTGGATGGGTTGTCGCCAATTCCAGAAACGTGTCGACGGCCTCGGTATTTTCGCCGATACGGTCATGGATCTGGGCTAGCCAGTAGGAGGCTTCCACGGCATATTCCGGGTAGGGGCTGGCAGGCGAAGCAAGGCGGGCAAACGATTCTTTAGCTGCCGTGTTTTTCTTCAACCGATACTGGGACATGGCGGTCTTGAAAGCGAGCGCTCCCCGCAGTTTCTCCGGAAGGGAGTCCGCTGACAGGGCGGAAAAAACGTCTTCCGCTTTCCGGTAGTCTCGCTGATCGTAAAGCGTACAGCCGCGTCGGAACAGTTCTTCAGGGGTGTAGGGCGGAACAGATGTTGTTTCCTGTCGAAGCCTTTCCAGTTGTGATTCGGCCTGTCCGGCAACCGATTTTGTCGGATAGGAGAACCAGATTTCCCGCAGCTCGTTTACCGCTCCTTCCAGGTCACCGAGCTTTTCCCGACAAAGGGCGGAATGGTAGAGAGCTTTGATGGAATCGTTTCCGGAGGGGTATTCGTTGCGAAACGCCCGGTATGCTGTCAAGGCTCTTTGGTACTCTTTACCCTGGAAAAGCGTGTCGGCGATGAGCAGCGTCGCGGAGCGAACAAACGGGCTGTTCGGGTACTCCTTCCTGACTCTTTCCAGGAGGAGCAGCGCTTCCGCGGGGCGTGACAGCTGGCTGAGCGCGATTGCCCGGTAATAGAGGGCGACGTCGCCGAGCAGCGGGAAACACTCTGGCGAAGTTGCCAGAAAACGTTCGGATTCTTCCCATTTTTCCAGATGATAGGCAGTCACGCCAAGCACGAAATCCCGTTTCGGGGTTGGCCGGGCCTTGAGTAATGCCACGCGTGCTTCGGAATACTCATTATTTCTGAGCAGTTCGGCGGACAGCAGCAGCGATTCGTCTTCCGGCGGCAGCAGTGATGCCCGCGATACGGAAATAAAGCACAGCAGTATGAGGATGAGAAAAGTAACATGACGGTAGAACACCAGCTTCTCCTTTGGTTGTAACACAGGGGCAAAATTTGCTTTCTGTTCGTGCAAAGGTAAATTGTATACAATCATAAAGATTGGGGCAACCGTCAAATGAGTAACAAGGATATTTGATGGATTGGCAGTGACGCCGTCAAATCAGACCGACTGGCAGAGCTGCCGATACGGCAAAGGATTTGACAAAAATGAGTGGTTCGAATATTTCTTAAAACTTGTGCGTCTGGTTTCGACGCCCGGCGAATTGAAAGGGGGATCTGTGGATCGAACTACGGTAACCGGCAGGCTCTCGACACATCGGGACGGCTATGGTTTTGTCATACCCGATGACGGTGGCGAAGACGTTTTTATTCCGGCCCGGTATCTGCGTGGCAGCATGCATGGCGACCGGGTAACGGTGATCGTCCAGACGCGCCGCAGTTCCGGCCGTCGGCAGGGACGCGTTGTCGAAACTCTGGAGCGTGGCTATACAACCATTGTCGGACGTTTCGAGTCGTCCGGTGCAGCCGGTTTCGTGATTCCGGACGAGCCGAGAATTACCTGTGAGATTCTCGTGCCGCAGCAGGACCGTCGCAAGGCTCGAAACGGCCAGATGGTGGTGGCGGAAATTATTTCCTACCCTTCCGGGGGGCGTGGTGCGATCGGGCGTATCATCGAGGTGCTCGGCAAACCGGATGATCCCGATGTGGAATTTCTGACCATCGTGCGCAAATACGGACTCGCCGAAACCTTCCCGCCGGAAGTCCTCGCAGAGGCTGCTGCCGTCTGCCGACCGGTAGGGGAGGCTGATCGGGAAGGACGTATCGATCTGCGTAATCAGCTGACGGTTACCATTGACGGAGAGACGGCCCGTGATTTCGACGATGCGGTAGCGGTGCGCAAAGAAAAGGGTGATGCTGTTCGGCTCTGGGTCTCCATAGCCGACGTTTCCCACTATGTCGCCCCGGGATCCAGTCTGGACAGCGAGGCTCTGTCTCGCGGAACGTCGGTCTATTTCCCCGACCGCTGCATCCCCATGCTGCCCGAACAGCTTTCCAACGGTATATGTTCCCTGAATCCCCGCCAGGATCGTCTTGCCCTGACCGTGGAAATGCTGTTCAATAAATCGGGCGAAGTGCGTGAAACAAACTTCTATCCCAGTATCATACGCAGTGATGAACGTCTCACCTATACCGAAGTCAAAGAGATCCTGGTGGATGAAAATCCCGAAACAGCGGGTCGCTATTCCCTGCTGCTGGAGGATTTGCGAACCATGGAACTGCTTGCCGGTCGACTGGGGAAACAGCGGCGGCTGAGGGGGAGCATCGACTTCGATCTTTCCGAACCGGAGATCATCGTTGACCTTCAGGGGCGAACGGAATCCATCGGTATTGCCGAGCGGAACCTGGCCCACCGCATTATCGAGGAGTTCATGCTGGCTGCCAACGAGGCGGTCGCGGCCCACCTCGAAGAGCAGGGAGTGCCCTGTATCTACCGGGTTCATGAGCCTCCTGACCCGCTGAAACTCCGGGATTTTCGCGATTTTATCAAACCGATGGGACTTTCCCTGCCGCTGAAGGGTGATTCGGTGGCACCGGGGGAATTTCAGCGATTACTCGGTGAGGTTGAAGGGCGGCTGGAGGAGCGCATGGTGAACGAGTTGCTGCTGCGCTGCATGAAGCAGGCCCGTTATGCGGCCGAAAACCTGGGACATTTCGGCCTTGCCTCGCCCCATTATCTCCATTTTACCTCCCCTATTCGCCGCTACCCGGACCTTGTCGTGCACCGCATACTCAAGGATCAGTTGTCCGGCACTGTCCGCCGCCGCCGGGGTAAAGTCGTGGCCGAACTGGAGGAAATCGCCGAGCAGACCAGTCGGCGGGAACGGACGGCAATGGAAGCGGAGCGCGAGATCATCGATCTGAAGCGACTCCAGTTTATGGGCAACCACCTTGGCGAAGAATACGAAGCTTTCATCACCGGTGTCACCTCGTTCGGGTTTTTCGTCGAGCTTGTCGAGCTGATGGTGGAAGGGCTGGTGCATGTTTCGACACTGGTCGAAGACGAGTACCGGTTGCTGGAAAAGCAGCACACATTGCGGGGACAGCGGAGCGGGGTTGCCTACCGGATTGGTGACCGGGTGCGTGTAAGGGTCGATGCTGTAAACAGGGCTACCAGGAGGATCGAGTTTTCCCTTGCTTCCGTTCGCAAGAGAATTAACGCAGAGGCTGCCCGAGGAAAAATGCCATCGCGTAAGCGGCCTTTGGCCGAAGGAAAGAAGCCCGTTACGGAAAAGAAGGGCAAAGGGGGGCGCCGCACCGGCAAAAGGCGGTGAAACCGGTTGCTTTGGCTTGTGCTGCCATGCTAATGTCTGACCGATTGGAAATACGCTCGATTCTGGGGATGGGGGATGCATGGCTACCATGACTAAGGAGAAACTGTTGCCCTTTGTCGAGCATCTGGTGGAGCTTCGCAAGCGGTTGATCATCGTTATCATCGCGATTGTGATCGGCATGGGAATTGCCTGGAACGTTGCCGATGATCTCCTTGCCTTTGTCGAAAAGCCATTGACCGGCCACACTTACCTGACGGAAGTGAAAACATGGGCATATCGGCTCGTTAAGGATCGCTATCCTGGCCTCTATACCCGCTATAACCTGGAAAAGGAAACCGTGGTACAGGATGTGGACAGAAAGCTCAATTACAGCGCACCGCTGGAGCCTTTCTTCATTCAGTGCAAAATATCCCTTATTGCGGGCCTGATTCTTGTGCTTCCTGTTATTTTTTATCAGGTATGGCTTTTCGTGGCTCCCGGGCTCACGAATCGTGAAAGGCGCCTGGTCGTTCCGTTTGTCAGCACGGCGACGGTCAGTTTCTGCATCGGAGCAGCCTTTTTCCTGACAATTATCTGGCCGGTCATTATCAATTTTTCCCTTTCCTACGAGACGGAGGGGTTGAGAAGCTGGTTCAACCTGAGCGCCTATGTTAATTTCTGCCTCCGGTTGATCCTCATCTTCGGCCTGATCTTCGAACTTCCGATACTGGTGTTTCTCCTTTCCCGGTTCGGTCTGGTCACGGGGGCCTTTCTGGCGCGGAACAGAAAGTATGCTGTTCTTGCCAGCGCTATCATTGCGGCTTTTCATGCCGATCTGATCACCATGTTCGTTATTATGGTTCCTCTCTATCTCATGTATGAAGTGAGTATCTGGGTGGCGCGAATTTTTGGAAGAAAGAGGGTGGCCGAGCAGGCCGCGTAGACGTACCATGATTATTTACCGCAGTCTTGAAGAGATACCGGCAAAGCTTCCTAATGCCGTTGTGACTATTGGCAACTTCGATGGTGTGCATCTCGGCCACCGTGAGATATTCCGCAAGGTCCGGCACTCGGCCGCAAAACTGGGTGGAGTTTCGGTGGTTGTCACCTTTGCCCCTCATCCGTTGAAGGTAGTCGCTCCTGATCGGGAGTTCCGGCTGATCACCACCTATGATGAAAAGGAGCGGCTCATTGCCGAGTCGGGGATCGATGTCCTGGTAATTGTGCCCTTTTCGCGGCAGTTTTCCGCTATCTCCGCCGAACTGTTCGTGCGGGAAATCCTGGTCGAAACTATCGGTATGAAGAGTCTCGTCATCGGGTTCGACTATGCCTTCGGGCGGAATCGCGAGGGCAATATCGACCTGCTCCGCCGACTGGGCGATGAGGTCGGGTTTACCGTTGATGTGCTGGACCAGGTCGGAAACGGTGAGACCGGTTTCAGCAGCAGCATGGTGCGTGAGCTGATTTCGGCCGGCGACGTGAAGCGCGTGGTGCCTCTGCTGGGCAGGTACTTTTCCGTGGGTGGCGAGGTTGTCCATGGCTTCCATCGAGGCAAGCAGCTT
>JAQUHN010000276.1 GCA_028683555.1 Geobacteraceae bacterium | reverse complement strand
TATCGCTCAGCTTGAACGACATGATTTCACGGTAGAATTTCTTTACCTCAGTGACCAGGTCAATATCCGTGAACAGTTCCGGGTAGGCGGTTTTAGCCAGCCACAGCGGATAGAGGACCGCCGCTTCGGCGGTCGGCCGGTCCCAGATGAAGACGCCGACCGGCTGCTTGTACACCTGGCGGTTCCGTATCGCCGCGACGTTTTTCCAGCGCGGATCGTTATAGACCTCTTCGGGGGTTCCGAAATCGATTACCAGGATGTCGGGGTTCCAGCCGAGCACCTTTTCCATGGACATCTCCGAGAGTCCGGAATGGAGTCCTTCCTTTGCCCCGGCCGTGCTGATGGTGGCGGTTGCATCCCGGCAGCCTGCGGTGACGATGCGTTCATGCATGAAGGTATCTCCGCCCAGGGTCACCAAGTGCTTGGGACCGTAGCCGTTGAAAACCTTTTTCCGTTTTTCCGGGGGGATGGTCTCGGTTCTGGATTTTACCAAGGCCAGAGTTTTGTCCAGGTACGAAAGGTACTTTTCTCCGCGTGCCTCTTTGTGGAATACCGCCGCATAGAAGCGTATCTCATCTTTGAGCAGCCGGGTGTCGTGATTCATGCTGCTTTCGGTAAAGGCAACCGGTATTCGGGTCTTTTTCTGCACGATGGAACCGTCGAGATTTCCGGCTATCACCAGCTGCGGATTGGAAAGGAGCAGTTCCTCGATATTGATGTGTCCGCTGGTGCTTCTCGGGCCGGGCAGGTCTTTGATCGACGGGTCGAAGAAAAGCACCAGTTCGGAACCTTTCAGGGTGTTGGTAACGGCGCAGAGCTGGTCTCTTGCTCCGAGGATATAGGCGATCTGTCCCGTGGGACCGCCGAACAGGGCCACCCGGGTCAGCGGATCGGCGACCTGGATTTTTTTGCCGGTCATGTCGGTAATCCAGCGTGTTTTGCCGGTGGTCGACTTATGCCCGGTCCTCAGCATCGCAAGAACGAAAACGAGGAATGCCACCAGAGAGAAAATGATAAGAATTTTCTTGATATGCCAGCTGTTCGCCATTGATAGCTCCTTCTACTTCCTGAACCGTGTCACCGGTTCGATGCCGTCTATTTTGTTGTAGAATTTGACCCCTTGCGCCAGGCTGCGGAACAGCCGTTCCCGGTCGACCACCCTGATACCTGCGATTACCGAAGCGCCGAAGTCGAACAATACGTCGCTCATCGGGGTGCTGGGGCCGAGGACAATGACGGTCCCGTTCCGCGATAGCTCCAGGAGCCGTTCGATGGTTTTGTTGATCAGAGATGTTCCGGTGATGATGACCAGGTCGGGTTCAGGGATGACTTCTTCGGCGGCGAACGGGGGGAGTTCCCCCGGTTGCGGATTGATCTCGAGCAGATAGGCGCGTGCCGCCGATTGTGCCATCCGTTCGAAAAAGGGGAACCTGCCGATGCAGGTTACCGTCTTGCCCGGTGCACATGTCATGATGTAATCAAAGACATTGAGCTTCTCTCCTTCGGGCTTGATCAGTGAAGAGAGGGCAGCCAGACCGAGCCCGGCCTCCAGCGGTTCCCAGCTCCTCAGCCCGGACGCCAGTTCCATGACATCTTTTCCCTGAAGAGCACCGGCGTCCGCCAGTTCGAAACCGTCCCGGCCGCGAAACACGTGAGCCACGCCGGTGTGCCTGCTCTCCACGGCCATCCAGTGCAGGCCGATCTGGACCCTGGCCACTTGTTGCCGTTCTCCTGAAACACTATCCAACAGGGCGTCTATCAGCTTCATCGGCGATCCTTCATCGTTTCGTAATAGGCGCCGCGAAGGCACGAAATGCAAAACGGGCCGGTTTCGCCTCCGTGATCAGCGATATCCTTGCCGTCGAAAACCTTTTCGCCGCATGCTACGCAGCGTACGATCCGCTCCGGCTTGCCCGGCAGGTCCTCTTTTTTCAGGTTTACCCGCACCCGTTGCCAGGACAAAAGCTCCTCGTCAGCCATGTCAAGCACCCGCTGCTTGGCCTCCTCTTTCGATGCATCCCCCAGGTCGAACGGCTGCAGTCCAACCCGGTAGGCCGCGTCTTTGGCGAGGTTGACGAAGGTGGCCGCCATTTTTCCGTAATCAACCAGCTTGAGGCTGCGCCTGCCCAGGCGGGTGCCGGTCGCTATGAGTACGGCATCGGCAATGCACCGGTCGTTTTCCACGAACACGATCAAGTCCTTTTCGCTTTCCGGGGCGGCCAGTTCCAGGCCCTTTTTGGCGATTCTGACTCCCAGCGACTGGCCGATGCAGAAATGACCGTGGTAGTCGATGCAGCGCTGCAGTACTTCGTGCACATCAGTCACGCGCATTTATTATGGTCTCCTTTTGAAGTGGCAGAGAAGGTGGCCAACGGGAACGGCCGAAATTTAATTAATACTTGACATGAACAAATACGCTATGTCAAGAAGTAAATAGCGGAGCGGCAATGCTTTCGTTATCGTTTTTTAGATATTGTGAAAAAGCCTGTTTGGATAGCGATGGGATGGCTGCTGCCGTTCCATGAGAGGCGGTGTGGCCGTTCTTGCTGATGACTTTTGTCACTGATCCGGCAAGGCATGAGGTCAATGAAATGAGTATGCTGGTTTCGGTTGCCGGACTCGGTTTCGCCTACCGGAAAAAACCGGTTTTACGCGATATCACTTTCGGGGTGGAGCGTGGGTCCCTCTGCGGGCTGCTTGGTCCGAATGCCTCGGGCAAAACTACGCTTCTCAAGTGTATGAACGGTATTTTGACCCCGGCGGAAGGAGAGGTCAGGGCAGCAGGCCGAACCGTTGCCGGAATGTCGCGGCAGGAGATTGCCCGTTTGATGGCGGTGGTTCCCCAGCAGATCAACCTGGTCTTCTCCTTTACGGCCCTGCAGATGGTTGTCATGGGGAGAGCCGCCCGGCTGGGCCCGTTGAAGCTTCCCTCCGGGAAAGACCGGCAGGAAGCCGGTGATGCGCTGGAAGACCTGGGCGTCGGTAGCCTTGCCGAGCGTCCCTTCAACGAGCTGAGCGGTGGCGAGCGGCAGTTGGTGCTGCTGGCCAGGGCGCTGTTCCAGGATACGCCGATCATGCTGCTCGACGAGCCGACCTCCCATCTCGATTTCAAAAACCAATACCGAATTATGGATGTGGTAAGCGACATTACGAAAAAGAAGGGACTGGCCACCATCGTCACCCTCCACGACCCCAATCTTGCCGCGCGTTACTGCAGCCAGCTGGCGGTGCTCAAGGATGGACGGCTGCACCGGGAAGGATCTTTGTTGAAGGTTTTCGAGCAAAAGACTCTCGAGGAAGTATACGGCATGGAGGTTGTGGTGGAGCAGACCTCGCGCGGCCCTGCC
>JAQUHN010000088.1 GCA_028683555.1 Geobacteraceae bacterium | reverse complement strand
ACCTGTCGGCCGGCAAGATGCTGGATATCCTTGAAGCATCTTCCATTCAGGGTTTTGACGTCAGGCTTGCGGGCACCAGTCGGGCTGAGGACATCAGCGGCGCCGACCTGGTGGTGGTTACCGCGGGTCTCGCCAGAAAGCCGGGGATGAGCCGCGATGATCTCATCACCGTTAATGCGAAGGTCATAACCTCCGTTGCGGAGATGGTCCGCGAGCATGCTCCCGAATCCTTCGTTATCCTGCTCACCAATCCGCTTGATGCAATGGTATCCCTTTGCCGCAAGGTCACCGGTTTTCCGCGCAACAGGATCATGGGTATGGCCGGCGTGCTTGATTCCGCCCGTTTTACCGCCTTTATCGCCCAAGAACTTGAAGTGTCGGTGGAGGATGTTCATGCGCTTGTTCTTGGCGGGCACGGCGACGATATGGTGCCCTTGGTTCGTTTCGCCAATGTGGCAGGGATCCCGGTGACCTATCTGTTGGAGCAGAAATACGGACCCGAAAAGGCTCAAGAAGTCCTGGATTCACTCGTTTCGAGGACCCGTCGGGCCGGGGGGGAAATCGTCGGCCTGATGAAAACTTCGGCCTTCGTCTCGCCTGCTTCCGCAGCGTTCGCCATGGCCGAATCAATCCTCCTCGACCGAAAACGTATCTTTCCCGTTTGTACCTTGCTGGAGGGAGAGTATGGCGTCGACGGTTACTTCGTGGGCGTGCCGTGCGTGCTCGGTGCCGGTGGCGTGGAGCGAATCATCGAACTTGACCTGACAGCGGAAGAGCGTGCCATGTTCGATGAGTCGGTTTCCCACGTCAAGTCCCTGGTGGGTGCCCTGAACTTCTGATTTGAACGGCCGGATTTTTCGGTATGTTGTCGGTGCACGGGCACCGATCAGCATACCCGTGCGTCTTCCGGTACGGAATAGCCGTGCCGATATTTCTCCTTGTGGTAAATGAATCAGTCGCGGGAAGCATTGATCAAATTGACAGGTGATACGATATGGAAAAGAAACAACCGGAAATAAAAATTATCGAGAAGTATTGCAAAGGGTGTCATATCTGCGTCGAATTCTGCCCGACACAGGTCCTCGAGATGCGAGGTTTTACCGCTGTCGTGAAGAATCCGGATGCGTGCATCGCCTGCATGCAGTGTGAATTGCGATGTCCCGATTTCGCGATATCCGTTACCAAGTGATGTCTGGAGGGAGTTGACGTGTCAAAAAAAGTTGCATTTCTACAGGGAAACGAGGCCTGCGCGCTGGGTGCATTGTATGCCGGGTGCCGGTTCTTTGCCGGATATCCCATTACCCCGTCCACCGAAGTTGCGGAAGTCATGGCGAAAGAATTGCCCAAAGTCGGTGGGGCGTTCATTCAGATGGAAGACGAAATTGCCGCCATGGCCGCAGTGATAGGTGCTTCGCTTACCGGCATTAAATCCCTGACAGCCACCTCGGGTCCCGGTTTCTCCCTGAAGCAGGAAAATCTCGGCTATGCCTGCATTACCGAGGTTCCGTGCGTCATCATCAATGTCATGCGCGGCGGCCCTTCCACCGGTATGCCAACCGGACCGAGCCAGTCGGATGTGATGCAGGCCAAGTGGGGAACCCACGGTGACCATCC
Organism: Geobacteraceae bacterium; assembly: GCA_028683555.1. Taxonomy (GTDB): domain Bacteria; phylum Desulfobacterota; class Desulfuromonadia; order Geobacterales; family Geobacteraceae; genus RPRC01. Next base: position 12,501 of record JAQUHN010000088.1, on the reverse strand, counting down.
GGCCATTTGCCTGGTTCCTGCTTCGGTGCAGGAGCTTTTCACGGAAACGGTTCGCGCCTTCAACCTGGCGGAAAAATACCGCACTCCCGTTACTGTGATGCCTGATGAAATCGTCGGCCACATGCGGGAACGGATCGTGTTTCCGGAGCCGGGCGAGTTGCCGGTAATCAACCGGACGGCTCCCTCTGTCAGTCCACAGAGCTATCAGCCGTATGATACCAGTTTTGGCGATATTCCGCCGCTAGCCGCTTTCGGCTCGGGGTACCGTTTTCATGTAACCGGTCTGAATAAGGCTCAGGACGGCTTTCCAACCACCCGTGCCGATATCGTTCAGGCAGAAGAGGAACGTCAGGTCCGGAAGATCGAGAATGCCGTCGATGATATCGTCACCTACGAGGAATACCTGCTCGATGACGCGGAAGTGGTGGTAATCGCTTTCGGTTCCATCGCCCGCTCGGCCCGATACGCGGTCAATGCGGCGCGAAAAAACGGCATCAAGGCCGGGCTTTTCCGGATTATCACCTACTGGCCCTTTCCCGATCGACAGATTCGTGCGCTGGCGGAACGGGCCAAGGCTGTCATTGTTCCGGAGATGAATCTGGGTATGACGGTCCATGAGGTGCGGAGGTGTGTCGAGGGCAGGGTGCCCGTATCGGGCATCTTCCGCGTTGATGGCGAGCCGATCAGCCCGAATGAGATCTTTGCCAGGATACAGGAGGTACGTTAAGCCATGGGTTTTGATTATGAAAAATATATTCGACCGGGCAAGCTTCCCCACATCTGGTGTCCCGGTTGCGGTCACGGCATTGTCATGAAGGGGCTGATTCGCGCCATCGATGCTCTTTCGCTGGACAAGGACAAAACGGCGATCGTGTCAGGTATCGGCTGCGCATCCCGCCTGCCCGGGTATATGGATTTCTGTACCCTGCATACAACGCACGGCCGGGGAGTTGCCTTTGCCACCGGCATCAAGATGGCCAGGCCCGAGATGAATGTCCTTTGCGTCGGAGGCGACGGTGACGGGGTAGCGATCGGCGGTAACCATTTTATCCATGCCTGCCGCAGAAATATCGATATGACGTACCTGATCATGAACAACAACATTTACGGTATGACGGGTGGCCAGTTTTCTCCCACCACGCCCTTTGGCGCCAAGGCATCCACTACTCCGTATGGCAATCCGGATCCACCCTTTGACATCGCGAAGCTTGCCATTGGCGCCGGCGCAACTTTCGTTGCCCGTGGCACGGCTTTTCACGCGGCCCAGATTGAAAAGCTGCTCATTGAGGCGATACGACACAAGGGTTTTTCCGTTGTGGAAATTCTTGACAGCTGTCCCACCACCTACGGTCGTCGCAACAAGTTCAAGTCCGTAGTGGAGATGATGAATCAGCTCAAGGAGAGTGCGGTTCCCGTTGCCGCCGCGGAAAAGATGTCTCCGGAACAGTTGGAAGGCAAGGTGCTCACCGGGGTACTCTACAAGGAGAATAAACCGGAATATGTTGCCGAATACGGGAAACTCGTGACGCGAGTGCAGGAGTCGATGGCCGGGTAACCGGCAGGTCGTGCCGGTTACTATCCCCATGAGCGGGTTGAATATTTTCCTGAGACGGGTTTCATCTACCAGGTTGTAGAAGGAGATAGTGAAATGTCGTGCAGTAGATACGAAATTAGATTTTCCGGCGCTGGCGGCCAGGGACTGATACTTGCCGGTATCATCATGGGCGAGGCCGCCGCCATTTTTGAAGGCAAGCAGGCGGTCCAGTCACAGAGCTACGGCCCGGAAGCCCGCGGCGGGGCATCCAAGTCCGAGGTTATCATTTCCGATGAGCCGATCGACTTCCCCAAGGCCACCAGTGTCGATGCGCTGCTTGCCCTGACCCAGCAGGCGTGCGATAAATATTCCAAAGATTTGAAAGAGGGCGGGATTCTGCTGGTGGACTCCGACCTGGTAAAGAAGCTGCCAAAAGGAAACTTCACCGTGGTGCGCTTTCCCATCATCAATACCGCGAAAAATGAAGTGGGACGGACAATTGTCGCCAATATTGTTGCCCTGGGAGCGATGGTTGCTTTGTCCGGGATTGTCTCGCGTGAGAGCGCTCTGAAAGCTGTACTGTCACGCGTTCCGGAAGCCTTTGTCGAGTTGAACCGCAAGGCCTTCGAGACCGGCTACAACAGGGCGCTCGAGGCCAGGGGGTAGTGAGCTGCCGGGGTGTTGATCCCGCAAGGAATCGCTGGTTGCCTGACAAGTGATCCAGGCGTGTTGTCGCGACAGAGTTTTTTCTGCTAGCCGGAACGAACGGAGGTTGATTTCGCCTGCCGGCTACAGGATTATTTTGTCATGTCTGAAGTATGGTCGGCCGAGCCCAGGAAAACCTGCGTGGCATAGAGTGTCCCGTCCTCAGCCAGGGCCGTGCCGATACCGGTAGTGTCGAATTTTCGGGAGAGAATATTTTTTCGGTGCGGTTCGCTCTCCATCCATCCCGACACGATTTCATCCGCATTGTTCCGGTAGCCGAAACTGCGCCCGACATTTTCTCCAACCACGCGCCATCCTTTCACCTTTGCCCGCTCGATTCGAGATCTGAAATCCCTTCCGCCACCGTTACCGTGCCCCAGATAGCCGCTTCGTGCCATATAACGGCTGTGGTCCCGAGCTATCTGCCGCAACGTCGGGGAATCCTTCAGGGACGGGAGGCCGTGTTGTCCGCGGATTCGATTGATCGACTGGTGAAGGTAAGCCTCTGTTTCCTCCAGCCCCGCGTTAAGGTTCGCGAATGGGGGGGGCTCGGAGTGTGCCGGGTTGGATGCCAGCAGGACTGACAGCAGCAGGACGCAGAGAGCGTAAAAATATTTTTGGAAATGACGGGTTTTCATTGTTACGATAGTACCTATAACCGGTCATTTTGTCATCTGTTCTGTTGCCATGCAGCGATAGTTTGGGCTGAGTTCGACGGGCGTGGCCCCGTCATGCACTCCGTATGGGGCTTTTCCGCGCCGATGCGCGGTGAAGGGACGAGAGGAACCGATCGTGCACCAGTTCTTCCGGGAATATCTTGAAGCGTACGGCTATTTCTTCCTTTTCCTCGGGACATTTCTCGAGGGGGAAGCAGTGCTGATTTTGGCCGGCTACTTTGCTTTTCAGGGAACTATTTCTCTGCCCGGAGTCGTGATGACAGCTCTGGCCGGTTCGTTTCTTGGTGACCAGTTCTATTTTTTCCTGGGTCGCTGGCGGGGACGATGGCTGGTGGGACTGTTTGCCAGACTGGCTAAGAATTTGCGTCGGGCACTCCGCTTGATAGAGAAGTATGGTTCGTTTGTGGCGTTTATCTCCCGCTATACCTATGGCTTGCGAATTGTCCTGCCCATTGTCCTCGGTATGACGAATATTTCCCGGAGAAGATTCCTGGTGCTGAATTTTTTCAGCGCCACCAGTTGGGCAATCCTGTTTTCCCTGGTCGGTTTTCTCTTCGGTAAAAGTGCTTCCCTGTTCATCGAAGACTTGGACCGATATGAGCCATATATCGTTCTTGTCCTGCTGGGCATTGTCGGCTGCTTCTGGCTGGCCCATTTCGTTCATGTCCTATGGCTGGGCAGGCATGCCCGGGCCCGACTGCGCAGGATGAAAGACAGTCGCGCTGCCAGGGAAGCTGGTTGTCCGAAAAATTCAACATCGAAAGAGAAAAATAGTGAGTGAAAGTAACATTTTAGACAGAATATGCATTGTTCTCGTGGAGCCGCAAAGCCCCGGCAACGTGGGCATGGTTTGTCGGGCCATGAAGAATATGGGGCTGCGTCATCTCCGACTGGTCAAAGGTTGTCGTACCGACCAATCGGATGCACGCCGCTTCGCTGTTGCTGCCCGGGATCTGCTGGATGAGGCCGTCCGCTTCGAGTCCCTCGGTGATGCCCTGGCGGATATCGAGATTTCCGTGGCCACAACCCGGAGAATGGGTAAATACCGCCAGGAAACCATGGAACCGCCGGAAATGGTGGCAAAGCTTCGCGAAAGGATGGGGGACAGTCGCGTTGCCCTGGTTTTCGGCCGGGAAGACAACGGGTTGAGCACCGACGAGTTGGCGCTCTGCCGCTGGCAGGCGACAATTCCGACCTCCGACGAGTATGGCTCCTTGAATCTTGCCCAGGCGGTCCTTATCTTCAGTTATGAAGTGTCCCGGGGGCTGGTGCCGGGGGTCAGTGCCCCTGAACGGGAAATGGCCGCCAGCGGGGAACTGGAGATCCTCTACCAGCATATGGAAAAAACCCTCTATGAGATCGGTTTCCTCGATGTCGCCAACCCGGCCCACCTGATGCGCACCCTGCGCCGGATCTTTGCCCGGGCCGAACTCGACACCCGTGAGGTTTCCGTGCTCAGGGGAATGATGTCGCAGATGGATTGGGCAATGGATGCGTCGAAACGGAGGGAGCAGCCGTGAATCCTGTCCAGCTCGGCCTGATTGCCGGCATCTTGACCAGTTGTGCCGTACTACCCCAGATCGTCAAGTCCTACCGGAGCAGGCATGTCCGCGATATTTCCCTCTGGCAACCGGTAATGCTGGTTGTCGGAATGGGGCTGTGGCTGCTGTATGGTATACTGATTGACGATCTGCCGCTGATCGTAACGAATATCTTTTCCATTACCTGCAACCTGATTCTCATTACTATGAAATTGTATTATGCTGACAACCGGATGACTTCGAAAGCAACCAACGAAAACTTTTAACAGAATACGCTCACACAATGGAGGTACCATGAAAAAAATTACGCTTTTCTTGCTGGGGACTCTGATCCTTTCGACACTGTCAGGCTGCGGCTATAATACCATCCAGGCCAATGAAGAAGCGGTCTTTGCTGCATGGGGAGATGTGGAAGCCTCCTATCAGCGGCGGGCAGACCTTATTCCCAACCTTGTGGAAGTGGTGAAGGGCTATGCGAAACATGAGGCTGACACGCTGACGGCGGTAACCGAAGCACGGGCGAAAGTCGGTTCGATGCAGCTTTCCAAGGAAGCCCTGAATGATCCGGCCTCGGTAAACAAATTTCAGCAGGCCCAGGGAGAGCTCTCCAGTGCTCTTTCCCGCCTGATGGTGGTGGTGGAGCGCTACCCCGATCTGAAGGCGAACCAGAATTTCCTCGATCTGCAGAACCAGTTGGAAGGTACGGAAAACCGGATCAACGTCGCCAGGGTACGCTACAACAAGGCAGTCGAGGTGTTCAACGTAAGTATCAGGACTTTTCCCAATTCAATGACCAATTCGATGCTTCTCCACCTGGAGCGGAAAGAGCCCTTCAAGGCTGATGAAGGGGCCAAGACCGCACCGAAGATAAAATTCTGACGGTTCTTTCGCTCGTTGCGAAACCTGGTATAGATGTGCAAAGCCCGTTGACCGGTTACGGTCAACGGGCCGGGAGTGCCATGAAAACTATTCTAGCTGTCCTACTGTTGTGTCTCGTGCCGACGATCGGGGCTGCCCTCGATGTGCCTCCGCTCAAGGCCCACGTCAATGATTATGCGGCTATTCTTTCTCCGGCGGCCGTGCAGAAGATCGAAGCAGAGTTGACGGCTTTCGAGTCGAGTGATTCCACCCAGATCGCTGTCCTGACAATTCCGAGCCTGGAAGGTGAAAGCCTCGAGGAGTATTCCATCAAGGTTGCCGAGGCCTGGAAAATCGGGCAGCAGGGCAAGGACAATGGCGCTATCCTGCTGATCTCCAAGGGAGACCGCAAAGTACGTATCGAGGTCGGCCGGGGCTTGGAGGGGACACTGACCGATCTTGTTTCAGGAAGGATCATCCGCTACCAGATAGCGCCCCGCTTCAAGCAGGGTGATTTTGACGGCGGGGTTGCCGCAGGGGTTGGTGCAATCATGTCGGTGGTCAAGGGTGAATACATCTCCTCACCCCAGGATGCGCGTCAGGGGAAAAAGGGCTCGCCCCGCGTCATGACACTGCTGATCTTTCTTTTTGTCGCCTGTATCGTGCTGGGCGCGATCTCCAAGGTTCTTGGCGGGATTGCCGGGGCGGTCGGACTTCCCATCATAGCATCGTTCCTCTTCTCCGGGGCCGGGATCGTTACGCTTGCCATTCTTGCGGCAGTCGGTTTCTTCGGTGGGCTTTTCGTCAGTTTCCTGTTCGGCAGCGGTGGCCGCGGCGGCGGTATTGGCGGCGGCCCCTATTTTGGCGGCGGATTCGGTGGCGGATCATTTGGCGGTGGCGGCGGATTCAGTGGTGGCGGTGGCGGTTTCGGCGGCGGCGGCGCTTCGGGCGACTGGTAACCGGCTATTGCTGCAAGGGGGGCACTCAAAGGACATGACCAATAAAAAATCCGCAACTTTTTTCAGTGAAGAGGAAAATGACCGCATCCTTTCGGCCATCGAAAAAGCGGAAGCAACAACTTCCGGCGAGATCGTTGCCATGGTGGTTGACCGGAGCGACAGTTACCGCGAAGCGGAGATCCTCGGCGCGGTTATCATGGCTGCTTTTGTCGGTTTTCTGTTGGAAATTGCCATCCAGTTGGGTTCACTGCTGTTCTCGAGTGGTGGATGGGGACACGGATCGGGTTTGGAAGCGGAGCTTGTCCTCTATGGCGTTTCACTCTGGACATACATTCCGCTGGTGCTGGTGCTGTTTTTCCCGGCCAGGGTTCTGTTCAGAAGGTGTGAGAAGCTGAAGCTTCCCTTTGTCGGGCGAAAGAGGATTGACGAGGCGGTGCGGGAACGTGCGGTGCGTGCTTTCTACGAGAAGGGGCTCTACCGGACCCGGGACGAAACCGGTATCCTGATCTTTCTCTCCCTTCTGGAACACAAGGTATGGATTCTTGCCGACCGGGGAATCAACACCCGGATCCCTCATGATGAATGGCAAGATCTGGCCCGGCAGCTTTCACTCGGGATGCGAGAGAAAAGGGCGTGCGAAGCACTCTGTTCGGTCATTGCCTGCTGCGGCGAAGACCTGGCCCGGCATTTTCCGAGAAAACACGACGACACGAACGAACTTGCCGATCATGTCTTGCATCACTAGTACTAGGTGCTGTTCCATTCCCTGCTGTTTGCATGGAGTTTTATAAGAGATCAATTTTTCACCCCCAACCCCTCCTGATGCAGGAGGGGAGCACTTCTTCCTACCCCCTCCTAGATAAGGAAGGGGTAGGGGGGCAGTTACTTAAGAGCACAGTGTTTCTTCCTGGAGGATTTTTTGAGCACCAGCGTATTTCTCACCACCTTTGGCGTGATTTTTCTGGCGGAACTGGGGGATAAGACCCAATTGACCGCCATGGCCCTTGCGGCCCGTTACCCCTGGAAAAAGATCTTCCTCGGTATTGCCCTTGCTTTTGCACTTCTGAACTTCGGCGCGGTGCTGGTGGGCAAGGCGCTGTTTGTGCTTTTTCCGATATTCTGGACCAAGCTTGCCTCGGCAGGTCTGTTTCTCTACTTTGGGGTGACGACACTTATCCACTCGAACGTCGACGAAGAATCGCACAAAATTACCGCGGCGGGCGCCATCCGAACCGCATTCCTCATGATTCTTCTGGCTGAACTCGGCGACAAAACCCAGTTGGTAACCCTCAGCCTCGCTGCCCAGTATGACCAGCCTTTCATTGTCTTCTGCGCCTCGACCCTTGCCCTGTGGCTGGTGTCCCTGCTGGGCATTTTCCTCGGCAAACAACTGGTGCGCTATTTTCCGCTACGCTATATCCATCGGGCGGCAGGCATCCTGTTCCTACTGTTCGGCCTGGCTCTTCTTTATCAGACTCTCATGTAACCATTTGCTGTAACTGTCAGTCTGTTTCAAAGCGGAAACCAATAAAGGACGATCCAGCCGAGTCTTTGCCGGGCCTTGTCTGGTGGAAACTTGCTGGTTTCCTGCTCTAACGAAAAACATCTGCAATTCTTCCGAAGAGATTCATGGCAGACAAATCTTTACACACCTTCCCTGTAGTCCTGCGTTGCTTTTTTACGGGGGTTTCCCTACAATAACGGTGAACTCACTAACCCGCCAAAGAAGCTCAATGTCAGATAAATATATCGAAAAATCGTTTCTCTATTTCGTTGTCCTTTCGCTGCTCGTGCACGTGGTAGTGGGTACGGTCTTTTATTTGATGCCGGAAAAGAAACGAGAGGTGAAGCAGACGCCGTATATGGTGGAGCTTTCCGATCTTCCTGAAATGCATGAGATGCCCGGCAAGGATGTTAAAACAAAGCGGTTTGCTGAGAAACGGAGCAGGGTGGCGCGTGAAACTGCACCGAAGGGGGATCAATATCGTAATCGAACGTCGTCGCTGCCGCCGGCGGTTGCAAGAAGACCGTCAACGTCGGGCAGGCCGCTAGGGGAAACAGTTCCGGAGTTGCCCGGTGCGTCGGTCTTACGGCCCGAATCAGCGCCCGACATGAAGAAACTCCCGGCGTTGGCAAAGCTTTATCCCAGCGCCGAACGAATGGCACAGCTTGAGGAGAGTTATCGGAAAAAATACGATGCGGAAATTGCGAAAGGAGAGACTCTATTTCTCAATTCGGATGATATCCAGTTCGGGTCATTTCTCCGCCGCTTTGAAACGGCGGTATACGCTGTGTGGGTCTATCCTGCTGCGGCAGCCCGCGCCGGAATTCATGGGGTTACACCTGTCAAGATTACCTTTAACAGAAAGGGCGATGTGGAAAATGTCCAGCTTCTCCGTTCTTCAGGAAGCCGGATTCTCGATGATGAAGTATTGCGAGCGCTGCACTCTCTGGGGCCTATCGGCAACCTGCCGAAAAACTACGACAAAGACCACTTCAATCTGATAGCCTTTTTCGAATATGTACTAGTCGGCGGATCTATACAGGGTACCATCCGTTAACCGACAGGACAGCCAAGCCTTGCCCGCAGAAACTCCTCCAGATCCTTTCCAAGATCTTCCCTTTTCAACGCCATGTCCACGGTAGCTTTCAAAAATCCGAGCTTGTCCCCACAGTCGTAGCGAGTCCCCTCGAACCGGCAGCCATAGATCGACTGCTGCCTGGAAAGCTTCAGGATCGCATCGGTCAACTGGATCTCGCCGCCTTTGCCCGGTTCCTGCTTTTCGAGAATGGGGAAAATTTCCGGAGTGAGGACATAGCGGCCGATAATCGCCAGGTCGGAAGGAGCGTCTTCCCGTTTCGGTTTTTCCACCAGGTCGGTTACTTCATAGACCCGGTCGGATACCTGGTTCGCCCGGACGCAGCCGTAGGCGGAGATATTTTCCATCGGCACTTGTTCCAGCGCCAGCACTGAGCTCTGGTGTTGTCTGAAGACATCGAGCAGTTGCCCGAGGCAGGGCTGTTCTGCGTCGATAATGTCGTCACCGAGCAGTACGGCGAACGGTTCTTTGCCGACGAATTCGCGGGCGCAGAGAATGGCGTGACCGAGCCCCAAGGCCTGTTTCTGACGGACATAGAAGATGCTGATCATCTCGGCGATGTCGCGGACTTCCTTGGCTGCGTCATCCTTGCCTTTTTCACGGAGAATCGTTTCGAGCTCGAAGGCGATATCGAAATGGTCTTCAATGGCGCGTTTGCCGCGGCCAGTGACGAACAGTATCTGTTCGATGCCGGCCGCGACCGCTTCTTCCACCACGTACTGTACAAGTGGCTTGTCGATGAGGGACAGCATCTCTTTCGGTGATGCTTTTGTCGCGGGAAGAAAGCGGGTTCCCATGCCTGCTACGGGAAAAACGGCCTTTTTGACGATCATGACGGTTCCTCTTGTCCGGTCTGTTTCTTTGCCAGGGACATTTTGGCAGACAGCAGGGTGTTCTGCAGGAGCATGGTGATGGTCATGGGGCCGACGCCGCCGGGTACCGGGGTTATATGGGAGGCGCGGCGCGCCGCAGTTTCGAACTCCACATCACCCACCAGCTTTTTCTCCGCAATGCGGTTGACGCCTACATCGATGACCACTGCGCCTTCTTTGATCCATTCTCCGCGAATCACCTCGGGACGGCCGGCCGCCGCGATAAGGATATCGGCCATTCCGATCTTGGCCGGCAAATCAACGGTTCGCGTGTGGCAGATGGTTACGGTAGCATGCTGCTGCAGGCACATGAATGCCACCGGTTTGCCGACAATGTTCGAGCGGCCGACGATAACAACTTCCTTGCCGGTCAGGTCGATCCCGTATTCTTTCAAAAGCACCATGATGCCGTAAGGAGTACAGGGCCGGAAGGTCGGTTTTCCCAGCACCAGGCGACCGACGTTGTAGGGATGGAAGCCGTCGACGTCCTTGGCCGGTGAAATGGCTTCGAGGACTTTGGCCTCGTTGATATGTTTGGGCAGCGGAAGCTGTACCAGTATGCCGTGGATTTTTTCGTCATTGTTGAGACGGTCGATAAGCGACAGCAGTTCATTCTCACCGGTATCGGCGGGAAGGGTGTATTCATCGGAGAAAATTCCGACATCACAACAGGCTTTTTCTTTCATGGTCACATAGACCTTGCTTGCCGGATTGTCGCCAACCAGAACGACTGCAAGTCCCGGTTGCATTCCCTCCGTCACAAGTTGCTTGACTTCTGAGGTGATTTCGGCGCGTATCTTCTGCGCAGTAGCTTTTCCGTCGATTATGATAGCCATGGGTTCCGATTCCTGTGTCTTTGCCAAGCCGTTACCGATAGGGCAAGAGTTTGAAGAGGATGCCGGCGGTTTGCCGCCAGAGAAATGACGTTTTTCAGTGAAAAAAAATCCCCCGGAAGGGGGATTCTTAGAATGGCTGTCAGGCCGCTGCGGAAGGGCAGGATGCGCAGGATCCTTCTTTCGGACAACCTTGTGGCGTTTTCGCAGTGGAATTCTTGGCGTAGCCTTCGGTATACCAACCGCTTCCCTTGAGGGCAAAGGAGGATTGGGAAATAAGTTTCTGGATGGGGCCACCGCATTTCGGGCATTCCGTCGCGGGTTCGTCTGAAAATTTCTGGCGAAGCTCGAACTGGTTGCCGCAGTCTGAGCATTGATATTCATAGATGGGCATTGTGCCTACCTCCTGATGCTTTTTCTAAAATATAAGAATTACCCCGGGTATTTGTCAATACTTTTGGGTAAGAAAAAGCGTCCGATTCTTACTTGGTCAAACAGCTGGTCATGGCGAACAGCAGGGGCGTCCGATAGATGACCCCAACTACTTTCTTGTCCCGTACAACGGGAATCCGGTGGAAGCGGTGGGTGACGAAGAGGTCTACCAGGTCAAAGATTCTGGCATCTTCGGTTACCGAAAGTGGTTCCCGTTCCATGATGTCTTCCACCAGCTTGTCTTTGAGATTTTCGCACAGTTGCTCGTAAAAATCATCCTTTTCTTTCTCAACGGAGCTGTTGTCCCTGGCGCTTTCAACGAGTGCCGTCATGATGGTGAGAGGCATCAGCACGCCGGCCAGTTCTCCCCAATCGTTTATTACCACCAGTCCTGGTGCGGCGTTGAGAAAACTCTTGTCCCCGTAGTTCTTCTTCAGCAATAACACTGCTTCCTTGATGGATGCCTTCCTGGAAATCGTGGTAACATCCGAAATCATAATGTCTTTGGCTTTCATTCAGAACTCCGTGATGGTTTGTTGAGCAGTGCGAGTATGTCTTCCTTGGTGGCTCCCCGAACGGTAACGGTTTTGTGACGCGATTTTTCACCGGCAATTATTTGCACATTCGATTTGGCCACCCGCAGAAGCTTGGCGATAAATTCCTGGCAGAGCTTGTTGGCGGCGCCATCCACCGGCGGGGATGTCAGGCGCAGCTTGAGCTCGTTTCCGCTGAGGCCGCAGATTTCATTGCGCGAGGCCTTCGGCTGGACATGGAGTGAAAAGGTTACTCCCTCATCGGTCTCCGTTACGTGGAAACCGTCGGTTTCGGGCTCATTCCTCATTGAAAGAGAGCATCTTGCTATGGGACTCGAGCAATGACCGGAAGGATGTTTCAAACTGCGCCTTTTGTCTGCGCAATTCCTGGATCTCGTTTTTTAGCTGAACAACCCTGTTTTCGGCATCGGCCAGGATTTTCTCCGCCTGGACCTCGGCCTCAGCGATTTTCAGTTCGGCTTCCTTCTGGGCATTGTTTTTCATTTCTTCGGTAATTCTCTGTGCTGCCAGCAATGTTTCGCGGAGGTCTTTTTCCTGTTGGGCAAGCCGCTCCGCCTCTGTTGTCATTTTCTGGCACTGTTCCCGAAGGGTTGCATTTTCCCTGGTGAGGCTCTCCAGTTCCTGTGCTACTGATTGCAGGAAAGAATCAACATCGTCGGGGTGAAGGCCGCCGAAGAGCTTTCCTTTGAACTGCTGCTGCTGTATGTCGAGCGGGGTGATTTTCACGGAAAGCCTCCAGTACCGAGCTTCATTTTATATCCCTGATCCAGTAGTGATATGACAACGAATTTCTGTAGAAAAAAGATCACCAGCAGGACAATGAGTGGGGATAGGTCAAGCCCCCCCATGGCAGGGAGTATCTTTCTAACTTGATAGAGGACCGGTTCCGTAATGCGGTACAGGAAATTTACGATAGGATTGTACGGGTCCGGGTTG
>JAQUHN010000087.1 GCA_028683555.1 Geobacteraceae bacterium | reverse complement strand
TTCACCCCTCTGCAGCAGTGATAGTTTGGCGTGAAGAAGAGTTCGGCGCCTTTCCAGGTCTTTTCTTTCCGTCTTGGCACTGGTTATCTGCCTGAGGGCAATGGTCAGCAGGTGGTCGAAGGCACGGTGCCGGAGCCGGTCACGGGCCGAGTTTTCATCGATCGCCGGTTCCAGGAGGCGATGGCCATGGAACGTGACCGTAACCTGGGGAATGTCTCGCACTACGATATCTCCCGACAGTTCGGCACCGTAAATTATTTTTTCACTCTTCTCCATTATCAGTAAAGCGGTGATCTGTTCTGGTGTGGGTTTGAGCTCCCGCAGGAAAGCATTCAGGGTTCGGTCGTTACGGAAAAAATCGCGCATTTCTGTAGGTGAGGAGAAAAACGCCGCGAGCGGGGATGGTGTTCCGTTTTTGCCGATGTGCGCCTGAATGGGGGGTGTCAGGCTGTTTGACAGCCTGGTCACATGATCGAGCGACAGGGTGACGGCAGGGCGCAGCTTTCTTCTGTAGCCCGACACGGCCTTCAGCCACGGATCGGTTCCGTCTGCCGCTCGTTCGATTGCTTTCCTGATGAGCGACTCGGGGTGTTTCCCCTGTTTTTTTCGGTAACCGAAAATGGTCTGCAGAAATTGCCACATAGCGTACTCCCGGGTAAAAGTGATTGGTCTGCTTCCTTGCATGACAGTTTGCCGTGCTGATCAACGGTTTGCATGGCTTATGTCATAATCCCATGACTGGAGAAAACGCCTTGGCCAGGTTGTTTTACCCTGGCTGCGGCGGATAGAATCCTTCCCGCTCTTATCCAGGGACACTAGGCAGTTTCGGCCAGGCGCTTGCCGAGGGTAAAAGCCTGCTGCATCAAACCATGGTTTTCGGCCACTTCTCCCGGCGCCATGGCACTTCCGTAAATCATGTCCACAATATCCGCACCTACAAATCGGAACATGTCCTGAAAAGTTCGCAGGGCGTTAACGGCACCGGATGAGAAGGGGTCCGTATCTCCATAGGTAAGGATAATCCCTGTTTTTTTTCCGGCAAGATCCGTTGTGAAGGTATACGAGGTTTCTTCTTCCGTCAGTGGTGATCCCGTCTCAATCCAGGTAAGCGCATAGCAGCGATCGATAAGGAGTTTGAGCTGGGCCGAAAAGCTGAACCAGTAAACCGGTGAGGCGAACACGAGGGCGTCCGCTGATCGCAGTCGCGGATAGAGTGACTGCAAGTCGTCCTCTATAATGCAGTCTGTTGCCAGGCTTGCCTGGCAGGCGTCGCATGCGGAACAGGGGCGAATGTCCATACCGTGAAGGTAGAACGACTCGACCTCTGCGCCGTGTTGTTTTGCGCCTGCTGCGACCTGTCGCGCAAGAAGCGAGCTGTTGCCGTTTTTTCGCGGACTTCCTTCAAAAATAATGATCTTTCGCATAAGAGAACCTGTTGGTTGTTGAAATGCTGGCACAAAGAGTCCGCCAGGCGTGTTGCCCGATGTGTATCCCTTCTTGTTCCTGCCGGCATACTTCGGGCACTGAGTTCAATTCTCCGACGGTTCGCCTTGATCCTGGCTGGTTTCAACAACTCTCCTTTCTTTCTGGAATCCGGTTGAGACTGATGACTCCTTCACGCCAGTTGGTAGCGGAAAGATAAAGTTGCTGCTTTGATCCTCTCGATGTGAGCAGTGCAGGCTGTTTCCTGTCAAGTGCGGCTTCATCATTGCATCCGACACGAATGATAGTACTCGAAAACAAGCCGAAGTAAAATGCCGATTTGCAAATTCCACGGTGATGACTGGTGACGGAAGGGCGGATGGGGCGGTTCTTGCTGGTGATGGCAAAGCAATCAGTGGGGAGAAAGGAACTGCTTGATTTTCTGGTGTTGATTGTTCTGGCCGGAGGGAATGCTAAGAAAGTTTCGGTCGGTCGTGTATTTGCCTGAATTTTCGATTAATTTTGCCTTGACAAAAAATTTTAGTTATGATGAAATTCGACCTGTTTGAATTCTTGGCCGATACTTCACGGTTCGGCGAATGTAAACCATCCTGAAGATTCTCCCCTCTCTTCCAGTTTTTCAATAAATATAGAATGCAGGGTTTGCTTGCCCAGTGTAACAAAGGTACAACTTGACTGACTTGCGCCAGTGCCATCGGAACATAACCAGGTTTTTTTCAACCGGTGAAACTGGCAAAACGATATGTTTGCAGCCTTTATTTTTTTGCAGCTTTTTGTTTCTGTGAAAATATTGTTTCTAATGGGTAAAGCGCTTATTCTATAACAGTCTTTTCCCGACAGGTATGACATTCGACTGGAGGAATTCAATGATGTCAATTCCTGCTGATTCGATAAAAAAATATCCAAATAAATAAACTGTTTATCGGCTTTGAGGGGGAAAAATACCCTTGACAAATAATTGCACTTATGATGAAGTGCCGCGGTGGCCCAAAAATGAGTCATTTGATGGTGAGGTGCGTCCTGCCTGCGGCATAACAGACTGTAAACCGCGTGGTTATCCCGGGACTCGTCCCGAAAATATCAAACTTCATTCTATCCGCTTCTTTTAAAACCCATCTTATTTTTTTGCGGGAATATCTGCGACCTGACAAGGGTGTAACCAGAATTTCCGTACAGTAGAATCTCGAGTGCACTTGCTATAGCACATTGATCGGCTAATGTTGTTTAGGTAATTGTTTGTTGGGTAATACGACAGGCCAAACTAAAATTTTGGCTAAAAACGAAAGGAGAGGTGCAACAGTATGCAAACAGGATCTACGTGTCAGTTAACAGGGGAATGCAGACTTCCGGATCGTGCAACGCTGCCGGCCACACTTTACAAGGAGCTGGAAGAGTTCGTCGCTCAGCTTCCCACGAAAGAAGGTCACTTGGTTACCGTGCTTCACAAGGCGCAGAGCCTTTTCGGTTACCTGCCCAAGGAAGTTCAGCAATTCGTTGCTGACTACATGGGCGTATCGCTGGCCAAGGTGTATGGCGTTGTCAGTTTCTACACATTTTTCACCATGGTTCCGAAGGGCAAATATCCCATCTCTATCTGCATGGGTACCGCCTGCTTCGTAAAAGGCGCTGAAAAAGTTGTTGAGGCCTTCAAAGAGGCACTTGGTGTCGAGGTTGGCGAAGTTACTCCGGATGGCAAGTTCTCTATCGATTGTCTCCGTTGCGTTGGTGCATGTGCACTTGCCCCGATTCTCACCGTCGGCGAGAAGGTTTATGCTCACGTAACCGCTGATCAAGTCAAGAACATCCTTGCCGAATATTAATATTTTAATAGAAATGAAGGAGCTTAGTCATGGCAAAAATTTCATCAATAGCTGATCTGAAAAAATTTCAGGAAGAATATAAGGCAAAGGCAGCAGCCAAAAAGGACAAGATCCTGGTTAACGTCTCCCTCGCTACCTGCAGCATCGCCTCCGGCGGCAAGACCGTAATGCAGGCAATGATGGAAGAAGCTGCGAAGCAAGGCATTAATAATGTCGAATTCATGCAGTCCGGCTGCATGACCTACTGTCACTCCGAACCGACCGTTGTTGTAACCCTTCCCGGCAAAGATCCCGTCTGCTTCGGCAAACTGGACGAGACCGGTGCTAGGGAACTTGTACAGAAGTACCTGAAGAACGGTGAGGTTGCCGGTACCGTGATTCCCGTTAACTACAATAGGGTTGAATTATAAATAAGGGGAGGAGTTCGAGAATGGATTCATCGAAAAAACAGCTAAGAATTGCTACCAGAAACTGCGGTTTTATTGATCCCGAGAACATAGAGGATTACTTTGGAGTACGTGGTTACGAAGCGCTTGCCAATGCCGTAACCGCAAACACTCCGGCCGGGATCATTGACGAAGTCAAGAAATCCGGCATTCGTGGCCGTGGGGGCGGCGGTTTCCCCACCGGTACCAAGTGGAGCTTCGCAGCAGCAAATACAGCCGATCAGAAATACGTTGTCTGTAATGCCGACGAAGGCGACCCCGGTGCATTCATGGACCGCGCCATCCTCGAAGGCGACCCGCATTCAATCGTTGAAGCAATGGCACTCTGCGGTTATGCAATCGGCGCCTCCATCGGTGTTGTTTACATTCGTGCTGAGTATCCGCTTGCTATCAAGCGCCTCATCAAGGCTATTGACGATGCACGTGCATACGGCGTTCTCGGCCAGAATATCTTCGGTTCCGGTTTCAGCTTCGACATCGAGCTGAAGTACGGCGCAGGCGCTTTCGTCTGCGGTGAAGAAACTGCTCTCATCCGCTCCATGGAAGGAAGCCGCGGCGAGCCCTATACCAAGCCTCCTTTCCCGGCAAACGCTGGCTACTGGGGTAAACCGACCATCGTGAACAACGTTGAAACTTTCGCCAACATTCCTGCTATCCTGGTAAAAGGCGCCGACTGGTTCTCCTCTATCGGTACCGAGAAGTCCAAGGGAACCAAGGTGTTCGCGCTGGCAGGCAAGATCACCAACGTTGGTCTCATCGAAGTTCCGATGGGCATCTCCCTGAAAGAAATCATTTTCGAAATCGGCGGCGGTTGCCCCGACGGCAAAGAGTTCAAGGCCGTCCAGACCGGTGGTCCTTCCGGTGGTGCTCTTACCTACAAGGATGCCGATGTGCCCATCGACTACGACAACCTCCTGGCCAAGAACTCCATGATGGGCTCCGGCGGTATGATCGTCATGGACGAAGATACCTGCATGGTTGACATTGCGAAGTTCTTCCTCGACTTCACCATGGATGAAACCTGTGGTAAATGTACTCCCTGCCGTATCGGTTCCAAGCGTCTTTATGAGACCCTTGAAAAAATCACTTCTGGCCAGGGAACCGAGGCAGATTTTGAGAAAATGAAGAGCCTTGCGGTAAACATCAAGGACACCGCTCTCTGTGGTCTCGGCCAGACCATGCCCAACCCGGTTCTGTCCACCATGAACACCTTTGCCGACGAGTACCTTGCTCACGTACGTGACAAGAAGTGCCCCGCCGGTGTTTGTTCGAACCTGCTCGAAATCGTTATCCTCGCCGACAAGTGCGTTGGTTGTACTCTGTGCGCCCGTGTATGCCCGGTCAACTGTATCTCCGGCAAGGTGAAGGAAGCCCATGTGATTGATCAGGCCGCTTGTATCAAGTGCGGTGCATGTATCGATAAGTGTAAGTTCGACGCAATCGTCAAGCAATAAGTGAAAGGAGCTCATATACATGTCTATGCTAAAAATTACCATTGACGGTAAAGAAACGGAAGTTCCGCAGGGCAGCATGATTCTCGACGCTGCCAAGAAACTCAATATTGAGGTTCCTACCCTTTGCTACCTCAACCTCGAAGACCTCGCGGTCAACAATATGGCAGCTTCCTGTCGTATTTGCGTGGTTGAGGTTGAAGGCCGCAAGAACCTGGCTCCGGCCTGCGCTACCCCGATCACTGACGGCATGGTGGTAAAGACACACACCATGAGGGTTCTTAACGCTCGCAAAACCGTTCTCGAACTGCTGCTGTCCGACCACCCGAAGGATTGTCTGGTTTGCCAGAAGTCCGGCGAGTGCGATCTGCAGGACGTTGCCGAGAAATTCGGCGTTCGTGAAGTTCGTTACGAAGGTGTCATGTCCACCTATCGCAAGGACATTTCTCCCTCTATCGTTCGCGATATGGATAAGTGCATCATGTGTCGTCGTTGCGAAACCATGTGTAACGACGTCCAGACCTGCGGCGTTCTTTCCGGCGTAAACAGGGGCTTTACCTCTGTTGTCGCTCCGGCGTTCGAAATGAACCTGGAAGACTCCGTATGTACTTTCTGTGGTCAGTGTACCGCGGTTTGTCCGGTTGGTGCTCTTGTTGAGCGTGATCACACCTGGGAAATCGTTGACGCGATTGCCGATCCCGACAAGGTCACGGTTGTTCAGACTGCTCCGGCAGTTCGCGCCGCTCTCGGTGAAGACCTCGGCATCGAGCCGGGCGTTTCCGTAACCGGCAAAATGGCTGCTGCTCTTCGTCGCCTCGGTTTCGACCATGTATTCGACACCGACTTCGCAGCCGACCTTACCATCATGGAAGAAGGTTCTGAATTCCTCGACCGTCTTACCCGCTATCTTGATGGCGACAAGACTGTCACGCTGCCGATCCTTACCTCATGCTGTCCGGCATGGGTAAAGTTCTTCGAGCATCAGTTCCCTGACCTCCTTGACGTTCCTTCATCTGCACGGTCTCCGCAGCAGATGTTCGGTGCTATTGCAAAAACCTACTTTGCTGATATTCTCGGTATTCCGAGAGAGAAGATGGTAGTTGTTTCCGTTATGCCTTGCCTCGCCAAGAAGTACGAGTGTGAGCGTCCGGAATTCAAAGTCAACGGCAACCCTGATGTTGACTACTCCATCACAACCCGTGAACTTGCACGTCTCATCAAGCGTATGAACATCGACTTCGCCGCACTTCCTGACGAAGACTTCGATAATCCTCTTGGTGAGTCCACCGGTGCGGCACCGATCTTCGGCGCTACCGGCGGTGTTATCGAGGCAGCGCTCAGAACCGCATACGAACTTGCTACCGGTCAGACCCTCGAGAAAGTCGATTTCGAAGCTGTCCGCGGTATGGAAGGAATTCGTTCCGCCAAGGTTCAGGTTGGGCCGCATACCCTCAACATCGGTATCGCTCACGAGCTCGGCAATGCCCGCAAGCTGTTGGAAGATGTTCGTGCAGGCAAGTCTGAGTACCACGCAATCGAGATCATGTCCTGCCCCGGTGGCTGCATCGGCGGTGGCGGTCAGCCGTATCATCACGGTGATGTCGAGCTTCTCAAGAAGAGAACCAAGGTTCTCTACGAAGAGGACGCCGGTAAGAAACTCCGCAAGTCCCACGAAAACCCCTACATCATCGAGCTGTATGAGAAGTTCCTCGGCAAGCCGCTGAGCGACAAGGCTCATCACCTGCTCCACACCCATTACTTCAAGCGCTCCAAGCTTGGGGGGTAAGTTTACCGTAGTAGGGTTCCCGTTCTGAATCAGCAGTACTCAGCACGAGGACGTAGAAGAAGAGAACGGCCGGATGGTTTCCATCCGGCCGTTTTTTTTGTTTTGAAGAGATCAAATTGGCAATCGGAATACATGTCACTGCTGACAGAAATTCAAATTTATCCTAAGTAATTATGTTTCTTGCAGAAGAATGAAAAAGTAAAGCTACTTGCTACTACTATAAAAGACCATAATTTGACCCAGGTCAAAGAATTCTCGATTTCTCTATGAGATTGTTATACACGCGAAAGAGCGGAGCGTTATAGAACAAAAGCTCTCTTGTCTTAACGGGAAACATCTGGAGTAAGTATGAATAAAACAGAAATACTCGAATGGTTGAAAACGGACGATACGGACAAGTTGCAAGAGTTGTGGCAACAGGCGAACGAGGCGCGCCGAACTTCGGTCGGAGAAGAGGTTCACTTGCGGGGACTGATCGAAGTCTCCAATATCTGCGCACGGGACTGTGGTTATTGCGGGATCCGGGTCGGAAATCGTGATGTTTGCCGTTATCGCATGTCGGCCGATGAAATAATGGAATCTGTACAGTTGGCGGTTGGTTTCGGTTACGGTACGGTGGTCCTTCAGGCCGGAGAAGATTACGGCATTAGCCGAGAATGGCTTTGTGACATTATTGCTCGCATAAAGCGTGATACGCCTCTTGCGATTACCCTCAGTCTCGGCGAGCGTGAGGACGAAGAACTGGTTGCCTGGCATCAGGCAGGGGCAGACCGCTACCTGCTTCGTTTCGAGACATCAAACCGGGAACTGTATGATCGTATCCATCCCCCCCTTCCGGGACGCGACTCTGATCGGTTCCTGATTCTTCGCCGGCTTCGTCAAATCGGCTATGAAGTGGGGAGCGGGATTATGGTCGGGATTCCCGGACAGTCATTTGATGATCTGGCAAACGATATTCTGCTTTTCAGGGAATACGATATCGACATGGTCGGCATCGGGCCATACATTCCTCATCCCGGCACACCGTTGGGAATGTCTCAAGCCGACTTGCAGTGCCCTCCCGGCGAGCAGGTGCCCGGCACTGAATTGATGACCTGCAAGGTTGTTGCGTTGACCAGGATTCTCTGTCCGTTGATCAACATTCCCAGCACTACGGCCTTGGCTACCATTAACCGCACTGAGGGACGAGAGCATGGTTTGTCCCGTGGCGCGAACATTGTCATGCCAAACCTTACTCCGAAAAAGTACCGGGAGTTATACGAGATCTATCCGGCAAAGGCCAGTTGTGACGAGAATGCCGATGAAAGCAACGCGCGTATCAAGAAGCAAATCTGTATCATGGGCAGAGTAATTGGAACCGGACGCGGAGATTCGCCGAACCGTAAGAATAAAGCCGCATAGAAAGACGAGAGGAGTAGACACATGAGTGGAATGCCATCTTTGAATTTGAGTGAACGTGCAGTTGATTTTATTGATGAAGGCTTTATTAATGGTCTTCTGGCCGGGAAGCGTCCCGATGCGGCGCATGTTCGTGAGATTATCGCTAAGAGCCTTGCCAAGGAGGCCCTCAGTGTCGAGGAAACCGCGGTTCTGCTGCGTGCCGATACTCCCGAGTTAAACGAGGAAATATTTGATACGGCCCGGCAGTTGAAAAAGAACGTGTACGGTAACCGTATTGTCCTGTTTGCGCCACTCTATATTGGCAATAAATGTGTTAACGACTGTTCCTACTGTGCCTTCAAGCGGAGCAATACTCTGGCTATCCGGCGTACGCTGAACGAAACGGAGATTCGCCAACAGGTAGAAGCCCTGGAAAACAAAGGGCATAAAAGGCTCATCCTGGTTTTTGGCGAACATCAGGCTTATGATGCCGAATTTATTGCCAAGAGTGTCCGTACTGTATATGAAACGAAGGTGGGACATGGTGAGATCAGGCGAGTCAATATCAACGCCGCTCCCCTTGACCATGAGGGCTATGCAACTGTCAAGGCAGCGGGAATCGGAACTTACCAGATTTTCCATGAGACATACCATCATGATACCTATTCCCGAATTCATCCGGCCAATACCCGGAAAGGGGATTACTTGTACCGCCTTGACGGATTGAGCCGGGCATTTGAAGCCGGCTGCGATGATGTCGGCCTTGGCGTGCTGTTTGGTCTTTACGACTGGAAATTCGAGGTTATGAGTCTTGTTACCCATGCTCTTTACTTGCAGGATCGTTACAATGTCGGTCCTCACACCATCAGTTTTCCCCGTCTCAGACCGGCCTCCGGTGTTGATCTGGATGAAAAATACCTGGTGGACGATGCTGAATTCAAAAAGCTCATTGCGGTCCTCCGGCTTGCCGTTCCCTATACCGGCCTGATCCTCACCGCTCGCGAAAACGCCGAACTGCGACGCGAGTGTATGTCTTTCGGGGTTTCGCAAATCGATGCGGGAAGCCGTATCGAGTTGGGCGGCTATACCGAGGTGGGCGATGCCCAGGTCATGGAACGCGAGCAATTTTCTCTCGGCGACGTCCGCTCTCTCGACGAGGTCATGCGGGAGCTGATGAATGACGGCTACGTGCCCAGCTTTTGCACTTCGTGCTATCGGGTCGGCAGAACCGGCGAGCACTTTATGGAGTTCAGTATCCCCGGCTTTATCAAGGAATATTGTACCCCCAATGCACTCCTCACCCTTGAAGAGTATCTGGTGGACTATGCAACGCCGGAAACCCGTGCGGTGGGTGAGAAGCTCATTGCCGAAGAACTGGCAAAGCTGGCCGATGGCGATACAAAAGATATGGTGAACAAGCGGCTCGCGAGTATCAAGGAGAGCGGCGATCACGATCTCTATTTCTAAAATCATTCCCAAAACCATCCTCCGGCTTGCCGGAGGATGGCATTCCAATGAATGTAAAGAGACACATGACACAGTACCGTATAGAAAAAGACCTGCTCGGTGAACGTGAAGTTCCTGCGGATGCCCTGTACGGCATCCATACCGTTCGGGGAATGGAAAACTTTCCCCTTTCGCGGCGAACGGTGAATCCCGCTCTGATCCATGCATTTGGCGCGGTAAAACTTGCCTGCGCCAGGACCAATCATGAGCTTGGCTGGTGGGACAACGCCAAGGCTGCGGCAATCGAAGCGGCATGTTTGGAGATGATGGAAGGACAGTTGGACGCTCACATCGTTGTGGATGCTCTTCAGGGGGGCGCGGGAACGTCCACCAATATGAATGTCAACGAAGTGCTGGCCAACCGCTCCCTTGAGCTTCTCGGCAAAAGCCCGGGCGACTATGACAGTGTAAGTCCTCTGGCCGATATCAACCTCCACCAGTCAACGAACGATACCTATCCCACGGCACTCAAGGTTGCTGCCATCAATAAGCTTCGTGACCTGGAGCGGGAAGTTGTGGCCTTGCTGGAGGAGTTCCAGAACAAAGAGAAGGCATTTGCTCACATTGTCAAGGTCGGTCGGACCCAGTTGCAGGATGCGGTACTGATAACCCTGGGGCGCGAGATGTCAGCCTATGCTGAAGCTTTCGGCCGGGATCGCTGGCGAATTTACAAGTGCGAGGAGCGACTCCGGGTGCTCAACTTGGGCGGGACGGCGGTAGGTACCGGTCTTGCCGCGCCGCGCCAGTTCATTTTCCGGGTTACCGAACAGCTCCGGAGTATTACCGGTCAAGGCTTGGCCCGGGCGGAAAATCTCATCGAAGCGACCCAGAACAATGATGTGTTTGTCGAAGTGAGCGGCATTCTGAAAGCCTGTGCCAGTAACCTGCTGAAGGTTTCCGGCGATTTGCGCCTGCTCTCGTCGGGCCCCGACGCCGGCATCGGCGAGATCAGACTTCCTCCACGTCAGGCCGGTTCCTCAATCATGCCGGGCAAAGTCAATCCGGTAATTCCCGAAGCTGTTTCCCAGGCTGCCATGGCGGTCATGGCTCATGACCAGTCAATCACCTTTGCCGTTTCCTTGGGCAACCTGGAGTTAAACGCATTTCTGCCCCTTATTGCCGACTCGCTTCTCGGCAGCCTTGACCTTTTAACCAATGCCTGTTCCATTCTTCGCCGGCTGTGTGTTGCCGGTCTCGAGGCGGAGGAGGGCAGGTGTCGCAGAAATGTCGATGGCGCAACGGCAACGCTCACGGCGCTGATCGACACGATAGGATACCAGGTCGCCCAGGATATTGCCGCAGAGGCTACGGCGACAGGAAAGGGCGTCCGTGCAACTGTGCTTGACCGCGGGCTGCTCACTGCGGATGATTTTGATGAACTGGTGTCAGCGGAGAGTGTTACAAGACTTGGCTCACCGATCAGGAAGGAGAAAAAGCTTTCATGAGGAACACACCCAAGGGGTTCAGATTACATATAGGTCTGTTTGGCAGGCGAAACGTTGGCAAATCATCGCTGTTGAATGCGTTGACACGTCAGACTGTTTCGATCGTCTCAGATATCGCCGGAACGACCACCGATCCGGTGGAGAAGCCGATGGAACTGCTTCCTATCGGCCCGGTCCTCTTTATCGATACGGCTGGAATCGATGACGTTGGTGCATTGGGTGAGATGAGGGTTCAGAAAACGAAACAGGTTTTTGACCGTACCGATGTTGGGATCATCGTTTCCGTTGCCGGAGATTGGGGCGAATTTGAAGAGGCAATCCTTACCGAACTGCGGGATCGGAAAATTCCGGTAATCGTGGTGTTCAATAAAACAGATGTCGCCAGGGTAGATACCGCTCAGGAAGCCAGGCTCAGAGAGCTTCAGGTTTCCTGTCTCGAGACGTCCGCTGCTCGGGGGGAAGGTATTCTTGGTCTTCGCGAGGCACTGGTTGCGTCGGCTCCGGAAGAATTTATCAATGCTCCGGCGATAATAGGCGATCTCGTTCCTGCAGGAGAACTCGCGGTATTGGTCATTCCGATCGATCTCGAGGCTCCCAAGGGCCGGCTCATTCTGCCTCAGGTCCAATCAATCAGGGATATTCTTGATAACGACTCCTACTGCATGGTGGTGAAGGAACGGGAACTTCGTGACGCTCTTGACCGGCTGAAGCGGCCACCTGCTCTCGTTGTTACCGACTCACAGGCTTTTCTCAAGGTTGCGGGTGATACTCCCGATGATGTTCTGATGACGTCATTTTCTATTTTGTTTGCCCGTTTCAAGGGTGATCTGGTGGAATTCGTGCGTGGTGCCCTTGCGATCGAAAACCTTGCTCCAGGTGATAAGGTGTTGATTTGCGAGTCCTGTTCCCATCATCCCATCGGGGAGGATATAGGCAGGGTGAAGCTTCCCCGCTGGCTGCGCCAGTATGTCGGTGGCAAGCTGGAGTTTACCCACGTGCAGGGTCACGACTTTCCGGACGACTTGGGTTCATACAAGCTTGCGGTGCACTGCGGTGCATGCATGTGGAATCGTCGCGAGGTTCTTTCCCGCATTATCCGCTGTCAACAGGCCGGGGTGCCAATTACCAATTACGGACTTGCGATAGCGTACTCGCTGGGTATTTTTGCCCGGGCGCTTCGTCCCTTCCCGGCTGCCCTTGAAGTGTATCAGCAGTCTCTTGCTCGGTAGTTTCTTGTCGTTTCCAGGCAGTGCTAAGGATGATTTATTGTTTTCCTTGTGTCCCTGTAACAACTTGCCGCATTAGTTGTTGCCGTTAATGCAGCCTCGGTGGGGTGGATGTGCCTGTACATTCTGCGTAAGCCGAAAATTATCAGATCTGTTTCCTTCTCCCCCCCCCAAGGCTTGCGGGGGGAGGAGCAATCTGTCTTCATTGACCTCCCCTCTGGTATGCCGATGCGGTTTATTCCTGATCGGTCAGGAATCCCGAATTACCTTGTGTGCAATTCCTTCCCCCTTTTGTCAGCCTTCAAAGAATTTCCCCCATTCTTATTATAATATGCACGAGCAGTTTGATTCTGAATAACTCTGCCAGGATTGAAAATGACCTGCTGTAATTAGTTGTAAAAATCTCAATCAATCACTCTGGCCGTGCGCTAAGTTTCTATGATTATGCACCGCAAAAGCGCTCCTGCCTTGGTATACATTTTTTATAGATAAAATTTTATCAAATTACTTGACCGGTGTTGCGCGGTTGTGCTATAGGATAAAAAAATATCGATAACGCCATAGTGGATATTGTTAAAAATTAGTGTTTATTAATGAGTCAATGCGCCCTTAAAATTGACAAATTGCCCTCTGTCAGGCGTCTGCCTGCCTACCTGCATCTTCTCCGGGAACTCTCCGGAAAGGGTGAGCAGTTTGTTTCTTCTCCCTATCTTGCGGAGAAAATGCATATCGAAGCGATCCTGGTGCGCAAGGATCTCGAGTTGGCCCGGATCAACGGTACGCCCCGTGTCGGTTACTGCATAGCAGACTTGATCAAGGGTATCGAGGATTTTCTCGGCTGGGGCGAAACGCTGGATGCCTTCCTTGTCGGTGTCGGGCAGCTCGGTGCCTCAATCCTCGGCAACCGGGAGCTGATGAATTTCGGACTCAAGATTGTCGCAGCATTCGACGTAAATCCGCGGAAGGTCGGAGCAACGGTTCATGGTGTGCCGGTTTTCGATAGTGCCCGTTTAGAAGAGCTGTTAAGCAGGCTACAGGTAAGTATTGCTATTTTATGTGTTCCGGCAGCAGAAGCCCAGCAGGTAACGGATGTCCTCGTCGCCTCGGGCGTCAAGGGCATCTGGAACTTTACCTCGGAAAACCTGGCTGTTCCTGAAGATGTTATCACCCAGAAGGAAGATCTGGCATCAGGATTGGCGGTTCTATCTGTGAAGCTGACCAGGAATAAGCCGCCAACTCACTGATTGAAGGAGACTTTCCGTGAAGCCGAGAATAAAGATCTGCATGGGTAGCTCCTGCTTCCGACGGGGAAACAGAATGAATCTCGAGTTTATCGAGGCGTACCTGGAAGAACACGGCTGTACTGCCGAGGTTGAACTGGTGGGTAGCAGGTGCGAGGAAAAGTGCCGCAAGGGGCCGAACCTGGAGATCAACGGCCGGATGTATCACGAGGTGAGCCGGGAGATGCTGGCTGACCTTTTAGGGCAGGTGATCAGGGGGGAATCGGGTGAATAGCATGGATTCACGGAAGCCGGTCTACACGGAAAAGACGGAGTGCCAGGATTGCTTCAAATGCGTGCGCAAGTGCCCGGTGAAGGCGATCGAGATAGAAGAGGGCCGTGCTTCCATAGCTTCCGATC
>JAQUHN010000275.1 GCA_028683555.1 Geobacteraceae bacterium | reverse complement strand
CCAAACGATTAATTTCCCCAAGCTGGTAAACCTGGGGTCCTCCGGAGGTGTGGGGTACTGGCCGGGATCGGATCGTGCGAGTTCCTCGTCCGCCCTGGTCGTGAACGGCACCATATATCTTGTCGACCTCGGACAGGGTTCAACCTACAGGCTGAACCAAGCCTTCAACTCGGCGAGCCTCGTGGACCAGCACGGCAACTATATTTCCCCCGCGTCCTCCACCTTCCTCGGTAAAATCAAGGCGCTCTTTTTTACCCACCTTCACCAAGATCATATTGCCGATTATGCAAACCTGCTGCTGATCGGCGCAGGCAGCAACCTTGGCGTTCCTACGGCCGACAACAACTTGTCGGCAACAAAACCACTCCAGGTGATTGGACCGTGCAACCGCGGACAGCAGGACATCTGCAACAACCCCTATTACACGGATGATTGGGTCATTAACGCCTATGACGGCACAGCCAAGAGTACCCCTACGCCCGGCACGAAGGACATGACCGACCTTATTTTCCAGGCATTCGCCCAGGCCGAAAACGACATAATGCTTGATGACGGATACCCCAACTACAAGAGCCTGGTCACGGTCAGGGAAATAGGCACGGGACTCGGCGCCCCCGATGACAACACCTGCCCTGCAACGGGCAAGTCCCAGATCTACCCTGAAGGCGGAGGAACGGACGAGAACGGCGTAAGCGTCTACGCCACATTGGTCGACCATCGCCAGGTGTATCCGGCCTTCGCGTATCGGTTCGACACCCCCGACGGGTCGGTGGTCTTCTCCGGCGACACGGGTCCCAACACCACCGAATTCCGAGACCTTCAGGAAGGCGACCCGAGACTCGCTAATGGCAACCTCCAGAATCTTGCCAAAGGCGCGGACATACTCGTGCACGAGGTCATAGACTCGGCGTGGATCAACACCAAATTCCCAACCACAAACGCACTGAAGACCCACATGCAGAATGCCCACACGCAGGTCGAGCGTGTCGGACAGGTCGCTGCATGGTGCAACGTCAAGACACTGGTACTGAATCACATCGTGCCCGGCATGGCCCCGATTTCGAATCTGCAGCAGGCCCAGCAGAACTTCCCTGGAAACCTGATCATAAGCGAGGACTTGATGCAGATAGGCGTAGGCGCTTTTGGCGGAGTGGTGCTGAAAAAACGTTAAACGGTACGTTGAAACTCGACAAAAGTGCCGCCCCCCACCATCATTCAAGCAACACCAGGCCGTAGCGCTCTTTGAGCAGCGCCCGCACCTGGGCCATAAACGCCGGTCCGGGGTCGGTCTTGACGGTCAGCCGATAACCCGGGTCGTCTTCCTTGAAGAGCCGGTAATGGGGCAATCCCGAGTCGCGGTACTGGTAGTGGCCGATGAGGTAGGCAATGGAAGGGTGCCGCATGACCAGCCGGCTGACAAGGTCCGCGGTGCTGGCAGCCTGGGCCTCGGTCAGGTCCGCTTCGCTCTTTCCGACATTCTCGATGCCGATGGCGGTGTAGTTGTAACCGATGGTATGGCGGCAGACCACGTTATCCGGCGCCAACTGGAAGACGGCGCCATCCAGGTCAACGAGATAGTGAACCGCCAGGTTCACTTGCCCGCCGCTGCTGATGTCCTGACGAAGCACCGTATCGAGCGTGACCGGAGCGAAAAAACGGTACGACTCCTCAAAGGTCGGAATCGCCGTGTAGTGGACAACAATCATCTCCGGCTCAGTCAGCTGGTAGCTGTCCATGCCGTAGTGACTGCGGCAGTAATCGGCGGTCAGCCTGAGCCGCTCATCGTCGAAGACACAACGGGTCGTTGCCTTGGGATCGAGCACGGTTCCCCTGCCCAGACATCCGGAAAGGATGACTGAAACCAACAGCAAAGCCGCGACGGACAGCCTGAAGGTGCAAGCCGGGTTAAAAAAGTGGACGGTGTCGTTTTTCATGGAAAAAAATTGAACACAAGAATCATCCGATGTCAAACGAATTGATGCGGGCGGGAGGATGCCATCATTCTTTTGTGGCCGAATGTGCTTCGGTGCTCGTATTCAACCCAGCCGTGGCCAGATCGATTCCTCTCGTTTCGGGACTGAAGAGCAAGCTTGAAAAGGTCATTATCGAACCGATGGTAAGGATAACCGCGGGTGAAAGCCACATGTCCTGTCCTTCTATTGCCCTGATAAAGGGAATAGAGTGGGCCCACCAGACATAGATACTGAACCAGGCTCCCAGCAGGGCCCCCGAGGAGTAACCAAGCCCGACCCCCACGGCACGCCTCCTGGTGGGAAACCGCTCCGACAGGTAGGCCGGGACTATTCCCCAGGCCAGCTTGAGCATGCCCGCCATGGTCGTTCCAATAATGGCCAGGACCAGGTTATGGGCCAAGGCTGCCTGGTAGAGAACATAATAGGAAGGAATACCGAAGGCGACCAGGAAAACGCAGTACCACATGGTCAGGACTCTTCTCCCGACGATGTCGGAAAGCCAGCCGTAAAAATTATAACCGAGAAAAGCCATGAACAGGGCAAAACCATAGATGAGACTGTAAGTGGTCGTATCGAAGCCCCTGCCGCCCAAGGTCAGGAGGTTCGGCAGGAAGCCGTAGACTGCGTAGTCGGTAAGAAAAAGGCCCGACATGAAAACGAAAACCTGGATAAAGTCCCGGTGGGCCGGTGGTTTGAAGAGGCTCAAGAAAGGAGCTTTCTCGATCTCTCCCTTGTTCCGGGCTTTTTCGAATTCCGGCGATTCGGGGAGTTTGCGCCTGATGTAGATGGCCAGGAAAACCGGCACGATGCCGGTCAGGAAAGCTATTCGCCAGCCATAATCGAGCATGGCCTCTTTGCCGACAACTGCTGAGATGAGAGCAAAGACCAGGGTTGCAATCACATAGCCGGCGGGAAAACCGGACTGGATGAATCCGCCGATGGCACCCCGCTTGTCGGCCGGCGCATGCTCGATGGCAAAGGTATGGCCCACCGCGTATTCACCGCCGAAAAAGCAGCCCATCCCGAAGCGGAGGAGACAGAACAGCACATACGCCCAGATTCCGGTTGAAGCGAAAGTGGGAAGCAAAGCGGCAAGAAAGGACATGACCCCCACGCCGCCGACGGTGATCACCAGCAGGGACTGTCGCCCGACCTTGTCCGCATAGTGGCCAAAGACGGCTGAACCCAGAGGCCTGGCAGCCATGGTAATGGAATAGGTAAGGACAATGGTGATGTACTGCCAGGCTGCGCTTCCGCTTCCCGATGAAAAGACCTTTACCAGGATCGGGGCCATGACGAGAACCAGGGCCATGTCGTAGGCGTCGAGCATGAAACCGATGAACTGGGAGAACATCGCCATTTTCGTTTCTCTGGGTAACACGCTCTTCCCGTCTGCCGGCATATCGAT